>CALWPI010000001.1 GCA_944383385.1 uncultured Clostridia bacterium
AAGAGAAAACTAAAAACAAGAAACCTAAGAAAATCTAACTTACAATAAGAAAGAATAGGTAAGTTAGTCTGTTATATGACTTGCTATGAATTGGAAAGAAAAAAGTACGCCTTCGCTGGTCGTACTTTTTTTTGTTGTGAAAAAACAAAGTCTTATAAGTGACTTTTTATTTGACATTATTTTTGTGCATTTGTAAGGCATAATATTCCTTTACATGGGAAATAAAAAATGTTATTATTCAAATAAGGAGACAATAATGAAAGCTAAAAAAATAAGTTTTAGTATAGTTGCAATGTTGGTTGCAATATTTAGTTTTAGTTTTTTACTTTTGGGATGTGGCGGTAAGAAAAATACTGATGTCTTGACTCTAAATGAGGCGAAAGATATCGTTGTCAATTCACTTGCTATGAACAATAGTCAAACAGCAAAAGTGTTGCTTGCAAATGTTAATGAAGGCAATAGAAATATTTTTGTGAAATTGAATAAGGCCGAGATACAAATACAAGGAAATTTCGGTTATGGTACAACAATATCTGGTCTTGTTGAGCGTACAGGAGAGAATTGGACAAAATATTTATTGAATGAAGGCAATGTATTTGATGAATATTATAATGGCGAGTATGCCTATTCTAGATATAATTCTCAAATAGAGACAGAAACTTTTGATAGTTCTTATTTTGGCGTGATTTTGCAGTCTTTTGATTGTGTTTATATTGATTTATTGTTTATTGATGATGCGTGGGACACTATCTACGAAGACGAGGTAGTCAAAACAAATAATGATAATGGATACACTTTGACAATGGATATCAGCATGCCTAGATATGTAGATTATGTTATGGCAAAATCTGCTGAATTGGGATTAGGTGCTGAAGGACTATTTGGAGAAGGTGAGTATTTGCAACAAAACAAAAATGAGGGCAGTGCTGACTTGATACTAACATTTGACAATAACAATCAAATTTTGGGACTAAATATGTCAATAAAGGCTCTTGGTTTTGATGGTCAGGAATATTCATTTATCACAACCACAATGAATATTACAAAGACTTCGCAAGATATAATCGCTCCATCATGGATAAATGAATAATAAAAAATATTGATTATTATAACAAAAAAGACTGGTAAAACAGTCTTTTTTACATTTGTTAATTGTAATCTTTATTTATAACATACGATAATTGCTATTAATATTTAGTGAATAAATAGCAATTTAACTATTTATTTTTCAATTACCGTTAGACAACAAGCGCAGTTTCTTTTGCCAGATACTGTTATTCCATTTGCTTTGCAATTGCCTTTATCATTAAATAGACATTTGCAATTGCATCTAATATTGACATCTTTGTTGTGCCTATATGGGTGTACATCTGGCGCCACCTCAAACATATTTTTGCTCGCATCTTGTATTTCTTTTTGTGGGTCAATTTTGTATGTCTTACAATTTGCTTTATAGTCCACATTGATTCTCTTTGCCATACACGCATAGTTGTTGTTGTGAGTACAATACAACTCTTTACATTTCAAATCCATAACTTTCTCCTTAAATTTATTATTGGTAAAAATAAACAAAATATGCGATTGTTTATAACTCATTTGACAAAAGTATAATAAATATATACTATAATTATGAGGAGCAAATATGAAAGTAGTATTACTAAAAGATATAAAGGGAACAGGTAAAGCAGGACAAGTTGTTGAAGTGTCGAGTGGATACGCAACAAATTATCTATTTCCAAACAAACTTGCCAAGGCTGGCACAACAGGTGCATTACAGGAAGCAAAAAATGCAAACGATAGCAAAAATTATCATGCTGAACAAGAAAGGTTGAGGGCCGTAGAAAGTGGAAACAAATTGAAAGATTTTGTATGTAATGTCGAAGTAAAGTGTGGTGCAAATGGCAAAATATTTGGCAGTGTCACAAGTAAAGAAGTGGCGAGTGATATAGAAAAGAGATTGGGACTAATCGTTGATAAAAAGAAAATTGAATTGCCAAATATCAAAGATTTGGGCACATATGTTGCAAAGGTAAAGTTACATCCAACAGTAGTTGTCAAAGTAATGGTCAACGTGCTTGGTATGAAATAAAATAAACGCTACAATTTGTAGCGTTTTTTTAATGAGTTTTTCATTCAAATTATTCTCGTCTGCTATTTGACAAAATAACAATCAAAAATCTTGCTAGTTCAAGAATGGATACTAGTAGGGCGGCAAGATATGTGAGTGCTGCTGCTTTTAGTACGGCTTTTGCACCCGATAATTCTTCTTGGTCCAAAAATTCTCCACCTTCAAGTATTCTTATTGCACGATTGCTTGCATTATATTCACTAAATAATGTGAACACATTAAATAATACTGCACTACCAAAGAAAACTACTCCTGCCCATAAGAATATTGAACCTATGATGCTGTTAGGTATAAATACAAAATTGAATAATAATCCAATAACAATCAGTGGCCAAAGTACAACAGAAGAAAAATTGCAAATAGGAACGATTATATTCCTAAGTTTGGCCGGTGCATAATTTGTATGATGTTGTATTGCATGTCCAACTTCGTGACAAGCAATGCCAATTGCCGCAACACTTGTGCTATTTATGACATCGCTCGAAAGGGAAACAATGTCTGTTTTTGGATTGTAGTTGTCAGTCAAATGACCACTAGTTTGTTGAATTGCGACTTGTTTTAGTCCTGCACTATCAAGTACTGCACGCGCAATTTGCATTGCAGTCAAATTGCCTTTGCTGTGGACTTTGCTGTATTTCGAATAAGTAGATTGCACTCTGGATTGCGCATATATTGCAAGCAATATTGCAGGCAATAGTATTATGCCAAGTACATAATATTCCCAATATAACATATTTTACCTCAATTTTTTTTGCTAAATGGTGCTACAAAAAATTTCTTTAATTTTTTTGGCAAAATTATAAATCCGCTAAATAATCCAGCGACATAAGTAAGGGCAGCCGCCTTCAACAATTTTTTGATGCTACCAAGTTCTCTATTTGACACCAATTTATTATCAATAAGCATTTTTAGGGCACGGTCACTTGCATTATATTCGAGTGGTATTGTTGCTAGTTTTAACGCAATATGAAAAATAAAGAGTGATATACTAACATACAAACAAATCTCGCCAATGTTATAATAGTGCAAATTGAATAGTGTCATAATCATGCCGACTATAAACAATGGTATGATAAACAAATTAGTAATGCGAGTGATTTTTTGTAATATATAAGTGAGATGAAAAAGTTGATTATTTGTTTTGTGTTGCAATGCATGTCCAAATTCGTGTGAGACAATACCCAGACTTGCAACGCTAGTATTATATGCAACTTCGTCACTCATTACCAAAAGTTTCTTTTTTGGCACATAACAATCACTTAATGGCACTTCGCTGTGCGCTAATGACAAATAGTCCATATCATATACTTGTTTGTAATATATTGCAAGGTCGCTTCCTGTCATTTCTGCTGTGTTTTGTACTTTGCTATATTTTGCGTAAACACGATATATTTTATTACGTGATACAAGTACAGCAAATATCAAAACGGCGAGCACACATAAACATATAATTAGTACTGTCATATTATTCTCCAATAAATATTGATATATTTATTGTACTATTATATTATACCAATTGTAAAACAAATTAAACAATTTCATTGATATCTAGTATTTTATTGTTTTCAACAGTGAAATCGTATTTTTGATATTTCTCATTTTTTATTGTGTAATAGAAGTGGTTTTTATTTTGTGTATATGGGTCGGGAAAAATAGACTGTATTTTGCCAAAATATTCTTTTAGTTTGTCATCACTAGCATTAGCTATTTGTGGGGCAAGCAGACTTTTTGCATGTTTTATATTATCAGCTTTTATGCACATCAAAAGTGCGTATGGGACAAGTTGATTATCTGTCACATCATATGCTTTTTTATTGCGATATATTGGATAAGACTCACATTCCATGTTGGAGGTTGTGTCATAATTGCACACAATACCTTGCCCCACCAAATCATCTAAATATTGTAGTGTGCGAATAATATTTTTTTGCACATTTATATGGTCGCAGATATAGTTTTGCTTGATAGTGTAGTCGTTTGTGTCTATACACATAAAATGATATTTGTTATCTTTTTTTGATATGCATACAAGAGTTTTTCCAAACAAACTACACTCGATATCATCATAAGGAGCAATATCATAAGAAAATTTTGGATGATTATTATCAAAGATAGAAAGGGTGGACACACAGTTTTTGTCTTTGCCTATTATGCTTATAAACAACTTGCCAATTATAATACTATAAAGAATTTTTTCCATACATCTGTCACGATAACGTATTGGATGATAGTAACAGTCATAATGTCTATTCATATAAGGTATGCACTCAATATATTCGTTATCACAACATGGAGTGTTGCATAGGTCGTAAAAACACATTGCTTGTGACAACATGTTGGGAGTTGAGAATGTGACATACATTTTGTCTTTTTGAGGTATGATATCAACACAATTTTCTTTGTTGCAAATGCCAGCCATTTGACCATCTATATGTATTATTGTGTCGTAATCTGCTCTAAAATGAATTATGTTTTTCATAAAATCTCCTACTTGTTATATATATGACAATTGATATGAATATAGACCATGCGCCATTGTCAATAATTGTGTATGGAGGATATATGGATATACACGAGTGGGTAGAAAAGTCTAAAAAGGCAGGGGACAGCGTGACCGTTGCCATAAAAAATTATGCAGTACTAAACAATATTAGTATTTATCAAGCAAGAAAAATGTATTACAAAAAACAAGCAACTATAATCGAATTTCCACATAACGAATTATTATCAATAGAAGACCTTATGGATTTGACGTGTGGACTTGTAAAATTGGCTGTCAAAAATACAACTTTGCAAGTAGAAGAAAAATACAAAAAAATTGTGAAAGAATTGAAAGACGAACTTCAAACTTATAAATCAAAAGAATTGTCATGCAAGTTGTGACAAAAATATTTTATATTTATATTATTTATATTATATTTTTACATTTTTAGCATATTTTGTTACAATAGTGTGTAAGGGAAAAATATGCTACAAATTTTTTATGATAAACACATTTATAATGCTACCATTGAGACACTAAAATCAATAAAGCGTAGCCAGGGTGTAAATCACATTGTCTTGACACCAGATAGAATGAATCAGAATATTCAAAATATCATTTTTGATGTTTTGGGTGCTGATAGTCTTTTTGATGTTGATGTGACAACGTTATCACGACTAGCAAACAAAGTGATTGATGAGAATAATATGAGCAAAACTGTTTTGTCAAAAGCAGGTGGCATTGCAATAGTGCGTTCTATTATACAATCACATAGTGATGAATTTAGTGTATTTGCAAAACAAAAAAATGGTGCAAGTAGCATTTATGACACAATTGCACAATTTAAGAGTTGCAATGTGACCCCTGCAATGATCAAAGAAAAAACGTCTAGTGATATGTTAAATAGTAAACTAGATGACATTGCTAAAATTTATGAATATTATGAAGAGTATTTGCAGGGAGAGTTTACGGATAGTTTCAATAGACTACGACTATTTTGTGAACTAACCAAACGCATTGATTACAAAAATACATATTTTTATTTTGTGGGATTTAGTGAACTGACTAATTTGCAATTTGACGTAATATTTGCACTAGAAAAGGCAAGTCGTGGAGTGTTTGTATCCACTATTTATGACAAGGGTAATAATATTTGTCCAAATAATACACACATAAACTTACTCGACTATGCAAGGGTAAACAATATTCCATTTATTAGCACGCCGTCCAAAATTTTTTTGCCACAACCAGCAAATGCAATTTTGAGTGCGTGGAATAGTAATGGTATAAAGAAGGCAATAGATATCACTGTTGGTTGTGGTATTACCACGCAAGACGAGATTGAGTACGTTGCACGTTATATAAAACAAGAAGTAATGAAGGGTAATCGATTCAAAGATTATGTTGTCTTGTGTAGCAATATTGCAAAATACAAAGATGATATTATAAAAACTTTTGACAAATACAATTTACCACATTTTGTTGACATTGCAACACCACTTGCAGACACTTGTGGTATAGGTTTTTTGTTACAAATTTTTGATACAATAAAATCGAATTTTGACACTAGTGATATACTCAATCTTTTGAGTAATATTTATTTGAAATACGATAGAGAAAAATTAAATGATTTTGCTAATTATTGTGAAAAATACGATATATCTTTTGGTGTAATGAGCAATACAGGCATCAAAGAAAAATATGGGGATGCAATAGATAGACTTTTGCCTATCTACAATTTTGCAAAGACAAAAAGTTCAAAATTTGGTGATATTAATAACGAGTTTAGACAACTGCTAGTTGATTTGGAGTGGGAAAACGCCACTAATGACATTGTTGAACAATATATTAATAGCGAACAATTTGACAAAAGCCGAGAACTGGCTCAAATTGTGACAAAACTTTATAATTTATTAGACGAATTAGACAAGGTAATATATGATTACGAGTGCGACGTTCAAGAATATTTTGATATTTTGAAATCTTGTATAAATGATATGTCAGTGTCAATACCACCAGTCGTATATGATACGATTATGATTGGAGATATTACAACAAGTAGCACGTTAGTAACGCCAAATCTTATTGTGCTTGGCGCAATAGAAGGCGAAATGCCTGCATATAAAATGGACCTTGGTATAATAAGTGATATTGATGTGCAAAAATTGTCTTTTAGTTCACTAATCAATCCAACCATAGCACTAATAAATAAGAGAAATAAATATAAAAACATTATGAATGTGCTGATGTTTAGCAACAGCCTGCTTGTGACTTATCCTTCTATTGATAGCGAGGGCAAACCTTCACAAATTAGTGCAATCTTGGCAAGAGTTATGGATATTGCCACATTCAAGTTTGTAAATATTGCAAACGAACTTTCGTTATATGAAGACAACATTTTGGATGAAGAAAAAATAGTTTATCACAATTTGAGTCTTGCCCAAAGCAAGAAAAATTTTGTGTCAACTATCAATAGTTTGGTCAACAAAGATGGTCAAAACGTCTATTATGGCACGCTCAAAAAAGTCTTGGGCAGTAGTGCAAAAATTTATGAAGATAGCAATATAAGAACTGGAAATGAAAAAATTAGTGATGGGCAAAAATTATATTTTTCATCTCATGCAAGCGTTAGCCAATTTGAAAATTATTTTGGTTGTCCATATCGACATTTTGTAAGTAACGGACTGAAACTAAAAGAAAAAGAAAGCAATAAAATTGATGCAAGAATGCTTGGCAATATTATTCACGCATTTGTCTATTATGTCGTACCAAAAATTGAAGAAAACAAAATTGGTCACTATACAAAAGCTGAAATAGAAAGTTTGTCTCAAAAGACCATTGATTTTGTGTTTGAAAAGTACAAAGATTATTGTGAAGATGTCAACAATGAAAATAATATTTTGTCATTGAGACTCGAAGCAAAAAATGTTTTGACTGCAATACTGCAACAATTTGAATTGTCAACATATCGCACAAACAAAAATTTGTTAGAATATGAATTTGGCCCAAAACAAAATAACAGTATTGAATTAAAGACAAAATACAAAACAGTGCATGTTATGGGTAAAGTTGATAGAATTGACACTCTGGGCAATACATTTAGAATCATTGATTATAAAACGGGCAAAAGCGAATTTTCGTATGATGAAATTGCAAATGGCAAAAAATTGCAATTAGTCTTCTATTTATACGCAATACAAAAGATACTGAACATGCGTCCATGTGGTGCGTTTTATATGTCAATAAAAAATGATTATGTCAAACCTAGTGAGAAAAAATCCCCAAGTCGTCTTGATGGATTTTATGTCAAAGATAAAAATGATATATTAAATATGGATAGTTCAGTCAGCCAGAGTACAACAGGCAAAATAATTGATGCCAAATTCACTTCAAAGGGTGGTATTAGAAAAAATAAAAAGGCACTTGAACCTGAAAAAATCGAAAAACTATGTCAATATGTTTTGGATATGATGACAACGGCAAGCGAAAATATTTTGAGTGGAGACATATCTCATACCCCATTGAAAAGTGGAGACAAAAGCGAATGTGAATGGTGTAAATACAAGGGTATGTGTCCATACATTAGTCCACGACAGGGAGTAAAAGGAGGGGAGAAAGTAATATTTGATGAAGACGAATAATGATAATATTATGAAAATTGAAGGTCAAATGAAGTTTACGAAATCATATGGCGACAATGTTCTCCTCACAGCTAGTGCAGGAAGTGGCAAAACGCACACTATGATAAATAAGTTGTTAGATATAATAAAAAACGAAGATAAAGACATAAGATGTGATATATCAAACATAATGGTTGTGACATTTACAAAAAATGCTGCAAACGAAATGAAACAGAGACTTCAAAGCAAAATTGCGAATGACAACAGTATTAGTGATGAAACTAAGGACAATGTTGCCAGCAGTGATATTGGCACAATTCATAGCATAGGACATAAACTAATATCAAAATATTTTTTTGAAAGTGGTGTGGACCAAAATGCAGCCATAATTGAAACTGGCGAAGCAAAATATCTAATGAGTACGGCAATTGACAAAGTGCTCAAAACATATAACAAAATGAAAGATAAAAAATATAATTATCTTTATCAATATTTTGAAAAAAATAGAAACAACGAAAATTTAATTGATGCAATAGAAAAAGTTATCGAATTTTTGTCAACCAAAGTTGACCCACAAAAATTCATTGATGATATGTTGTCATCTTTTCAAAAAAATTATGATGAAAATGTAGCAACAAGTTTTATACTAAAAAACATCAAAGAACAAATTTTAGTCTATGCAAAAATATTGCAAAATTTATATAATGAGTGTCGTGCAGTTGACTTTGAAAAAGGTATGGAAGACGTCAACAAACTTTTGTTTATTTGTGAAGATATTATCAAGTGTCAAACAATGCCACAAATGATAAAAGTATTCGAAAACAATTATGTTCCAAGCCGAAGCACAACAGAGAATGATTACATAGAAATCAATCAAGATATCAACAATACACAAAACAGTTTTCAACGCACTCTTAAAAAATTGAATGAATATCTCATTCCACAAAATATGTTTGATGACATGTTACCAAAATATATAGATATTGTCACTAAACTATTAGAAATTGTCAATTGTGCCTATACAACATACCAAGAACTTAAAAAGAATAGAAATGCGATTGACTTTAATGATATTGAGAGAATGACGGTAAAATTGCTTCAAAATGAGAATATAAAAAAAGAAATTCAGGCAAATTACAAATATGTTTTTGTTGATGAATATCAAGACTTTACTGACATGCAAGAATATATTGTGACAAATATCTCAAACGGCCACAATTTGTATATGATTGGAGATGTCAAACAAAGTATATATAGTTTTAGAAATTGTACTCCAAATATTTATCTTGCCAAGATGAATAGATATAAAGATGGCGAGGGTGGAAAACTGTTTAGTATTCAACACAATTTTAGAAGTCACAATGGGATACTCGAATTTGTCAATAGCATTTTTGATAAGGTAATGACATTAGAAAATACTGGAATAAAATATATAGTTGACAATGATTTACAAGGGGCATTATCCACTCAAGAGTCCAACTCGTGTGATATTACTTTTGATATTGTTGACAAACAATCTAATGACGAAAGTAATGAGAGTACAAACCAACTTGCAACACAAAAAGAATGTGAGTTGATTTGTAAAAAGATATTGTCAAATGTAGGGAAGGAATATGTTGATATAAAAACGGGACAAAAAAGATTGATTGCGTATAGCGACATTGCAGTGCTTATACGAAGTCGAACTAAAATTGATACACTGTTTGCTACACTCAAAAAGTACAATATTCCTGTCAGTTTAGATTATAACAACAATATTTTTGTCGATTATTTTGTCAATATGATATATGATACTCTAAAATGTGTAGCAAATGATTATGATGATATATCTATTGCATCTTTTCTCGTTTCTCCAATTGTCAAAATGTCAAATGATGAGTTGGCACAGATAAGTTTGTTTGATAATAGCAAATACTTTTATCAAAAACTCAAAAATTATAACGTCAATGATGACATAAAATACAAAATTGATAAGGCATACAAATTACTTGCCGAATTTCGAGATTATGTGGCAAAAAATAGTGTGAGTCAACTAATAGAGTATATTGTTGACTCGTTTGATATTGAGAATTTGTGTAAAACATTGCCAAACGGTGCGATTAGTTTTGACAACGTGCAACAACTTATCAAGTTTATAAAAACTGGTAACGACAAAAATATTTTCAAGACATTGTCATATCTTGATATTTTGAAAGACGGAGAAAAAATTTCAACGACTATTACTACTGCACCAGATGCTGTGCAAGTCATAACAATGCATGGCAGCAAAGGACTTGAATGGCCTGTTGTCATAGTGCCATTTTTGACGACAAAAAAGAAAGAAGATGATGAGTCAAAAGTACTGTTGACAGATGAGTTTGGAATAGGACTAAAATATCGTAATTTTGAAGAAAAAACAATAATCAATTCGCTAGCATATGGAGCAAGTAAAATGCAGAAAAATATTACTGAATATGCTGAGAGTATTAGACTATTGTATGTCGCGTTGACTCGTGCTAAAAATTTCTTGTATCTTATTGGCAGTTACAAAGTAGAAAATATTTGGAAGGATGTGACAAAACCTACATATCAATACAAAGATTATTTAACTATGATTTTGTCAACTATGGATAGCAAAGTTTTGAAAAATCTATCAAGTAGAATTGGCTGTACAATCAAATATCAACATGCGACATTGAATATCAATATTGATGATTGTGATAATGCAGAAAACGAAAGTAAAGCGCCTACTTTTGAAGAAAAATATGACGAAAAAGTTGTAGACAAAATAATAAAAGTACAAAATTTTGCTTATCCATATAGCGATGAACAAAATATTACTATCAAAAATTCCGTTACAAGCATCTTAAAAGAAAATGAAGATTATGAAAATGTACTTTATGTACCAAAGACTTTTGATATCAAAAATGGACAACAAGATAGGGTAGACGCAAGCACCTTTGGTACTGCATATCACAAAGTTATGCAACTCGCATTAAATAATCCTGACGAAAGCATAGAAAACATATTAGAAAAGGCCAAAAAAGATAAAAATATCAAAGAAGTCGTTGGACAATTAGATATAAATAATATCGAAAAAACCAAACGGGATATTATGGCAATAGTTGGTAATAATCAAGTAATAAGTGAAGCGCAATTTATGATGAAAGCACGCCACTGTGATATTGCGCCTAATAGCACAAGCGATGCAAAAATTTTGGTGCAAGGTGTAGTTGACTTGATTGTTTTGAGTCCACAAGGAGCAATCATTGTTGACTACAAAACCAATAAAAAATCAATTGAACAATTAAAAAAAATGTATAAGTTGCAATTAGATTTATATGCAAAGGCCGTCCAAGACGGATTAAAAGTGCCAGTTGTCAAAAAATATCTTTACTCGACATACAATAGTAAACTTGTAGAATTGTAAAAAATTGTGCCAATTTGTTAGTAATATAAATGCTTTTGTGTTATACTACAATTAATCTTATAGGTAGAATAAAAGGTAAATAAAAGGGGAGAGAATAATGAATGTTATTGAAGCCTTAATCACGTTTTTTAAGCAAATGGGCGAAAAATCTTGGGAGTATCAATTGTATGCTGCTGCTGGCATTTTGGTGCTCTTGTTACTTATCAGTCTCATTAGGTCTAACAGTTCTTACGAAGTGAGATTGTTAAGGTCTGTTAATAGATTAAATAGGTTCTTTGCGAAGAATCCTAATGTTACAGCAGATAACTTGGTCGAACTAAACAATATGATGAAAAGTGTTCCTAGTACGCTTCGTTATTGTTGGCAAGAATATTTGCTAAATCGTGACAAATTGCCAAGCGAATATATGAGTGCAAGAGAATGTGTTGACCAACCTAGCAAAACTAGTAGTTATATGAACGCAACTAGTCATCTAAAATTATTCACAGTGGTTTCTAGTTTGCTATTATCACTTTTGAGTTTTGGTGCAGTTGCAGCAAAGGGGACAAGCACATTTGAGATTATGATTTCTGGCATTACTGTTCCTGCACTGCTTCTTGTATTTGGGTTGTTGTTTGTTGCCTTCATGGAGTCTAGACATACTGCCTTGATTGCTGATTTGTACTATTCTTATCATGAGTTTGAAAGAAATATAAACAAAGCATGTGGCACTTTGCCAGAATATATTGATTATGAAATTCTCTTTACTAAGAAAGAAATCAAGCAAGGCATACCAGTCCTTCAAGAATATTTGGAAAAAATGGCTCTTCTCGAACAAAAGAAAAAGGAAGAAGAGGCATATACTTCATACGAATATGAACAATATGATTTTGAAAAATTGGGAGTTGACAATTCCTTACTTCTTGACCGTGCAATGCTTGAAAGCGAAAAATATATTAATGTCAAAAGAAATCTAACTGACCGTATAAAAGCAAAAGAAGAAGAAAAAGCAAATTATCAAAAACAATTTGATGAAGTCACAAGAGAGTATGAGAAAAAGACTCAAACAAGTAAGGAAACACTCAATCAGTTGTCAGAGCAAATGAGTAATACAACTGTCAAAATTGAGGCAAATTTCTTACGAAACAAATATGATACAGAACATCAAAAATTGCAACAATTGACTCGTGACTACGAAATGGCTCAATCACGTTTCCAACAAGAACAAGACCAATTCCAAGCAGAGATTGATAGATACAATCAAGATATTGCAAAGAGAAAGGCAGCCGTTGAAGAGGCAATGATTGCAGAGTGCAAAAATTATGTCAACAAAGTTTACGGCAAGGTGACAGAAACCGTCGTTAGAGAGACAGAACCAGTCATGAAAGAACTTGAAGACAAAAAGATTGCACTAGAAGAAACTGTTGCAAAACTAGAAACAGATGTCGCAGATAAGACTGCACAACAAGCACAAGCGCAAGAAAAACTTGAAACTCTTGAAAAAGAATATCAAACAAAAGTCGCAGAAATTGAAGGACTCAAACAAGTACGTGAATATTTCACATCATCTGAATTTATTAGTGCTGTCAAAGCAGGTAGAAAAGAAAAGGGTGAAGTTGTTGTCGATAGTAGTGCGAATAGTATGTCTGTTGAAGATAATGAAAAACTAATTGCTGCCATGAAACAACACGAAGAACTTGTACTAGAAAACGAAAAATTGAAGACAATGAATAATGAACTCAGCGAAGCAAATGAAAAATTGTCAAATAGAAGTAGAGAGTTGTCTACCGAAATCAATAGTATGTATAAGACACAAAGTGAGTTGCAAGAAGAAAACAACAAGCTACAAAAAGAATATGCAAGCCTGTCGGAATCAATTTCTGACACAATTTCTGCATTAGCAGAAGGACAAGAAAAATTGGTTGCTATTACCGAGGCGCAAGTCGAAGCAGAAAATAAGGCTAAAACAACTGCTAAAAAGAGCACTGCAACCAAGAGTACAAAAACTAATAAGACGCCAAACACAGAAGTAAAAGAAGAACTAAAAGATAATGCTATGAATGCGTACAACGAAGTTGATTCATTGAAAAAGTCATTGTCAAAACTCAAAAACACTGTTGATAAAGTAAAAGCGAATACATCAAGTCCTTTGACAGTTACAAGAAAAGCACGTGTCAAAGTGCAAACAAAAGCAAGCGCGCGTGAAAATCAAAATGAAGAAATTGACAAGAAACTAAAAAACATCGTGGCAAACAAAAACGGCGTTGATACAGAAAATAAATAAATTTTGTAAAGAAAAAAACTACACGTTTGTGTAGTTTTTTTGTGTATAACGATTAATTTTATTTGGTGGTTTCTTTTCTTTTTTCTAATATCTCTTCATACAATTTAGCAACATTTTTACCATAATTTTCAATGCTATATTTATCAACAGAATTTTCTGCATTTTTCTTTAATGTAGTCATAAGTTGTTTATCTGTTAGCATTTTTGTTAGTTTTTGGTCAAAGTCTTCTGCATTTTCATAAAAATATCCGTTATAACCGTCAATTATTGTTTGGTCCAAATTATAGTCATACCTTGCAAGGACAGGCACTGAACTAGCAAGTGCTTCTATAAATGTTAGTCCTTGTGTCTCAGATTGAGATGCATTTACAAATACATCAGCAATTTGATAGTATTTGTTGACCATATCCCATGGCCTTGAACCTGCAAAGATGACTTTGTCTTTGATATTCAATTTTTGTGTTAAATTTTCAAGTTCTTTTTGTGCTGGACCTTCACCAACTAATACAAATACAATGTTTGAATTGTCACGCATTTTAGCAAAATTTTCAAGCAATAAATCTATTGATTTCTCTTTACAAAGTCTACCTAAAAACAATATTATTTTTTTATCTTTGACTCCTAGTTCTTCTTTTAATTTGTCAATATCTTTTTTGTCAAAATTTGTTCTTTTGAAACGTGACAAATCAAGCCCCGTTGGAATTATTGTAAGGGAACGAGTGACATTATGATGGTCAAACATACTTTGCACCTTTTTGTGTGGGATAATTACTGCGTCAGCATTGTCACTGAATTTATGTAAATTATGGCGCACAAATGCATTATAAGGCGTTCTAAATAGCCATTGTGCGTGTTTGAATACGTGATGCATAAATTCATCATACATAGAGTGCATGGTGTACACATATGGAATATGTAGTTTTTTTGCCATTTTTAGTCCTAAATTCCCAACAGCAAATTCTGTATGAATATGTATTATATCAAGGTTCAAACTCTTTATTATTTTTTGATAACTGCCGTCAAACACAAACCATTTGTAATCAGTTAGTGATGGTATAGGGTAGGTGTGTCCAGCTAGTCTAATAACATTATGTTCAGGCAAAGGATGTTTGTCATATTTTTCGCTCTCCATAGTAATAACAAACACTTCGTGTCCTAATTTTTCTAATCCATCTTTTAGCATAGCAACGCTAGTAGCAACACCATTTACATGAGGCAAATATGGGTCGCTAAATAATCCAATTCTCATAAAAACTCCTTAGTACCCAATTAGTTTAGCATACTAATATTTTTATTCAAACTAAAAGTTATTATCTTTGCAAATTAATTATGATTTGACGCTATATTCGGTCAGTTCTTTTAATTTGCCGTACATACGTGCAGTTTTGATGATATTTTGTGTTATTCGTTGATTTTGTCTGGCAATTATTTCGCCGTTTTGAGTTGTTATATTTTTTGTAATCAATCTATCTAGCAATATATTGCTGTTTATTATTGCTTTGTTTGGAGTTTTTGTAATAGGCAATGGGTTTACGGGTTGGATTGCAATTTTTTGTGGTATTTGGACAACAATATCACTTTGTGGGGTTTCAATCTTTTTAGGTGGACTAAATTTTGCTAATGTTTCCTTGCCGTTTTTTAAGAGCAACAAATGTGCGTTGAAACACACAATATTTGATTTATCAAAAGTAGAGTTTTTGCTGACATAATACTCTACATTAAATTTGTCATCTAACAATATGTCATTCAACACACCAAAATGACTGCCCGTGGTATCAAATATCTCGTCACAAATAGGATTGTAATATCCAAGTAGTTCAAGCTCCATTTCGTCTTTTAGTCTAATGCATGTGTCGTTTTTGATACATAATGCGTTTGATATATTGTATACATATTTTAGATTGATTACTTTTTCTACAAAGTCTTCTTCGTTTTGCAGTATTAAGTATTTTGCTCTTTGTCTTTTGCTATCAAACAAAATATTCGTAATTGTTCCTTCGAATTTCAAATTGTATAATGATATTACTTTTTTGCCAATTAGTTCGGATAATTGTATCATATCTGCCTCCGTGTCTAGTCTATGTATATGAAAAAATATTCTTCATTAGTCTAATATGACTAAAAATTTTTAATATTTTTTTGTATATAATTGACATTTTACAATAATTTTGTTTGTTTGATATTATTTGCTAATTATTTTTATGTTATGATATACTTAAATTAGGAGCAATTATGGGATTTTTTGCAAAGATTAAGAATATGTTTTTGTCAACTATCACAGTTTCGCCTAAAATGACTGACGAATTTATTTTTGCTCACACTTATAAAAAAACGAAATATAAAGTCAACAAACACATCGAAGTGCCTGTTGATTGGTGTGCAGTCTTTGTATGTGGGGAGAGAGCGTGTGACATTTTGGAGACTGGCTCACATATTTTGAATTTTAATACCATTCCAAACACATTCAATAAAAACAAAATGGACAAAGTTGGTAAAAATGGCAAAACAAAGAAAAAATTTTCGGCAGATATATACTTTGTCAATATGAAAAAATTTCGAAATATTGAATTTATTACTGGAAGAAAATTTGTTATCAAGACTATGCAATTTGGCAAGGTAAAGGGTTATGTTGAAGGGTGCCTTACAATGCGCATGCTTGATATTGAGACATTTTTTAGACTGATTTTGATGGAAGTGCCATATATAAAAAACGGTTATGCACAAAGATTTGTTATGGGTCTTGTTGGGGAGACAATCAATACATTTATGACAGTCTCCAAAATGGATTTTGGTGATATGCTTGTAAAACACAGAGAGTTTGTCCAAACTCTTAGTGAATATGTTGCCCCACGTCTTGAAGAATGTGGTATTGAGATATCTAATCTTGATATTACAAGCATTGATTTGCCAAAAAAGACGCAATTATTAGTCAACGACTATATTACAAAATACAAAGAAAGTGATGTTGCTATGACAGAATTTGATTTGCTAATACCTGCTCAACATGATGTGGTACAACAATTAGATGAAAATATTGCTTCAAGTATTGAAAATTATAGCAGTGACGAGGTTATAAACCAACCGTCATTTGAAAAAGAAAATGAAGATACGGGAGCAGATGACATAGTATTAAGAAGACGTGGTGCTAGTGTCGATACAGTTCAAGTCGACAACAAATATAATGTGAGCAAAGTTGATGTTGGTCAAGCATTTAGTAGCACAGAAAATCAAAAGAAACAGTGCAAATATTGTGACCAAATGATACCCGTTGAGAGTAAATTTTGTCCATATTGCGGATTTAGACAGGAGTAATTATTATGAAGAAAAAAGAAGTAAAACTTGCAAATAACAAAATATATAAAACTATTACTAAAAATATGACGCTTGGTGAAGTATTGAAATTGTCACCAAAAACACAAAATGTATTTATAGGATTTGGAATGCATTGTTTTTCTTGTCCATTGAGTCAAATGGAAACATTAGAAGAGGCAAGCTATGTGCACCAAATTGATTTAGATTTGTTATTGCAAAAATTAAATGAAGCAATAAAAAAATAAAAGGGGGAGGGCCCCTCTTTTATTTGTGTGTACGCGCGCTCGTGTGTACATGCGTGCGCGTAACAATAATAATATTGCAAAGATTGCAAAATTTTGTCAAAAAAATATTTTGAAATTTGTCAAAAAAATTATTTTCAAATAAAATAAAAAACGCACAAAAATGTATTGACAAAGACTTTTTTTTTAGATAAAATATAAGTGCTGTAATATGGGGTGATAGGCAAAGTTGCCTTAATTAAGCCAAAAATTGAGGGTAATTTGTCTTGACAAGAGTCCATACAAAGAGCGTGGACGACCTAAAACATTGCATATTTTTTTTGAATTACAGCGCGAACACACGGCTACGTGTACTTATATATAGTAATATGCAACATTGTTTTAGAGAAAAGTTTGTAAAAGGAGAAACTATGGCAACACAAAAAATCAGAGTAAAGTTAACCGCTTACGATCACAACTTGATCGATTTAGCAAGCAAGAGAATTGTGGACACTGCTATCAAATTTGGAGCAAAGGTCAGTGGTCCAATACCTCTACCAACAGACAAAGAGGTTGTAACAATTCTAAGAGCAGTTCACAAAGACAAAGACAGTCGTGAACAGTTCGAACAAAGAACACACAAGAGATTGATTGACATTTATAGCCCAAGTGCAAAAGCTGTGGACGCTCTAACAAAATTAGAGTTACCAGCAGGTGTCAGTATCAACATCAAATTGTAATAGGGAAAGGAGAAAAATATGAAGAAGGCAATATTAGGTAAAAAACTCGGTATGACTCAAGTCTTCACAAATGAAGGATTGGTTGTCCCTGTTACTGTTATTGAAGCAGGTCCTTGCTATGTAGCACAAGTCAAGACTGCTGAAAAAGATGGTTACAGTGCTGTTCAACTAGCATTTGGTGAAATAAGACAGTCATTACTAAACAATGCAAAACTTGGTTTATTCAAAAAAACCAATATCGAACCAAAGAAATACGTTCGTGAATTTAGACTCGACAATGCAGAATCTTACAATGTTGGCGATAAAGTAGAATGTTCTGTATTTGAAGAGGGCGATGTAGTCGATATTACAGGTACATCAAAAGGCCACGGTACAAGTGGTACAATCAAAAAATGGAATTTCCAAAGACACAGAATGAGTCACGGTAATGGTCCAAATCATAGACATCCAGGTTCTATCGGTGCAAATACATTCCCAGCAAAAGTATTCAAGGGAAAGAAAATGTACGGTAGATGGGGTAATGAAACCGTTACTATGCAAAATCTAAAAGTTATCAAAGTTGATTTAGATAGGAATTTGATTTTGGTCAAGGGTGCTGTCCCAGGAGCAAAAGGTTCATTAGTTCTTATCAAAGATGCAGTCAAGGCATAGGAATAGGAGGAAATCATTGTTATGGCAACAGTAAAAGTATATAACCAAAACGGCGAAGCTACTGGTAGCTTGAAACTAAATGACAAAGTATTCGGTGTTGAATACAACGAGCCTTTGATTCACGAAGTTATAGTTGCTCAACTAGCAAACGCACGTCAAGGAACAAAGAGTGCTCTAACACGTTCAGAAGTTAGAGGACACGCAAAGAAACCTTGGAGACAAAAACATACTGGTCGTGCTCGTCATGGTTCTACAAAAGGACCACAATGGAGAGGTGGTGGTATCGTATTTGCACCAAAACCAAGAGATTTCTCAAAGAAAGTAAATAAGGAAGCAAAGAGAGTGGCTTTCCGTTCAGCAATTAGCGCAAAACTAAAAGACAAGAATTTGGTTGTTGTTGACGAACTAACAGTTGAGCCAAAGACCAAAGCTATGGTGAAGGTTATGGACGCATTGAAGCTAGATAAAACCGCACTATTTGTAACAAATGGTCAAAACGAAAATGTTATTCGTGCAACAGGCAATATTCCTAATGCTGATGTGGTTACTAGTGATTTACTAAACGTGTATGACGTTGTCGTATGCGACAAACTAGTGCTCACAAAAGACGCTGTCAAATCTATCGAGGAGGCATATAAAGAATAATGGAACATTTTGATATTATTATTCGTCCAATCCTTACAGAAAAAACATACAACGATATTGCAAACAAAAGATATGTTTTTGAAGTAAAGTTGGATGCTAACAAAATAGAAATCAAAAACGCAATCGAAAAGATTTTTGGCGTTAAAGTAAAAAAGGTCAACACTGTTAGAGTAAATGGTAAATTCAAACAACAAGGCAGAACAAGTGGATATACCTCTGACTACAAAAAGGCAATCGTTACACTAACAAGTGACAGCAAAGCAATCGAATTTTTCGAGAGTTTAGCATAAAGATAAGGAGATAAGATATAATGGCTATTAAAACATATAATCCAACATCACCTTCTCGTCGTTTCTATACAACAATTCAAACTGGTGAGATTACAAAAAAATCTCCAGAAAAGTCACTTTTGGTAGAAAAGAAAAAGAGTGCTGGTAGAAACAATCAAGGTAAAATTACCGTTAGACACATTGGTGGTGGAAATAGAGTAAAGTATAGGGTTATTGATTTCAAGAGAAACAAAGACAATATCCCTGCAAAAGTAGTTGGTATTGAGTATGACCCAAATCGTACAGCAAATATCGCACTATTAAATTATGCCGATGGAGAAAAAAGATATATTCTTGCACCTATGGGACTCAATGTAGGTGACACTGTTATGAGTGGTAAAGAAAATGTTGAGATAAAAGCAGGTAACTGCTTGCCTCTCAGCGAAATGCCTGTCGGTATCGTTATCCACAATATTGAATTAAATCCTGGCAAGGGTGGACAATTGGTCCGTTCTGCTGGTATGGAAGCTCGTTTGATGGCAAAAGAAGGCAAATATGCTACTATCAAAATGCCTAGTGGCGAGATGAGAATGGTACTTGGCACATGCCGTGCTACCGTTGGACAAGTAGGAAACCTAGAACACGAACTTATGACACTTGGTAAAGCTGGTCGTAAACGTCATATGGGAGTTCGCCCAACAACTCGTGGTGCTGTTATGAACCCTGTTGATCACCCACATGGTGGTGGTGAAGGTAAGAACCCTGTCGGTCGTAAGTCACCAATGACACCTTGGGGTAAACCTGCTCTTGGTCTAAAAACTAGAAATAGTAAAAAGCATAGTAACAGATTGATTGTTACTCGTGCAAAGTAGGAGTTGAACTATGAGTAGATCATTGAAGAAAAAGCCTTTTGTTGAAGAAAGACTATTTAATAGAATAAAAGAAATGAATGCTAGTGGTAAAAAACAAGTTGTAAAAACTTGGTCCAGAGCATCAACAATTTATCCAGAATTTGTTGGTCACACCATTGCTGTACATAACGGAATCAAACACATTCCAGTATATTGCACAACAGAAATGATTGGTCACAAATTAGGCGAATTTGCTCCAACCAGAACATTCAAAGGACACGCAGGAGACAAAGTTGCAAAAGCAACAAAATAATTAGGAGGGGAATATGGCTAAAAGAGTAAGAGAAAAAACTGCAAATAGACAAGCAAACAAAGACACCCGTCCTAAAGCAACTGCAATGTATGTTAGAATGGGTTCTAGCAAAGCAAAGAGAATTCTTGACACAATTCGTGGAAAGAAATATTTAGAAGCTGTCGCTATTGTTGAAAATAGCACAAGTAGCAATGCTGATGCAGTACTAAAAGTACTAAATAGTGCAGCAGCAAACGCAGAACACAATCTTGGTATGAACAAAGACAATTTGTTTGTAGCAGAATGTTATGCAAATCAAGGTCCATCTTTCAAAAGAGCAATCTTTAGAGCAAAAGGTGGAGTTGACACAATTATTAAAAGGACTTGTCACATCACAATTATTCTTGATGTGGTCAAATAAAGTAAAGGAGAGTATCTAATGGGACAAAAAGTTAGTCCACACGGACTTAGAGTTGGTGTGAATAAGGAATGGAGTTCTTCTTGGATTGCTAACAAGAAAGATACTTCCAAGTTTCTTATTGAAGACCACAAAATAAGAGAATCATTGAGAAAGAAATACGCATCATGTGGCATTTCTAAAATCACTATCGAAAGAACAGACAATCGTTTGATAGTAGATATCTTCACAAGCCGTCCAGGTGTCCTAATTGGACAAAAGGGTGCTGGCATTGAAGACATCAAAAAGGTAATTGCAAAAAATACCGAACAAAAGAATGTAAGCGTCAACATCAAAGAGGTCAAAAAACCTGATTTAGATGCTGAATTGGTTGCTCAAAGTGTTGCTAGCCAACTCGAAAAGAGAATGAGTTTTAGAAGAGCAATGAAACAAGCAATGCAAAGAGTGATGAAGTCGGGTGCAAAAGGTTGCAAAATCATGGTTAGTGGTAGATTAGACGGAGCAGAAATTGCTCGTAGTGAACACTATCTTGAAGGTTGCCTACCTTTAACTACACTTAGAAGCGATATTGACTATGCAGCAGTTAATGCTCACACCACATTTGGTGTTATTGGAGTCAAGGTATGGATTTGCAAAGGTGAAATACTAGGCAAAAAAGCAAATGCTAACGTTCCTAGTCAATCTGAGCAAGGAGGTAACAACTAATTATGTTAATGCCTAAAAGAGTTAAAAGGAGAAAGCAATTCCGTGGTCGTATGACAGGACGTGCAACTCGTGGTAACAAAATTGCTTATGGCGATTTTGCATTAGTTGCAACTGAACCATGTTGGATGACTGGTAACCAAATCGAAGCTGCCAGAGTTGCAATATCTCGTTATACAAAAAGAGGGGGCAAGATGTGGATAAACGTCTTCCCAGACAAACCAGTTTCTAAAAAGCCTATCGGAACTCGTATGGGTAAAGGTAAAGGCGCACCAGAATACTGGGTAGCAGTGGTAAAGCCAGATAGAGTACTATTTGAAATTGCAGGAGTAACAGAAAGTGCTGCTCGTGAAGCACTAAGACTCGCAAGTCACAAGTTGCCATGCAAGACAAAGATAGTTGCAAAGGCCGACCTTGCAAATAATGCAGAAGGTGGTAACGAATAATGAAAATAAAAGAATTAAGAGATATGACTAACGAAGAGTTGTCATCAAAGTTAAAAGCATTGAAACAAGAACTTTTGAATCTTCGTTTTTCAAATGCTACTGGTCAATTAGCTAACCCAATGCAAATAAACGTTTGCAAAAAAGATATCGCTAGGGTAAAAACTATTCTTACCGAGCGTGAAATGAAGAACAAAGGAAGGGCATAATTATGGAAAAAATCGAAAGAAATGACCGTCGTACTATGATAGGTACAGTTGTGTCCGACAAAATGGACAAAACAATTGTTGTTGCAAAGGTATCTAACAAAAGACACCCTGTCTATGGCAAAGTTTATAAGTCCACAAAAAAATACAAAGCCCATGACGAAAATAACGAATGCCATGTCGGTGATACTGTTGAACTAATGGAAACTAGACATCTAAGCAAAGACAAATATTACAGAGTAGTTCGTATTATCGAAAGAGCAAAATAAGGAGTAAAAATATGATACAACCACAAACAATTCTAAAAGTTGCTGATAACAGTGGTGCAAAGACCATTATGTGTATTAGAGTACTTGGTGGTTCATTTAGAAGAAGCGGTAATATTGGTGATGTTATTGTTGCATCAGTCAAGACTGCTACTCCTGGTGGCACTGTTAAAAAAGGCGATGTAGTCAAAGCAGTTATTGTTCGTAGTGTTAGAGGAGTGTCCCGTCCAGACGGTTCAACACTTCGTTTTGACGAAAATGCTGCAGTTATTATTGATAATCAAAAACAACCAAAAGGTACAAGAATATTTGGACCTGTTGCAAGAGAACTTCGTGACAAAGGATTTATGAAGATTATTTCTCTTGCCCCAGAAGTATTATAAGGAGGAATAGACAATGAAATTACATGTTAGAAAAGGCGATACAGTTGTTGTTATTGCTGGTAAAGACAAAGGCAAAACAGGTAAAGTTCTTACTGCTATTCCAAGTGATAATGCTGTTGTGGTCGAGGGAGTTAATATCATTTCTCGTCACAAGAAACCTAGAAATGCACAAGACAAAGGTGGCATTATGAAAGCAGAGGGCAAGATTAGTGCAAGCAATGTACAAATCATCTGTCCAGTCTGTGGAAAAGCAACAAGAGTTGCAAATACCATTATTGACAGCAAGAAAACTCGTACTTGTAAAAAATGTGGTGCAAGTTTGGACGTAGCAACTAAAAAGGCTACAAAGAAAACTGCTACAAAAACCGTAAAAACAGAAAAAGCAGAAAAGACAGAAAAACCTGCAAAAACAACAGCAAAGACAACTACAAAGAAGACTGCTGTCAAAGATACAACAAAAACAAAAAAAGCAGCTACAAAAACAACAAGTGTAGCAAAATCAACTAGGAGGGTAGCAAGCAATGGCTAAGAAAGATAATAGACTATATATCCATTATGTCAATGATGTTGTCCCTGCTATGATGAAACAATATGGATACAAAAACAAAATGCAAGTCCCACAAATTGAAAAAATTGTTGTCAATCGTGGACTTGGCGACTGCAAAGGAAATTCACAATCATTCAACAAGGCTGTGGACGAATTAGCAGCAATCACTGGTCAAAAACCATTAGTTACAACTGCAAAAAAATCTATCGCTAACTTCAAACTAAGAGATGGCGAAAAAATCGGCGCAAAAGTAACTTTACGTGGTGAGACAATGTACGAATTTTTGGACAAACTCATCAATATAGCTTTGCCACGTACACGTGACTTCCAAGGTATTAGTCCAAAGTCATTTGACGGCAGAGGAAACTATGCTTTGGGACTAAAAGAGCAATTGATGTTCCCAGAAATTTCTTATGAAAAAATTGAAAAAATTCGTGGTATGGATGTCATTATCGTTACCACTGCAAAAACTGATGAGGAAGCTAGAACTATGCTTGATTTGCTAGGTCTACCTTTCAAGAAGTAAGGGGGCATGTATGGCACGTACAGCGTTAAAAGTTAAACAACAAAGAAAACAAAAATTTTCTACCAGAGAATACACACGTTGCAAGATTTGTGGACGTCCACATAGCGTTCTCAAAAAATATGGCATTTGCCGTATATGTTTTAGAGAACTAGCATACAAAGGTGAAATCCCTGGTGTTAGAAAGTCAAGTTGGTAAGAGGAGGTATTATAATGTTTGTTACAGATCCAATAGCAGATATGCTTACAAGGATGCGAAATGCTCTAACAGCAAAGCACGAAAATGTTACCATACCTGCTTCTAAAATGAAAATCGCTATTGCTGAACTACTTAAAAATGAAGGCTATATTGCTGAATATACAGTAGAAGGCGAAAGCACAAAACAAAATATTGTTGTCACATTCAAATTTGGTGAGAACAATGAAAAAGTCATTAATGGACTAAAAAGAATCAGCAAACCAGGACTAAGAATTTATGCTGGTTATGAAGATTTACCAAAAGTATTAAATGGATTAGGTATTGCTATTATTTCAACAAGCAAGGGCCTAATGACAGATAAGCAAGCTCGCGAAAATAAAATCGGTGGCGAAGTCCTTGCTTATGTGTGGTAGGAGGTGTCATATGTCAAGAATTGGAAGACAACCTATCGCTATACCAAATGGTGTAAATGTGAGTTGTGTTGACCAAGTAGTTACAGTTACTGGACCACTTGGAACACTAACAAGAAAGATTGATAATCACATTAAATGTGAAGTAAAAGATGGTCATGTTTATTTGACTCGTGATAACGATAATTATAAAGCATACCACGGACTATATCGTCAATTGGTCAACAATATGATTATTGGTGTTACAAAGGGATATACAAAGAAATTGAACATAAACGGTATCGGTTACAAACTTGTTCAACAAGGTAACGATATTTCAATGTCAGTTGGTTTCTCACATCCAGTTGTAGTCAAAGCAGTCGATGGAATCAAATTGACTTGCGACAAAACCGAAATTGTTGTATCAGGAATCGATAAAGAACTTGTTGGCAAGTTCGCATCAAATATCAGAGATATCAGACCTGTCGAACCTTATCATGGATATGGCATTAGTTATGCTGATGAAGTCGTCTATAGAAAAGAAGTCAAGTCAGGTAAGAAATAAGGGGTATAAATTATGATTAAGAAGGAAAATAAGAATTTGTCTAGAAAAGGCCGTTCTATTAGAGTTAGAAGAAAGGTCTCTGGAACAGCTGACAGACCTAGACTCAATGTATATCGTAGTCTAAACAACATTTATGCTCAACTTATTGATGATGTAAATGGTGTTACCCTTGCAAGCGCTTCTACACTTGATAAAGATGTAGTCGCTAATATTGAAGGAAAAAATAAAAAAGAGGCTGCTTTTGTGGTTGGTGAAACAATTGCAAAACTTGCAAAGAAAAAGGGTATCAAATCTGTTGTTTTTGACAGAGCAGGATATCTATACACAGGAAGAGTACAATCTTTAGCTGACGGTGCAAGAAAAGCAGGCTTGGAATTTTAAGGGGTGAAAGATGCAAAATACTGAAAATAGAAAACCTGAGAATAAAAAAGCAGAAAATAGAAAACCAAGATTCGAAAAAAGACCAGCAAAAGTTGATGATGGTCTTGATAAGAAACTTGTAGAAGTCAACCGTGTTACAAAGGTTGTTAAAGGTGGTCGTACAATGAGATTTGCTGCTCTTGTCGTTGTTGGTGATAGACATGGCAAGATTGGTATGGGAACAGGTAAGGCTGCAGAAGTACCAAGCGCAATCGAAAAGGCTACACAAGCTGCAAAGAAAAATATGATTACTGTCGCTCTTGATGGACAAACAATTCCACACGACATTATTGGTCGTTACGGCAAAAGTAGTGTCAAACTACTTCCATCAACAGAAGGTTCAGGAGTCATTGCAGGAGGTTCTGTCCGTCCTGTTGTTGAACTTTGCGGAATCAAAGATATAACAGCAAAAGTGTATGGTTCTAGAAGCAAAATCAATTGCGTAAGAGCAACTTTTGATGGATTATCAAAACTACAAACTGCTGAAACAATCGCAAAATTGCGTGGAAAAACAGTAGAGGAAATTAGATAAGGGGTGCATTATGGCAGAAACAAAGAAAACAACAAAAACAACTGCAACTTCTAAAAATACTAGCACCAAAGCAACTGCAACAAAGACAACAAAGTCAACAGCTGCAAAATCAACAACTGCTAAAAAGACAACAGCAAAGGCAGTTGCACCAAAAGCAGTAGAAAATACTGCTACTAAAACTGTTGCAAAAGCAACAACTACCAAAAAAGCAACAACAGTTGCTCCAAAGGAAAGCGTTGCTCCTGCAAAAGCAAAGGCTGAACCTAAGAAGACAATTCGTGTTACTCTAATCAAGAGTACTATTGGTTTCAACAAGAATCAAGCCAAAGTTGTAAGGTCACTAGGACTAAATAAATTACATTCTACTAACGTAATTGCTGACAATGCATGTACTCGTGGTATGATTGCAAAAATCAGTCATTTGCTAAAAGTAGAAGAGATGTAGGAGAATAATATGAAATTACATGAATTAACTCCAGCAAAGAACAGCAAGCGTCCTGCTAAAAGACTTGGCAGAGGCATTGGCTCTGGTCTTGGCAAAACAAGTGGTAAAGGTATGAAAGGTCAAAACGCTCGTAGTGGTGGTGGCGTTCGTATCGGTTTTGAGGGAGGACAAATGCCTCTTGACCGTAGACTACCAAAAAGAGGTTTTAACAATTACAATTTTAGAAAAGAATATAACGTAGTAAATGTAGGTGATCTTAGCATATTCAACAATAACACTGTTGTTACAGTTGAACTACTAAAAGAGAAAAATATGATAAGCAAGATTGCTCCATATGGACTAAAAGTGCTAGGAAACGGCACATTAGATAAAACTCTAACAGTAAAGGCTGCTAAGTTCTCTGACTCTGCTATCAAGAAGATAAATGAGGCTGGTGGCAAAGTAGAGGTGCTATAATGTTTAAGACACTTATAGAGGCTTTCAAGATAAAAGATTTAAGGAAAAAGATTTTTCTTACCCTTGGTCTTTTGCTTGTTTATAGATTAGGATGTTGGATACCTTGTCCAGGACTAAATATCGAATCATTTAGTCAAATATCAAGTGATGGATTTATGGGACTGCTCAGTTCTATATCAGGTGGAGCACTTGCAAACGGCTCTATCCTTGCACTTGGTATATCTCCATATATTAGTGCGACAATTATTGTTCAATTGCTCACTATTGCAATTCCAAGTTGGGAAAGACTAGCGCGTGATGGTGGAGATGAAGGAAGAAAAAGAATAGCATTATACAACAAAATATGTGCACTCATTCTTTCAATCATTCAAGCTGTTGCAATTGTGCTGTCATTCCAAAATGTGCTTAACACACATATGTTTGGATTTAGTGCACCAGAATGGGTAGTTGGTATGTTTGTCGTCATTATCCTTGTTGCAGGTTCAATGTTCACATATTGGATTGGTGACAAGATAACACAAATTGGTGTTAGCCAAGGTGTGTCACTACTAATATTTGTTGGTATCCTATCAACAGCAAGCAATTCCATTTTGGAAACAATCGTTGATATATTCAATGGTAATATTGATGGGGTGTGGACATTACTCATATTCCTTGCTGCACTTCTTGTCGTGTTTGCATTTATTGTTTGGATTGACCTTGCAGAACGCAAAGTTCCAGTACAATATGCAAAACAAATCAAAGGCAGAAAGATGTATGGTGGTCAAAACACACATATTCCTATCAAAATCAATGCAACAGGTGTTATGCCAATCATATTTGCAACAACTATTTTGAGTTTCCCACAACTTATTATGAGTATGTTCTGGCCAAATAGTGGTGCATATGAATGGTACTCACAATATATGGGTGCTGGTAGTTGGGCATATCTATGTGTTGCAGCACTTCTAATTTTGTTCTTCTCATATTTCTGGGCACAAGTGCAATTCAACCCAGATGATGTTTCAAGAAATATTCAACAAAATGGTGGATTCATTCCAGGTATTCGTCCAGGAAAACCTACAAGTGATTATCTCAAAAAGATATCCAATCGTATGACACTATTTGGAGCAATATTCTTGACATTTGTGTTCATCGTACCAAGTTTGGTATTCAAGGGCGTGGGTAGCAGTGATAGTTTGGTCAATGCATTCAGCACTACTGGACTATTGATTGTTGTCAGTGTAGCAATAGAAATTGATAAACAACTAAATGCTCAAATGATGATGAGAAGTTACAAAGGTTTCTTAAATAAATAGTATCGTATAATTGCAAAATATCGCTAAATATTGTATAATATTAGGTGATATTAGGTGAAAATCGAGGTTAAATGAAAATTGTATTGTTAGGTGCACCAGGGTGCGGTAAAGGTACACAATCTGCTATTATTAGCAAAGATTATGGTATTCCACAAATATCGACGGGAGATTTGTTCCGTAACGCTATGAGTAATAAAACTGCTCTTGGTGTGCTTGCAAAACAATATATTGACAAAGGTCAATTAGTTCCAGATGACGTTACAATCAATCTTGTAAAAGATAGGCTAAATAATAGTGATTGTAAAAATGGATTTATTTTAGACGGGTTTCCTCGAACAATCAACCAGGCGCGAGAACTTGATAAGATTGCAAATATAGACAAAGTAATTTATTTTGATATAGATTACAAAATATTAGAAAAACGAATCGAATCTAGATTAGTGTGTAAGGATTGTAAGTTTACAACAACTAATAATCACTCTGTGTGTCCAAGATGTGGGGGCGAACTCACAAAAAGGGCAGATGATAATGTTGATGTGCTTCGAGCAAGACTTGTTGCATATGACAAAGAGACATTACCACTAAAAGATTATTATAAAAAACAAAACAAATTATTTGTTGTCAATGCGTCAAATAGTGTACAAGAAGTAAATTCTGCTATTTGTAACATTATAGGTGATATTGATGATTAAACCAAAAACAGAAAAAGAAATTGAGATTATACGACAAGCATGCCGTATAACAAAAGATACGCTAGACGAGATAGAAAAACATATCAAAGTCGGTGTTAGTACAAAAGAACTAGACAAAATTGCTCATGATTATATAATTAGTCGTGGTGCAAGACCATCGTGTCTAGGATATTGTGGATTTCCTGCAAGTATTTGTGCAAGTATCAATGATGAGATTGTGCATGGAATACCAAAAGCAAACAGGAGATTAAAAGATGGTGATATCATTAGTGTAGACTTGGTTGTTGAATACCATGGATACAATGGTGATGCTGCAAGGACATTTCTTGTAGGAAATGTAAGCGCAGAAGTAAGACAGTTGGTAGAAGTAACAAAACAAAGTTTCTTCGAAGGCATAAAGAATATCAAGGGTGGCTCTTTTGTAGGTGATATTTCACATCAAGTACAAACTTATGTGGAGAAACACGGATATTCGATAGTTAGAGAACTTGTAGGCCACGGTATTGGTAGAGAAATGCATGAAGACCCAGAAGTGCCAAATTTTGGAGCAATGGGGGCTGGACCAAAACTAAAATCTGGTATGACAATATGTGTAGAACCTATGGTAAACATGGGTGATAAACATGTAAAGTTTATGGCAGATGGCTGGACATGTTGTACTCGTGACGGTTTGCCTGCTGCCCATTATGAAAACACCATACTAATCAAAGATGATGGTGTAGAAATATTAACAATGTGAGAGATTATGGAGTATAAAGCAGGTGATATTGTGATATCAGTAGCAGGTCATGATGCTGGTAGACACTATGTTGTGGTAAATAAAACTACGAGTAGGGTATTGCTTTGTGACGGACGATATAGTAAAATATCTCATAGTAAAGCAAAAAATCCAAAACATATTAGATTTGTGTATCATAACGAACAAATAGAAAAATATATCGCAAACAATCAATTATATGATTGTCACATTAGAAATGCTTTATCTAATGTATCACATTTAGGAGGATAATCTGTGTCAAAACAAGATGTTATCGAAACAGAAGGCGAAGTCGTAGAAGTACTAAGAAATGCGAATTTCAAAGTCAAACTGACAAATGGGTTTGTTATTACTGCGTACATTAGTGGAAAATTGTATATGAATAATATCAAAATTCTAGTAGGTGATGCAGTCAAAGTTGAAATGTCGCCCTATGATTTAACAAAAGGCCGTATTATATGGCGTATAAAAAAATAAAACAGGAGAGTAGATATGAAAGTTAGACCATCAGTAAAGAAAATGTGTGACAATTGCAAGATTGTCAAGAGAAACGGTACAGTTATGGTTATCTGTTCCAAATACCCTAAACACAAACAAAGACAAGGTTAGTCATATTGCCTGTGGCTAATCATATTACATATGTGCATATGCACAATTAAGTAAAAAATAATCACTTCTAGGGCGGCTGTGTGAGAAATCACATCCTAGTGAGTGTTTATATAAATACAATAATTAGTTAAAAAACTTTAATGGAGGAAAATCAATGGCTCGTATTGCTGGTATAGATTTACCAAGAGAGAAAAGAGTAGAAATAGGACTAACCTATATCTATGGTATTGGAAGAGAAACTTCCAACAAAATTCTTGCAGCAACCAAAGTCAATCCTGACACTCGTGTCAAAGATTTGACAGAAGAAGAAATTAGTGCAATCTCTTCATATATTCAAAAGAATTGTGTTGTTGAGGGTGATTTGCAAAGAGAAGTTGCTCTAAATATCAAAAGACTACAAGAAATAGGCTGTTATAGAGGTGTTCGTCATCGTAAAAATTTGCCTGTTCGTGGTCAAAATACAAAGAGAAACGCAAGAACAAGAAAAGGTCCAAAGAAGACCGTTGCAAAATCTAAAAAAAATGCAAATAAATAATTGAAGGAGATAAAACATGGCTGTTCAAAAGAAAGCTACAACAAAAAAGAGAAAATCCACTCGTAGTTTGAATAAAGGTGAAGCTCATATCCACGCATCATTTAACAATACTATTGTCACCATCACTGACGACGCAGGAAATACAGTTTCTTGGTCAAGTGCTGGTAGTCTTGGTTTGAGCGGTTCTAGAAAGAGCACTCCTTATGCAGCACAACAAGCAGCAGAAATTGCAGCAAAAAGTGCAGTAGAACAAGGACTAAAGAGTGTGGATGTTTATGTAAAAGGTCCAGGTAATGGCAGAGAAACTGCTATTCGTGCATTGCAAGCAGCTGGATTGCAGGTAACAATGATTAGTGATGTATCACCAATACCTCACAATGGTTGTCGCCCACCAAAACGTAGAAGAATATAATAAGGAGAAAAAAAGATAATGGCAAAATATACAGGTGCAGATTGCAAATTGTGTCGTCGTGAAGGATGCAAATTGTTCCTAAAAGGCGAAAGATGTCTTTCAAAGAAATGTGCTATGGAAAGAAGAGCAGTTGCTCCAGGTGTCCACGGTGCAGCAAAGAAGAAAAATTCTGAATATGGTTTGCAATTGAGAGAAAAACAAAAGGTCAAAAGAGCCTATGGACTTCTTGAAAAACAATTCCACAAATATTATGTCGAAGCAAATCGTATGAAAGGTGTTGTCGGTGACAACATGCTATCATTGATTGAAAGAAGACTTGACAACGTAGTATTCCGTATGGGTATTGGTTCTTCAAGAGCAGAATGTAGACAAATAGTCAATCACGGACATATCACTGTCAATGGCAAGAATGTAAACATTCCTTCTTACCAAGTAAAAGTTGGCGATGTTATTGCTATCAAAGAAAACAAGAAAAACAAAGAAATGTTCAAAGAACTCAAAGATGTCAAGGTTGTTATGCCTAAATGGTTAGAATTTGATGCAGAGAAATTGTCAGGCAAGATTATTGCTCTACCTCAAAGAGATGATATTGATATGAATATCCAAGAGCATCTCATTATAGAGTTGTACTCAAAATAATAAAATCCAATGTATAAGGAAGGAAATTTGGTATGATGGAAATCGAAAAACCAAGAATTATTTGCGAAGAAGCCAACAATGGTTGTTTTGCAAGATTTGTTGTAGAACCATTAGACAGAGGTTTTGGTCTAACTATTGGCAACTGTTTGAGGAGAGTATTGTTATCTGCTCTACCAGGCGCTGCTGCTATTGGTATCAAAATCAGAGGTGTACAACATGAATTTAGTACAATCAAAGGAGTCGTAGAAGATGTCGTTGATATTGTTTTGAATATCAAGAGTCTTGCAATCAAGACAACAGATACTTCTAGTGACTTCAAAACTATTATTCGTATTAATAAATACGGTGCAGGCGAAGTGACTGCTGCTGACTTTGAACCAAATGACCAAGTACAAATTATGAACCCAGATTTACATATTTGTACTCTTGATGAGGGTGCAAGTTTTGAAATGGAAGTTTACGTTGGTCGTGGTCGCGGATATGTTCCAGCAGAAAATAACAAGAGTGAAAACGACCCTATTGGATACATTGCAGTAGACAGTATATTCACTCCTGTAAAAAAGGTAAATTACTTTGTTGAGAGTACTCGTGTTGGACAAAGTATCAATTATGACAAATTGACTATCGAAGTAGATACAAATGGCACGCTATCAAGCCGTGAAGTCATAAGTCTATCAGCAAAATTAGTACAAGACCATATGGGATTGTTTGTCGAACTTGTTGAGAACATGAGCAAAATGGAATTGCTTGTAAGTCGTGAAGAAGACAAACAAACAAAAGTACTAGAAATGACGATTGATGATATGGATTTGTCAGTTAGAAGTTATAACTGCCTTAAAAGAGCAGGAATATTCACTATTGAAGATTTGATTAAAAAATCTGAAAGTGATTTAGCAAAAGTAAAGAATCTTGGTAAGACATCTCTTGCTGAGGTTGTGTCAAAACTCGAATCTTATGGATTGAGTTTGAGAAATGATGAAGAATAAGTAAGGAGTTATTATGAAGAAGTTGAAAAGAGCAACAGACAAGAGATTAGCACTTGTTCGTGGACTAGCAACTAGCCTTCTATGGTACGGTGAGATTGAAACTACAAAAGACAAAGCAAAAGCTGTTCAATCAGTTGCAGAAAAATTGTTGACAAAAGCAATTGCAACTCACAAAGATACCAAAAAGGTCACAAAGACTGTCGTTGATGACAAAGGCGTATCAGCACAAAAAGAAGTCATTGTTGACGGACCAAAGAAATTGGCTGCTAGACGTGCAATTATGGCTAAACTTTATGATATCCAAGAAGTAAGAGCAAACAAAGAGAGCAAAGATGACTTTGTTGCACGTACAAAAGATATCAAACATCCATTGATTGAAAAAATATTCAATGAGTATGCTCCAAAATATGAAAATAGAGCAAACGAACTTGGAATTGGTGGGGGATATACAAGAATATTGAACCTAGGACCAAGAAAAGGCGACAATGCTCAAATGGTAAAAATTCAATTATTGTAGAAAAAAATGCAGTTTTACTCTGCATTTTTTTATTTTGTAAAAAAGTACTAAATTTATATATTATTTACAAAAAATGCTTGTTACATTAATGCAACAAGCATTACTAATTTTTATACTACAAAGGACAAATATGATAAAAAGAGTTTTAGGTGTTGTTGTAACCTTAATCTTATCATTTTTCTTATTTGCTTGTGATGAAGTGAATAATGATGAAACGTTTTCATTATCTTTTGAAAATGACAATGTTATTGTAGACTTGAATACAAACTATGATTTAGATGCTTTGAATAATATTATAATAAGTTCTGGTTATTCCAATTATATATTAAATTATAGCGTATCCAATACAAATATTGCTGAAATTATTGATAATACCTTTTATCCAAAAGCAGTCGGTAGAGTAGATGTCACAGTAAATTGCGATTTTCAAGGCGAAATGTACGAAGATATATGTCATGTAGAAATACAAGATAATTCAATCAATAATTGTTACTTTGAACAAAAATCATTAGATGTAAATGTTTCTAACATGACAGTAGATGACACTATTTCAATATATAATCGATTTGTTATTGAAAGCGACAAAGACAAACACACAATACAAACGGTATATAAAAATGATAATGGTGAGTTTTTATATGATAATGATTATGTTTCATACAATTATGATACGGGTGAAATAAGGTTAATAAAAATTGATAAAAACATTACTCAAATTGAGATAGGTGTATATGTGTACACTTCTTTTGATGAACACGAATTTTATTCATTTGTGCTAAAATTTGAATATGATGTATATTCGACTATGTTGGGCGTTTCACATACGGAAATTCATAGTAAAATAAATGAGCCACAAACATTCAAGATTTTGTTTGATAAGGGAACAACAATGTTGCCAAGTATTAGTTTAGACGACAACATATCTTATAAACTACTTGAAACTGGTAATGATTATCAAACTTATGAAATCATATCTAGTATTAGTGGTGAATATACAATAAGTGTTGACATACCAAGTAAAAACAATCTAAAACAAACAATCAAATATTTTGTACAAGATAAGGCAATGCTCAATAATTTGTCAATAAATTATAATGAAGCAATATTTACTAATCAAAAATATATTTTATCTTTTGACTCAAATATTGATTTGGATACATCTAAAATAACTATAAAAGATTATTGGACATTTGATGACAACGCAATATCTAGTAACATTGGTACATTTGTGAGTAAGAATGATTTGTCATATTCATACTCAATAAGTTGTTCAAATGCAGGTAGTCATAAAATAGTTGTTGAATATTTGGATGAGTATGGAAACTATTCTAATGCTATATCATTAGAAATAGAATTTGAAGTTTATGAACTTGCGACAAACATCAATACACAAATTTATAATCAATCTAATACACTTGTAGACACGCAAGAAATTACTTTGACGCTAATTGATAACACAAGAGAAGAAAATATTGAACTTGCAACAGCAGACAATCTAAACACAAGTTGTTATGTTGTTGCTCAAAGTGATGTTGCTCATCCTTTTGGAAATATTACTTATAGTCAAGTAGGGCAAAGTATTAGCGTAAGTAGTATTGACAACAAATATGTTGTAGAACCAATCAGTGTTGGGACAAGCACAATAACTTTTATGATAAACAATGTTGTTAAAACTATAACAATCAATGTCGATATGAGCAAATATACAAATGTTCATCTTGACAAACAAGAATATGAATTATTACCAAATAGTTCACAAACAATAGTTGTGGAGTATTTACCACAATATGCCTATGACAAATCAAGTAGTATTTACATTGAAGATACATCAATTGCAGTTTTAGAAGAAAATATATTGCATTATGTATCAAGTGGTAATACAAATATTATATTTGAAAATAGAGTAGTTGCTGCGATAAATTGTGTGGCAATTATTGATGATGTAGTATTTGACAAAGGTAATCAAAGTATTGAAGCAATACCAGGTAAACAAATAGAGATAAATTGTAGATTTTTCTGTCAAGGCAATGCAGTTGTTGTGCCAATTGATATAGTGTCTAATGGGGTTGTAATAAGTACGTCAAAATATCTTGATAACATTTTCCAATTGATATTCTATGTGTCCAGTCAAGAAACGTCTTATATCACATTAGTCAATAAAGATACAAATAGTGACATAATCACAATAGATATTGTCACAAAACCCGAAATAATTACAAATCTTGATGTGACATATGAAGATGTGTTGATATATCAAGAAGGACTTATTTTTGAACCACAAGTGACTGTTACTTCAAACTATGGCGTAGTCGACAGCAGTCGAGTTACAATGACGGAAAAGAACGGCAAATGCACAATAAATGATTTGCAAGCAAAGATTGAAGATGTGGGCATTTATAACTTTGTGTTTACTATTGATGATTTTATAAAAGAAATTGAGATAATGGTCATTCCACAAGATATAGAACAAAATGCGATTGTAAGAACAAGTGCAGAATTTGTGTATGCACTTGAAAATAATTTGCCAGTGTATCTAGCGAACGATATTATCTTGGACAACGAAAATGTGATAACTAGTTCATACTCAAACACTATTTCTAGTTTGGGTAGTACTCTATGTACTATTACATTAAATTCAACTCTTATTGAAACATTACAAAACGAAGCAAAGATAAGTAATGTCAACATTTTGTTGCCAAATACTATTGATGTACAAGGGTATATAGCAAAAAACAATTTTGGTATAATTGAAAATATTAATATCACAAATGAAGCAGTCGACTTGTCAAATGACGCAACTCTAATTTGTTGTAACAACTATGGAACAATATCAGGAATTTCTACAAAACTTGATATACAAGCGTACAATTTTGATTTTGCAACTATTTGCTATATGAACCAAGGATTGATTAAAAAATGTACTTTGGACTTGAATATATCAGGCTCGTCCAATATTTCTGGTGTCACATATATGAGTGACATTTCAAATAAGGAAATCTTCCCAACAATTGACGATATGGTTATTGATATTGTAATAAATTATAGTGGCAATGATTCCAATTATAGTGCATGTGGCATACTTTGTTCTGCTGGTGGGAGAGTGTCGAGTAGTACAAGCCACACAATATTGTCCAATATTACTTTGAATTTTTCCTACAATTCCAGCAATGTATCAAATATATATGTTGTAGCAAAGACAATGAGTTCTTCTCATGAAATGCACGATTGTAATATATTTGTAAATGAGAGAGATAATGTACTAAATATTATCCAAACATTAAAATATTTGTCTTCTTCATATCAGACAGACAATAAACTTACATTTTTACAATAATTATTAAAAGGTCTTATAGACCTTTTTTCTTGTCGCAAAACGTAAAAATATGTCGCAGTGGGTTCGCGCTATTTGTTTGACACAAAAAAATTATATATATATAATTAAAATAGTTAATATTTGGTATACTACTTTTGTAGGCTCAAATAGGAGTAAAAATGGGAAAAATTTTTAAGGTATTAGGATATGTCTTTTTAGGGTTATTCATACTCGCACTTGGAGTAGTTGGGTTTCTCTATTTTAGTGGGGCATTCAATGATAATAAGATTGAATTGGACACTATTGCTTTTGAAATTGACGCAGACAATATGGAAAACATTGAGTCAATGCTTATTGGTGGGCAAGAGACTTTGATTGTCACAGACGATATTCAAATGACGATAGGTTACACTCCATCAAATGCGACAAGCAAAACTATCAATTTGAGAGTAAAAGCAGGACAAGATTTTATAAGTGTTCCAAGTCAAGTCATTGCAGGAGAACCATTTACTATACATATTGATAAAGAAAATGAAAATTATGGTGGAACAGTCATCATATCTGCCGCCGATGTTAAAGGACAAACAAAGGTAGACAAAGACTTGATATTTGTTGTTGACCGTCCAGTAGAAGATTTGACATTATTCAATTTTGCAAATGAGGTTGGTGTGAGTGATAGTGGACCAATAATTGCTTTTTCAAAAGAATTGTTGCCATTTCAATTAGAGAGCACACCACTCAATGCACTCAATCCAAACTTGGCATCTAGTGAATTTGATACAAGCAAGTTTTTCAAAAATATCAAAGTTGAGTCACAAGACGCCTCAATAGTTGAAGTGGTAAAAAATGAAACAAATCCAACAGAAATAAATATTGCTAATAATAGTGTTTTACTCAATTATTATTTGCGTACTGTCAATAAAGGTACGGCAGATGTTGTCGCAACAATGTTCCCAACATATATAATGGATGCTGACTATACTGCTACGAATTTTGAAAAATTTTTGGCAAGCGACCCACAATACATAATGTTTAGTACAATTGCAAACGATTGTGCAAAGTTTGTGACCAAATACAAAGATTATATTTTGAGTATTGAAGAACAAATTTATATGCCTTCTTTGGGTAAGTCAATGAATGGGGAAGAACTCATCAATGAATTGACCAATAATGGAACGGTAGAAATATCTTTTACAACAGACAACCGTGGGGCAGACGTGTTCCAAGATGTATTACAATTTATGCAAATAAAAGCGCAATACAGTGTGTCCGTTGTCATGGGAGAAGTAGATTCTATTTCCGTTGACACAAATAGCATTGATTGGATACTACACAAAGATAATTCTGCACAACCATATACAATTGATTCTTTGGTAAGCACTTTTGGACTGACTATCAATCCAGAAAATGACAATAATAACCTTGATTCATTGCTATCAAGCATCAAAATAAATGCATTACTTGTAGATACGACTAATCACACATTTACATTTGAAAATTATGAAGACGACGCAACACTACAATCAATTATTGATTTGTTAAATAATCCAGAAACAAATAGGTCAACCGGTATTGAGGGAAGAAGTAGTTTGTTCCCAGACTTTAAGGTAACTAATGACCCAGAAAATTATTTCATAGACGGATATATGCATTATGAAAAGGCTGAATTTGTAGGCAACCATAGTGAGATACTTACAAATGGCATCTTTGGTGTCAAAGAAGAAATGCGTGGAGAAGAAAAAGTGTGGGTCATGACCTCATACAACCAAATTCCAGACGGAATGGAATTGTATTTACACTTCTCACTCGAAACAATAATGGCACATGAAGACCAAAATATCAATGTCATATATGAAACCATTGTTAAGGTAAATATATCTACCAATACTATTCCAGTTGATTCAAACATTTTGATACAAGGCTCAATACCTAGCGTACTTGTTACAAACGAAAGTGGTGTGTATTATAATGGCGTTATGGCCTATAATACTTACTCATCCGACATAGATTATGCAACACTATCAACTAGCGAAGGTATATCCGAATTTTCATATACAACTATGAGATATTTGGTCAAACAAAGCGAAGTCCAAAAAATTGAGACAAATGGAGAAACCCCTTGTATTGATGTAGTAAGAGACGGTCAAGGCAATATTGTTGCACACAGATTGAGCGACGGCGAGATATATTATGAAGTAAACAATAGTCGTAATGGCGTCCTAAATTTGAGAGCAACAAACATTTCTCCATACGAAGTAGAACCAAGCAAAGTATATACAAATGCACATATATATTCTGTTATTATAAAAACTGACAGAGAAGGCAATCCAATCTATGAAGAAGACGGTTCGTATATTGTCATTGCTAAAAAGATGTCCAATGATACTTTTGTTGTTCGAAGTTTTATTGATAATTTGTATTATTATTCTGCCATCACAACACAAGAAGGACAAACAGACAAAACAACTTATGTTTTGAGAAATTACAATATTCCAGGGGACAGATTGGTCAATTATCCAATGGGAACAGGTGATGACGTTACAAATGCACTTGTTTTACTAAATGATACCACACATACTGCAACATTATTTGACAGCGACCAAAGTAGTGGTGACCTAAATTATGATGAGATTGTGGCATATGTTGAGGCAAATCAAGGTAGTGTAGTCATAACGATAGACAAAAACGTTAATCCTATCATTAATGAAGAAATGAATTTTATAGTTCTCAACTATATTATTGATTCTAATGGTAATATGTATTTGACTGATGACAACATGAGAGAAACTGAGGTTGTCAAATATAAGAGTGCACTTGATGATGAATATCCATACCTTACATTCCAACCAGGTGTGGGAGAAGTCAGTCAAGAAGACATTGGTTCATATGTCCAAACAATTGTGTCAAAAGAAACAAGTGAAACGGGGAATATCAAATCATTTATCAGTCTAAAAGTCATTGCACTTCAAGACGACCAAATCGATATTAGATGTGTTGGCACAACAAATAATGTAGAAGATAGTTTGTTTATGTATCCATTCTATATTGATTATGACAAGAGTGACACTGCACAAAATCTATTTGGATTCCAACATGCGCAAGCAACAGAAGAAGAGTATTACACATATGCATATAGTGACAACTATGTCAGTGGAAATTTAGGCGAAGGCATTCAAAATATGCTAAAACTTCAAGCAAATAGTAATGGTCAAAATATTATTTGGCTTGTAAAAGATAGCGCTGTGGATACAACAAATCTCACAAGTTCTATGGACTTTATTATATATGGACAAGATACAGATAGCACATATTATGGTCCTATACTATATCAATTAGACACATCAAAGGTAGATATTTCTCAACAAGGAAATGTTGAAAATTATTTACAAAATTTTGCACAAAGCACAGTTAGTGAATGGCAGATTAGTTATTATGTCTCACAAACGGATGATATTGCTGATTTGAATAGTCTGGCATGGCAATCAACTTCGGTTGAGAATAACCCATACCTTACAATATCAAAAGATGTCAACCAAAATTATCATATGAATATTTTGCAAGGCACTCAACATGGCGTGTATATCAAACTGACAGTTACACTTTATAACTATGAACTGCCAAATGGCGTGACAAGCGATTATACATTTGATGGCATTAGTTATCAAATTGCAAAGAGATTCACTACATACATTGTCTTGTATCAAGACGAACCAGTAATCACACTGTATAGTCGTTTTGACGGAGAAGGTGATGGGGTTTTGAATGGTGGTACAGCTGATGAAGGCGAGTATCGCAATGTTACAGCAGGAGATACAGTGTCTCTTGTGGGTAGCCAAAACGAAAGTGATTATATTGTAGTAACCTTGTCCAACAAATCAATTATTTCTTCTGCCTATATGAACATAAATCTTGCTGATAGGTCAAAGATGATATTCTTAGCATACTATGGGGCAGGTAATAATGACAACCCAACCAGGACTTATGAAATAGACGGTACAAAACTTTTGAACAAGTTGGAACTAGAAATATTTGACTCTGGCATTGATTCATCTGCCACCTTTACTGTAAGTGTTGCAGGCAAAACATCAATATACTATTTATCAATTACTAAAAACGTCAATATAACTATAAACGAGATGTCAGCAAATACAACAGGAAATTACAATGTTGAACAAGATAACAATGATTATTATGTTCTAAATGTCGAAGATACTGGGACAAAATCCACCCCAGTAAGATACGCTTTGAGTGAAATATTCTCAATGACAAAAATAAACGACGGGCAAAATGTTGATATTACGTTTGGCTTTGTCGACCAAGAAGATAGTGCAAATGATTATTACAAAATACATACACTAAACGGTATACAATACTTGTATATTGGCAGAGTATTCAACACAATGACTTTTGATATAAATATTTCTTATAAATTGTCTAGTGAAGACACAGTCACGAGCACATATTATAAGACTATAAGGGTCAAGGTCAATCCAACAATTGCTGTAAGCATTGAAGGAGACTACAATAGTTCAAATCCTTTGGATGTAGTGACCGGCGAAAATTATAATATTTACGAAAATGATACATATTATATTCACGGCACATATAACAACGCAGAAATGGACGTTGCAACCTTACTAAATTATGTAAATGTCAGTGTTGACAGAAATAGTATCAGTGCAGAAGATTTGGTTGCACTTGGTGGACTAAATATGTCCAGTGACAAAAAATCGATTACATCAACATTTACAATCAAAAATGTCAACAATGTAAGATTTATTATTCAACTAGCACAAGCAACTGTTTCTATAAACGCTGATAGTATTAGTTTGAGTGCAAATTCTTATATCATGACAGATATGTCAATGTACTTTAATTTCAAACCAAATGTATCTTTTGTCGCAACGAACGGACAAGATAATAATAGTCAAGAAAATCCATACATTTTGCAAGATACTCAAATTGCAAGTACGGGCACACAAGGTGAGTTTGTATTGTTTGGAGAAGAAAATGATTTGATAAAATTTGTTGCAACATATGGTGGACAACAAACTGATATTACCTTAAATGTAATTTCTTCAATTAGTTTAAGCAAAAAAGTGCTAAACGAAGACGGTTTGACATATAGTTGGGTAGCACTTGAAGACGGATATATTCAAGTTGTAGTAGACGACAACAAAGTCGTTATAAACAAATTGACTAGCGTAAATCAAGATATAGATATTAGAATCAATTTTGAAAATCAATTTGGTGTAAATGCATATTATTATGTCACACTAAAAAGTGATGTGTTAATTAGAGCGCATTATCCAATTCTAGCAAATGGCGAAAATGTGGCAGTTGGTACAAGCATTGATTTGAACCAAGGCTATGCGCTATCCAACAATAGATTAGAAATCTATTTTAGTGACGGCACAACTCCAATTACTTATGCCTTTGACAAAACTTATCAACTATTTGCAGACCAAACACTTGCAAATACTATTGATACAAACGTTGCTGAAATATCTGCACAAGGCAAATTGTACGTAAAACAAAGCATTAGTGATATTTATATTAAGGTGACATTGTCTTGTGGTTCTTATGCTATATATCATATTATTGTTGTGCCAGAAGGATTTAGTAGTGGTATTTCAAACACTACTCAAATCGTTAAGGCAAATCACGAATATACACTTGATGAATTGCTTGGCAATGCAAAATATGCTGCACTAAAAACTGCTGATGGCAAAGAAATAATAAGCCAAAGCACTTATACATTTGAAGAAACATATTCAGCAACCAAATACGAAGTCCAATTCTATGTCTACAATGATGATAGTTTGCAAAGCGAAGGGGAGAAGATTTATACATTCCAAGTAGAAAGGAATATAACAATCGTATCAAATACTGATTATAGCGAAATTGCTGCAAACAATGAATATCAATTGTATTATACTAATGAAAGTGGCGAAAACTATATTTTGGCATTGACCAAAGATGACGGAACAAACGAGTATTTAGATGCATCAATGTTTACATATTCAACAAACAATGAAAACATTGTTATCGCAGGAAATACTATAAAGTATAATGGCAATGTAAATAGCAATCAAAAAGTAACCATTACAGTAGAATATGAAGATTATATTATTGGGACAGTCAATGTTACAATTGTGCCAAATATCAAAAATTTGATAAAAGAAGACCTTTACAACTATACAGCACTTGCTAGTTATAATGTTATAAGTCCAGCCAGTGGTACAGGTACAATTTTGGTTAGTGAGTATAGTTCACCAACTAATTATATTGGTGAAGATATTGATGGAACACTTACTTACTCTATTGATAATTTACCACAAGGAGTATCAATTAGTGGAGATGGTAATATTACATATCCAATAGTCAACAAAACAATCTCATTTGTTGTCACAGCAACAATTACTTGGAGAGACGTTTCATATAGCGAAAAAGTGACAATATATGTTCAAAATAACCTTGACACAAATACTATCAAGACACCAACTATTAGTGTTGATGCTGGACAAGTGATACCACTTGATGTTACTAGAACAGGAAACACCATTTCATTGGAAGGCAATGCATTATTTAGCCTAAGAAATGAAGGGGAGACAAACATTGTTTTAAGATTTGATGAAATTGAAACAAGTGATTATAGTATAGTTAAAGATAGTGATGGAACATATAGTTTGTATGTCTACAATTCAAATAATACTAATGCAATTAAAATTAGTTACTATATTGATTTTATTGGAACAACAAGTGTTGATGAATGTTACAAAGACAACCTGACGTACTTCTATATTCAATTGAATACTGCAAGTGTTGTTGATGAAATTGCAATTAAAGACGGCAACGATAATGCAATTACGCTAGATACAAATGCTATACTACTAAATGACATTCTAAATATTGGTGATAATAATTCTTCAATTTGGTATCATAGTGTTTATGCAAGTGACTCAAATGGTAATACTGACGGACACAAGATTGTTCAAAATGGCAACGAAACATATCTAGTATTTGCTTGTACAACGGAAGAACAAGAGGTCGATATTAGATTGTATCCATATAGTGGAGCGACAAACTTTGTTACTATTACATTTACCGTTCCAGCATCTAATGCATTAGAAAATGTTAATATTGACCTACAATATACCGGCAGTCCAATTGTACACGATTTAGAAAATGATTTTGTATTTATGGACAGTACAGGAACAACAGAATTTGACAAGTCAATATTTGATTATACTATTGAAAATGTTGCACCAGTAGGACAGATAACAGATTCTAACTTGAACGGAAGTATTCTAACTATTGACACATTGACGGCGACAACTACGCTTGTTATAAATGTGACAGATGGTATAAACACATTTAGAATAATTATCAATATTACAGTAGCAACTACTGAATGATAATGAGACGAAAAGAAGGGGAAACCCTTCTTTTTATGTGCTATATATAAAATAATAAAAAGTAGTATTTTATAGAAATAATATAAAAATGTAAAATATTAGCAAATATCAAGAATATTCCTTACTTTTTTTTAGCAAACTAAAATAGTAAGGAGAAAAGTATGAAAGACAGTGGCATTGTAAGAAAAATTGATGATTTGGGACGTATAGTTGTGCCAAAAGAATTGAGAAAGACACTAAAAATAGGAATAGGCACACCTATTGAAATTTGTATGGTTGATGGCAAAATTGTGCTCACAAAATATTCAAGAGCAAATGATATTTTAGAAGTGGGCAAACAATTATGTTCAAGTCTGTCAAAAATGCTTGATTGTGGTGTTATTTTATGTGATGATGACAAAATTCAAATTGTGTCAAATGCGAGCAAAAAACAATATCATAATATAGAGATATCATCTCAATTACATAAATATTTTGAGTCTAAAACACCAGTTATTTTGCGAAAAGTAGACGGCTCATATATGATACCTATTTATAATGGGGACAAGAATGAGTATACCAGTCAAATCGTTTATCCTTTAATAAATAATGGCGAGATTATAAGTGTGCTAGTATTATTTACAACACAGGACCGTCTATTAGAATATGGCGAAATGGCTATTTGTAAATACATAAATTTTTATATAAACGAAGTAATGGATGTTGAATAATGAAAAAAAAGTCATTTATATATGGTGCAGTTATTCTTTCATTTGCAGGCATTATTGCCAAAGGTATGGGTGCTTTTTATAAAATACCACTCACCAACATATTGGGTTCGCAAGGTATTGGAATATACTATTTGATATTTCCAATATACTCTATTTTGCTCGTTTTGTGTAGCAGTGGGATAAGTGTGGCTGTTAGTCGATTTGTTGCAGTAGAACGCAGTCGTGGCAATGTCGAAGGCGAGAAACGTGTTCTAAAAATTGGGCTGGTTTATAGTACAATATTGTCATTAATATGTGCGACTTTGCTCGTAGTTTTGGCTTCATATATTGCAGAGTGGCAGGGCAATATAAATTCTAGACTTGGACTTGTTGCTATCGCACCTGCAATCATATTTGCATCACTAGTAGCTGTTTTTCGTGGATATTTTCAAGGACTAGAAAACATGATACCAACATCAGCATCCAATATTATTGAACAAGGTGTCAAGATTGGATTTGGACTTTATTTTGCAAATTTATTTTTGTATAAAGGCGTTTCATTTGCTGTATTGGGAGCGACGCTCAGCGTATCACTTTGTGAGTTGGTTGCCTTGTTTATAATCTATATCAATTATTTGTTTGATAGAAGAAAATCGTCTTTTGAACCAGATAAAAATGTGCAAAGCACGTATAGACCACTTGTTGTACAAATGGGCAAATATTCCTTTTTTGCAACAATATCATGCCTTATTATGCCATTATGTGGATTGTTTGATAGTTTTGTTATTATCAACATTTTGTTAGATAGTGGATTTTCTATGGCAGATGCAACAAGTTTGTATGGTATTAGTTGTGGTGTTGTATCAACTATTATTAGTATTCCAGTCATATTTACTATGGCAATTACCACTGTGCTTGTTCCAAACGTTAGTGGGATTGATGAAGACAGTTTGATTGCAACAAGATGTGCCTTTCTCACTAAAATATCCTGGCTATTGTCATTGTTTTGTTTTATTATAATATTAGTATTAGGACAAGACATCATTAGAGCACTGTTTGGACACGGACTAACTGTAAGTAATGTAGATGAGTTGGAGTTTGCTACAAAATTATTGCAGGTCAGTAGTGCAAGTGTTATATATTATTCGTTTGTGCAGATTTTTAGTGGAATATTGCAAGCAATCAACAAACCACAATACAATTCTCTTGCCATGGGCATATCTTTTGTTGTGCGTTGTGCTTTGATATATTTATTGGTGTCAATAAAAGAAATCAATATTTTTGGTCAGGTAATAGGACAGTCAGTGTTTTTGATTATATCATGTATGATTCAACTATACTTTATCAAAAAGTATATGATGTTTAGAATAGAATTTAATACTTTTGTAACAAAACCAATATTAGTTGCATTAATTGTTGGTGCAGCAGTCTATGGTCTTGATAAAGTATTGTATGGTACAAATGTATGGGTTAGTTTAGTTTTGTGTGGTATGACGGCAATAATCCTATACACATTATTGATATGGAAAACCAAAGTATTCAATGTTGTGGAGCAAAATTATTTCCCCAAAATATCATTTAGAAAGAAAAAAATATCTTCTTCAAATGAAAAATAATTATATAATAAAAAATAAAAAAGTGGTCAATATTATATAAAATGCCTATATTTAGTCATTTACAAAATTTAGAGTACTGATTGACCCAAAAGACGGAATAAAGCCATTTTTTTATAATGAAAAATATTCAAAAATTCTAAAAATATGGCTATATTTACGGCTTTTTATGATATTTTTGCATTTTATAAAAAAATGAAAAAATATGTAATTTCGTTTGGAGATATCGCAAATTATGGTATAATACAGTATAACCTAGTTATAAAGGAGAATATTTATGAACAAAGTTGAATTAACAAGAGTTGTTGCTGAAAAAACAGAACTAACTCTAAAAGATGCTACAGAAGTAGTTGATGCTGTTCTAGGAACAGTTGTAGACGCTCTAGCACATGGCGAAGAAGTATCAATCGCAGGTTTTGGTAAATTCGTCGTAAAAAGAAGAGCTGCTCGTGAAAGCATCAATCCAAGAACAAAGGAAGTTGTAAAAGTTCCAGCATCAAAAGCTCCAGTATTCAAAGCTGGTAAAGCATTGAAGGAAGTAGTTAATAAATAAATTCCTTGAAAGTTCGCCTATGGCGGACTTTTTTTTATTAAAACTAGAATTTTTTATATACATCATATTATTTTTGTTCTGCCACCTGACTACAAATTGAGATATATTATCAATATGACTAATGTTTATTTTACAAATGTATATTATAATGATAAAATTATTGTATGAATATAGGCAAATTTAAGTTAAAAAACAACCTTATATTGGCACCCATGGCAGGCGTTAGCGACGTAGGATTTCGTGCTGTTTGTATCATGTGTGGTGCAGATTATGGCGTGTGCGAAATGGTAAGTGCCAAAGCACTTATTCATAATAGTAAAAAGACAATTGATTTGCTGACTACATCAAAATATGACAAAATCAAAGTAGCACAGATTTTTGGTAACGAACCTGATGTTATGGCAAAGGCTGTGCAACACCCAGCATTAGCCAAATTTGATATTATTGATATCAACATGGGTTGTCCAGCACCAAAAATTGTCAATAATGGTCAAGGGAGCGCATTGCTAAAAGATATTGCACTTGCTGAACAAATTATTCGTGCATGTGTGCTCGTGACAGACAAACCAATTACTGTCAAATTGAGAGTGGGATATAATAATGGCGAGAATGTTGCAGTCGAATTTGCAAAAATGTGTGAAAGGGCAGGCGCAAAGGCAATAACTATTCATGGCAGGACAAAAGAACAGGGCTACAGTGGACAAGTCGATTATGACACAATAACAAAGGTCAAACAAGCAGTACACATTCCCGTCATTGGTAATGGTGACGTGACTGACGCAGATAGTTACGAAAAGATGCTCAAATGTGGTGTTGATGCTGTTATGATTGGACGAGGTGCATTTGGTCATCCACAAATATTTGCAGATTTACGAAATAAAAAGAGTAAAAAAACAATATATTATGTAAAGAAACATATACAGATTGATAGAAAATATTTTGAAGATAAAACAATACAAAAAGAATTAATCAAACATTTCTTGTGGTATGCAAAAGGTTGCAAAAGCACAGCCAAATTGAGAGTGGAAATTGCAAAGCAAAACAATATTGATGACACAATCAATTTGTTAGAGAAGAATTTGGAGAGGTAGATATGAAGACAACAATAAAAGATTTAGACGTTAGTGGCAAAAAAGTATTAGTAAGAGTGGACTATAATGTTCCAATGAAAGACGGTGTAATCACAGATGACACTCGCATCAAGGAGTCTATACCAACTCTAATGTATTTGTTGGACCATGGGGCAAAACTCATTCTTATGAGTCATTTAGGTAGACCTGAGGGGGTAGACAAAAAATATAGCCTTGCACCAGTTGCAAAAAGATTAAAAGATTTGTTGAATGTAAAAGTTGTCATGAGTAAAGATGTTGTAGGGCCAGACACACAAGCCAAAGTACAAAAACTTGATAAAGGAATCCTTTTGCTTGAAAACTTACGTTTTGAAAAAGGCGAAGAAACTAATGACCCAAAATTTGTTAATAAACTTGCAAAATTAGGAGATATTTATGTAAATGACGCCTTTGGTACTGCACATAGAAAACATGCATCGACATATGGAGTTGCAGAGAAATTGCCAAATGCTATTGGATTTCTAATGGAAAAAGAAGTCAGCAGTATCAATCGTGCATTCAATCACGCTGAAAGACCATTTACTGCGATATTAGGTGGGGCAAAAGTAAGTGATAAATTAAAAATAATTTATTGTTTGCTAGAAAGAGTCGACAATATCATAATTGGTGGAGCTATGGCATATACCTTCTTGAAAGCCAAGGGGTATAGTGTAGCAAATTCCAAGGTCGAAGATGATATGGTTCAAGATGCTGCAAATATTTTAGCAATTGCTGATGACAAAAAAGTCAAAGTATATTTGCCATGCGACCATATTGTGACAACTAAAATAGATGATTATTCTAATGTCGAGTATATTAAGACAGCAAACATTCCAGAAGGATATATTGGTATGGACATTGGCAAGAAAACAATAAAACAATATTCCAAAGTAATCAAAAAGTCAAAAACAATACTTTGGAACGGACCAATGGGGATGTTTGAAGTCGACAAATTTGCTAATGGCACAAAACAAATATGCAAGGCAGTGGCAAAGAGCAAAGGATATTCTATCGTTGGTGGTGGAGACAGTGCGAGCGCAGTAGTCAAATTTGGTTACAAAAACAAAATTAGCCACATAAGTACTGGTGGTGGTGCAAGCCTAAAAATGTTTGAAGGTAAGGAACTGCCTGCATTGCAAGTAATAACTGACAAAAACTAATTGGAGAGATATGAGACACAAAATAATAATTGCCAATCACAAAATGAATATGACAGAAGAAAAGTACAAAAAATTTTTTCAAACTCTTTGTGATATGGACATCAAGTCTTCAAATAATAAATGTATAGTTTTTGTGCCTTATCCATATTTGTTTACTAAACATAAATACAATCCACCATGTCTAATAGGTGCTCAAAATATTAGCAAACACATATCGGGTGCTCATACAGGCCAAGTAAGTATTGGCATGCTCAAAGATATGGATTGTGATGCGATTTTGTTGGGACATAGAGATGTTCGAAGATGTGGCGATACTGATAGTGATATCAATGCAAAAATAAAATTAACAAAAAATAGTGGCATGTTTGTAGTGCTTTGTGTTGGTGAGACCAAAGAACAAAAAAATGCAGGGCAGACATTATCTGCTATTAGGGAACAATTATCTATTGCTCTTGATGGATTGGATAAGCGAGACAAACTTGTGCACGCTATTGCATATGAGCCAATTTGGACAAACGAAGAAAAAGTAACACCGACACAAAATGAAATAGAAAAAATGTGTTTGTATATAAAAAGTCTTGTAAAAAAACTGACAGGTCAAGATGTTTATGTGTTGTATGGTGGCAATATTGATGACAAAAATGCAAAAGAAATATTAGACTTGCCACACGTTGATGGCGTTCTAATTGGTGCAAACAGTCTGGATGCAAAAAAATTAGCGTCAATAGTAAAGGGAGAATTATGAAGTTTGTAGGACTTATTATTCTTGATGGATTTGGACTGAGAAAATCAAAACGTGGCAATGCAGTAAAAATTGCAAATCCAAAGAATATAAAAAAATATTTTAAGAATTATAGTTTTACCACACTAAAAGCGAGTGGGGTTAGTGTAGGTTTGCCTGCTGGACAAATTGGCAATAGCGAAGTAGGCCACTTGAATATTGGTGCAGGTAGAGTTGTGTATCAACCATTGCTGCAAATAAATAAAGACATTGAAAGTGGTGTGTTTCAACAAAACAAAGAATTATTAGCTAGCCTACAATATGCAGAACAAAACAAAAAGAGCGTGCATATTATGGGACTGCTTTCTAATGGTGGAGTGCATAGTCACATCAATCATTTGATTGCGATTTGTAAAGTCATAAAAAATTATGATGTCAAAGCCTATGTGCATATCATAACTGACGGTCGTGACACATACCGTGACAGTGCAAATCAATACATTAAAACATTACTTGAAAATATAGAACACACAAATATATCAATTGCAACCATTTGTGGCAGATATTATGCAATGGATAGAGAAGATAATTATGATAGAGTAGAACAAGCATACTTGAATATGACAAAACACACAGGACACAAACTAGAAAGCATAGGTCAAATTGAAAATTATCTCAATCAAAGTTATCAAAATGGAACATATGACGAATTTATCGAACCAGCATACATTGACGACAAAAATAATTTATCAAATGGTGATGTTGTCATATTCTATAATTATCGTGAAGACCGAGCAAGAGAGATAACTCGTGCACTTGTTGAAGATAATTTTGATAAATTTAATAGAGTGGTCAAAGACATATATATGGTATGTATGACACAGTATGATGACAATTTTACACACACTCATGTAATGTACGACAAAGTGCATATTGATGACAATTTGAGTAGTGTGATAAGCAAAAATAATTTATCTCAATTCAAAGTTTCAGAAACAACCAAATATGCACACGTTACATTTTTCCTAAATGGTGGCATTGAAAAACCATATCCAAATGAAGACAGATTTTTGATTGAAACAATCAAGGCAAAGAGTTTTGATATGTATCCAAAAATGCGTGTAAAAGAAATTACAGACACAGCCATTGAGAAGATATTGTCACAAAAGTATAGTTTTATGGCATTAAATTATAGTAATTGTGATATGTTGGGACATACAGGCAATTTAGAAGCCACTGTTGAAGCAATCAAATATATCGATTGTGAACTAGATAGATTAGTCAAGACTATTTTGAGTATTGGGGGTGTGGCAGTAATATGTGCTGACCATGGCAACTGCGAAGAAATGATTGATAGACATGGTCGCGTTCTTACTGACCACACGACAAACGTTGTACCATTTTGTATTGTTGATAGCAAAAAATATAAATTGCAAAAAGGAGCACTTTGCAATGTTGCTCCAACTATTCTTGATTTGCTGGGCATTCAAAAACCCGAAACATATACAGCACAATCGTTAATAAAACATAGATGATTTTATAAATTAAATGCAACTGAATGTTTACTATAAAATATTGACTACAAAATAATATTCGTGTAAAATAAAAGAGTAATGAGGATAAAATTATGTTAAGAGAATATTGGGAAAAGTTTTATAACTTCTTTATCAGGGAAGTCTCAACTACGACAAAGGCAATCACGCTTTGTGTGCTTATTGGACTTTCATTTCTATTCCTTGTGCTTTCGTTTAGAGGCAAGGGAAGTGGTATTGTAAACACTTACATATTCTTCTTTTTATCGATAATTTGTGCTGGTCTTGCTGTTGCTTATTCAATTATGACCAATTAGCAAATTTTACATGTTTTAAGAGAAAAATGAGAAAATTTTGAGTTTGTACTCAAAATTTTTTTAGACATTTGTTTGATATATATAAAAAATATGATATACTTATTGAAGTATTGGAGGAGATATGAACCTATTTAGTATGTTAAATGCTGATAAACCAGTTGCAGAATGGGTTAGCACAGCTATACCTATTATTCAAACAATATTTCTTATATTGATTGTTTTATTTTCAATAGCAATTATTGTGTCCGTTTTGTTTTCGCCAAGCGATATGGATAACGGAAATGCAATAACAGGTTATAACGATAGTTTTTATAGTCATAACAAAGGTTTTACCCGTGAAGGAAGATTGAAAAGAGTAATTATAGTATCTGCTATTTGCATTTTGGTATTATCATTATTGTATTTCTTATCGTTCTTTATTTACAAGGGTGCATTATAAGAATATGATGGCTCATCACGAGCCATTTTTTGATTTTTGAGGTAATATGGAAAAGAAAATTTTAGAACAAATAAAAATAAACAAATTAGACCAATTAGAATATGGATTTATGATAGCGCAACTTTGCGTTCTCAATAATGAACCATATGAGCAAATGAGTGCAGTTGTTAAAAAATTAGTTGATAGTGGCAAACTAAAATTAAAGAGTAAACAAAAGACACAAACGGATAAAATTGACAAAGCTACTGTTCGCGAGGCTAGACGTCAAAAAAATAGTAGTGATGATGAGTTGGTTGAACAAGCCATGAAAATGCTATATCCTGACCCAAGGAATAAGAAAAAATTGAGTACCAGAGTGGTAGGCAAAATTAGTGCAACATCTCATGACTATGCATTTTTGGTGCCAAATGATATAACTATGGAAGATGTCTTTATCGGTGCGCGTGATTTGCACGGAGCAATGAATAATGATATTGTTGAGGCCGAAGTCGAATATCGTAGCAGTGGTAAGTCGCACGGTCGTGTGCTAAAAATCATTGAAAGGGCCAATATAAAGGTTGTAGGACAAATCAAATTGACAAGAAAAGGAGCCATTGTCGAACCTGATGATGTCAAATTTGGTAAAGATATTCATGTTGCGCTCAAAGATACAATGGGGGCAAATGATGGGGACAAAGTTGTTTGTCACATTACCCAATTTTTCGAAGGTAAAAGGAGTCCAATTGGCAAAGTAACCGAAGTCCTTGGCAAACCAAGTGAGATTGGTACAGAAGTGCTTGCTATTATGAGGAGTTATAATCTCTATGATGATTTTCCTAAAAATGTAAAAGAAGTTGCTGAAAGCATGCCTCAAATGGTTGATAAGACAAAATATAAAAATAGAAAAGATTTGACAAGACAACTCATATTTACTATCGACGGAGAAGATACAAGAGATATTGATGATGCTGTATCACTAACAAAAAATAAAAATGGCACATACACTCTTGGCGTTCATATTGCTGACGTAGGAGAATATGTCAAACAAAATAGTATAATTGATAACGAAGCATTCAAACGTGCAACATCTGTTTATTTTCCTGACCGAGTTTTGCCAATGCTACCAAGAGAGTTGAGTAATGGTATTTGTTCGTTAAATGAGAGGGAAGATAGACTGGCTCTTTCATGTGTTATGGATATTGACAGCAAAGGCATTGTCAAAAAATATGATATATTTGAGAGCATTATAAATAGCAAAAAAAGATTCACTTATACGCAAGTGCAAGGCATTTTGGACGGAGATGCAAAATTGTGCCAAGAATTTGCGCAATTTAGACAAACATTGCTTGATATGAATGAATTATCACATATCTTGATAAAAATGCGTGAAAATCGTGGAGCAATTGACTTTAATTTTCCAGAAGTAGCAATTACCTTAAATGATTTAGGAGACGTATTAGAAGTAAAAGAAAAAGAAAGAAAAGATGCACATAGACTCATTGAATCATTTATGATAGCTGCAAACGAATGCATAGCAGAACACTTCTTGAAAGCAAAAGTGCCATTTGTATATCGTATTCACGAGACACCAAGTGAAGAAAAAATGAGCAGTTTCTTAAATTTAGTTACTAATTTTGGCATTGAAACAAAGGCAAATCCAGCCAAAGTAAAACCTATTGAACTACAAAAAATTCTCAAAAAGGCAAGCACACTAGATGCAAAAGATATGATAAGTCAAATTTGTTTGCGCAGTTTGAGAAAGGCAAAATACAGTCAAGAGTGTCTAGGTCACTTTGGACTTGCAAGTACATATTATTGTCATTTCACTTCTCCAATTAGAAGATATCCTGACCTTACTATTCATAGAATAATAAAAGATGTTTTGCATGGTGACATGAAAGGACAAAAATTGTCTAATACCAAAAACTTTGTAATTGTCAGTTCTGCACAATCGTCAGAAAGGGAAGTGCTGGCAGAAAATGTAGAACGTGACGTAGATGATTTATACAGAGTGTTCTATATGTCTCACCATATTGGCGAAGAGTTTACGGGCAAAGTGTCAGGAGTGACCAACTTTGGTGTATTTGTCGAACTTGACAACACTTGTGAAGGGCTTGTGAGTATGGAAGACTTGCCAAAAGACAATTATGAATATAGAGACGACAAGTATGCGCTTGTTGGCAAAAATAATACTTATTATATTGGCAAACCAGTCAAAGTAAAAGTCATAAGAGCCGACATATTGTCACGTGAAATTGATATGATTTTAGTTCAAGAATAATAAAAATTACCTAAAAATAAGAAAAATATAAGTTTACTATTGAAAAAAAATAAAAATGTGTTATAATAGGAGTGTGGCAATGAAAGTGATTGCAACGAACAAAAAAGCATATTTTGACTATTTTGTCATTAAGTCCTACCTTTGTGGCATAAAACTGGCAGGTAGTGAGGTAAAAAGCATTCGAAAGGGTGATTGTAACCTCAAAGACAGTTTTGTCGTAATTGATAGGAAGGGCGAAGTGTACGTCAAAAATATGTACATCAAGCCATATGAAAAATCGACATCTTATGCTTGTGACCCACGTGCAAGTCGAAAATTATTGCTACATCGTAGCGAAATTGACAAACTAAACTCACAGGTCAAAGAGAAGGGATTGACTATTGTGCCATTACAACTTGGCATGGAAGGAAATCTTGTAAAGTTGGAGATAGGGCTTGTTAGAGGAAAGCATACTTTTGACAAAAAAAGAGTGCTTGCCGAAAAGGACCAAAATAGAGACTTGGAAAGACAACTTAAATTTGTTCGCTAACACATTTTGTGGGGGCGACTGGTTTCGACGGGTCAAGATAGTTTGGTTTAGCACGAGGTAGGCTCGACTACCATAAAACGGAAATTAAATTTAATTGCAGATTACAATTCTGTACCAGTTGCTGCTTAATTTAGCGTAATGCAACTTGTCTACATTCTGGACCGACGACAGATTGTGGGCATTAGTTAGTCGGCACCTGTTGTGTATGATTTCTATAATATGCAATGGATTTTATAGGACGAATATGTGTGAGTTTGTATGCACTGCAACATATATTTGAAAAATAAGTGTGTACTAATCGTGTAGAAGGACTGAGTGATTCTTTTCTCGGACGCGGGTTCAATTCCCGCCGCTTCCACCAATTAATTAAACGTGGAAATATTATCAAATCTAGGGGGATGGTATGGAAATATTTTTAGATATTCTTGGAGTATTGGCAATTGTTGGTATAGGTAGTTTGGTTGTTATATTGATTGCTGAGTTTTTGATTTCATTATTCGATAAACACCAAGGCGTTTTCTTCAATCGTGCAAAGAAAGAAAAAAAAGTTGTTGAAGAAGTGCCAAATGATAATGTGAATATGGCAACAACATCAGCATACATACCTTATACTTATGAAGAACCAAAGGCAGAAGTCGTTGACACAACTGTTAACGAACAAAAAGCAAAAGAAGAGGAAAAACTTCTCGCTGAACAGGACGATTTTGATGAGGATGAGGACGAAGAAGACCCAGAGTTTTTGGCACTTATGGACAGCATCCATAGTGAAGCACTCGCTCAAAAGACAGAGGAGCCAGTCAAAGTAGAACCTGTTGTTGAAGAAAAGGTTGAAGAAAAAGTAGAGCCAATTGAGCCAAAGGTCATTGTTGTAAAACAAGAAGTGAGAAAAGATGACAGTGCCGAAGTCAAAAGATTACGTGAATTGCGCACATCTATTCTAACCAAGAAAAAAGCATCACAAGACCTTGAAAAAGCAAATAACGAAGAACTTGCAAAGAGAATGCAAGAACTAAACGAACTCAAAGCATATAAGATTCAATCTCGACAAAATATTATTAAACTCAAAGCTGAAACACTAGAAGAAATCCAAAAACAACAAGACGAAAATGATGAATTGCGTAAAGAAGTTGCAAAACTCAAAAAACAAACTTCATCAAAACCTTATTTTACACGCGAATATTACGAAGAAAAGAAAGTAAAAATCGAAGCAGATATTGCCGAAGCAGAAAAAGAACTCAAAGTAAATAAGAGAGAATATTTGCCATTAAAGAGAGTGCAAAGAGCATACGAAAGAGATAGTGAAAAACTACGCAAAAAAGAGATTTCTGTTGCAAAACAAAAAATCAGTTTGTATGGTGTAGGTTCTGCAAAAGCAGTTGATGCCGAAAAGAAACAAAAACTTGATGATGAAGTCAAATTGTTGAACGAATTGAAAGACAGTGTATTTAGTTGTGAACAAGTATTGAAAACAAATAAAGATAGACTATCAGCACTTGAAAAGACAAACAAAGTCTTGACAAGACAACTAGACAAACTCAACGCAGACTATACATCAGTCAAAGAAGCAATTGCTTGGTATGACAAAAACGCTTCTGGTAATGATAAGAAATAATAAAAAAGCAAGAAATTTTCTTGCTTTTTTTGTGTTGATTTACAAAACGTGTTATATTATCATATAAATATTGTATAATAAATAAGAAGAAAACAATAATATTTAGGTTTATAATATCGCCTAGAACAGCAATTATTGTGTATAATTATTACGTATAACAATGATTATCTCTATGGTGATTTTGATATATATTTTGTTTGAAATTTGAGGTGACAATGAGTTTTTTTAGAAAAAAGAAATTGAAAATAGGACTTGCATTTTCCGGTGGTGGAGCAAGGGGAGTAGCCTATATTGGTGTTATAAAAGCCTTAAAAGAATGTAATGTCAAAATTGATTTTGTTGCTGGTACTTCTGCGGGGGCATTGGGTGCAGTTCTTTTTGCAAGCGATATGGACATTAATGAATTGGAGAAGAAAGCAATAGAATTAAATACAAAAGACATTAGGGCAAGCAAAATACCTTTTTTGCCAACATCAACAGACAAATTGCAAGCACTTATCAAAGAAACAATTAGATACAAAAATCTAGAAGATTTGCCTATACCTTGCTGTGTAGTTGCATGTGATATGATAAAAGCAGAAGAAGTCGATTTTACAAAAGGCGATATATCAAAAGTAGTTGCTGGGTCATGTTGTGCGCCAGGATTTTTTACACCTGTTGAATATAAAGATTATCATTTGATGGATGGTGGACTTATTAACAACATTCCTGCAAATATTTGTCGTCAACATGGTTGTGATATTGTGATTGCTGTTGATGCAAATAGCACTCGTGGATATGGCACAGAAAGTTTGAAAACAATCGATTGCTTGCTTGCAGCAATGCGCATACTTATGAAAAACAATAGTGTGTCTGGATATGAAAATGCTGACATTGTCATTCAACCAAATCTAAAACAGTACAAGATAACAAAGCTTGAAAACACGCAGTCAGTTATTGATGAAGGATATAGAGCTACAATGCTCAAAATGATGGAAATTGAGAAATTAATTGCCAATAAAAAGTGATTTTAGTCACAAAATATTGTAGTAAATACATAAAAGTATTTACAACACTAGTTTATTTTGATATAATTATCATTGTAATAAATGATGTGCAAATTGCACATACTATATATTTTTTAGGAGTATTTATTTTGAACCCGCTTTTATGTATGTTAGGAGCTTCTAACATAACAATTGATATCGTATTGATATTAAGTATTATTGTTTTATTGCTGTTATCAGCATTTTTTTCGTCTTGTGAGACAGCGTTTAGTACGTTAAACATGTTGAGACTAAAATCATATGTGGATAATGGAGTAAAGAGTGCAAAACGTACCGTGTACATAGTAGAAAATTTTGATAAGGCACTTGTTACTATTTTGGTTGGTAATAACCTTGTTAATATCGCAAGTACGACAATTTGTGCATACTTGTTTGCAAACTGGATACTAAATCCAACAGTTGCAAATGTGACGAACACTGTTGTTATGACAATTATCGTTTTGACTTTTGGAGAGATTTTGCCAAAATGTCTTGCTAAACAAAATCCTGAAAAATTGGCTATGCGTTTTTCTGGCATTATGAGATTCTTTATGAGAGTGTTGTTTCCTGTTTCTTGGGTGTTTTATAATGTACAAAAAATACTTACAAGAAGGGTAAAGGCTGACGATTCTCCAACAGTTACTGAGGACGAACTTGAAAATATCATTGACACAATGGAAGAAGAGGGCGTTATCGAAAAAGATGATGCAGACATGATGCAAGGAGTGCTTGATATTCAAGATAAGACATCTTACGACATTATGACTCCACGTGTTGATATGGTTGGTGCAAAGTGTGATAATAGTAAACAAAATATTGAACACATAAAAGATATATTCTTGCAATCACAATACAGTCGTATTCCTTTGTATGAGACGGATAAAGACCACGTCATTGGCATTTTGAACCAAAAAGACTTCTTTGGGGCATTATTAAAAGGTGAAAATATCGATTTGACCAAAATGATGTCACAGCCAGTCTATGTCAGTGAACAATTGAAAGTTGACGACCTTATTAGACGTATGCAACAAGAAAAACAACATATGGCAATTGTTGTCGACGAACATGGTGGAACAAGTGGATTAGTTTCATTAGAAGATGCAATAGAAGAAATGGTTGGTGAAATATATGACGAACATGATGATTCTACCGACCAAAAGATAATGATATCTCAAATAGATGAAAACCATTATGAAGTTGATGGCGAAATGGGTCTTAAAGATTTGTTTGACTATTTGGGAATTGAACATGTACCAAATACTGATTACAATTCTGTGGCTGGATTTTTATATGAATTGTCGGAAAACTTACCACAACTCAATAAAGAATTGTCCATTCAAACAATTGATGATGTTATGCAACCAGATGGGACTTTTGTAGAAAAGAGAGTCGACTTGACCTTCAAGTTAATAGACTTGAAAGGAAAAAGAATAAAGAAAGCATTATTGACTGTTAATAGAGAACCAAATAATGAAGAAAATTAAAAGATGTATATAAGTACATCTTTTTTTATTTTATAAAAAAATTTGTTCACAATTATTTATTTTTTGATTTAGATGTGATATAATAAGCCGTTGTTTGTTTTCAAACAATCATTTTTTTCGTGTAAATTTCGTGATAATCAAAATATTTTGGAGAAGGTTATGAAGAAAAATATAAGAAATATAGCTATAATTGCACACGTTGACCATGGTAAGACATCACTTGTGAATGAGATGTTGAAGCAAGGTGGTGTTTTTAGAGAAAATCAAGAAGTTCAAGACCGTGTAATGGATAGTGGTGAGATTGAAAGAGAAAGAGGAATTACCATTTTATCAAAAAACACATCATGCATGTTTGAAGGAGTCAAAATAAATATAATTGATACACCAGGACACGCAGATTTTGGTGGAGAAGTTGAAAGAATTTTGAAAATGGTAGACGGTGTTCTTTTGGTGGTCGACGCATTTGAAGGACCAATGCCACAGACTAGATTTGTTCTTGAAAAAGCATTAGCACTCAATCATAAAGTTATAGTAGTTGTAAATAAGATTGATAAAAAAGATGCTCGTTGTCATGAAGTTATAGATGAAGTATTGGAGTTATTTCTCGACCTTGATGCCAATGACGAACAACTCAACAGCCCATTTATCTTTGCTTCTGCAAGATTAGGAGTGGCTAGTGATGACCCTGACACATTGGGCACTGATATGAAGCCTTTGTTTAGAAAAATAGTTGAATATATTGATGCACCAGAAGACAGAGACAATGAACCATTTCAAATGCTAGTAAGTAGCACAGAGCAAAACGATTATCTAGGCAAACTTGCAGTAGGCAAAATTGAGCGTGGCGTAGTCAAAATTGGAGACACAATTGCAATAACAAATTATCATGATAATGATACCAAAAAATCTAATTTCAAAGTAGTCAATATTTTTCAATTTGATGGATTAAAAAGGACTCCTTACGACAGTGCAGATAGTGGTAATATTGTTTGTATCGCAGGTAGCGAAGAAGTAACTATTGGGGATACATTGTGCGACAAAAACAATATAGAAGCTATTCCTTTTGTTAAAATTAGCGAACCTAGTGTAGAAATGAGCTTTATGGTCAATAATAGCCCATTTGCAGGCAAAGAAGGCAAATATTGTACAAGTAGACACATTAGAGAAAGATTGTTTAAGGAAGCAGCCAAAGACCTTTCATTGCGTGTGTTTGAGACAGATAGTGCAGATACATTTAAGGTGCTTGGTAGAGGAGAAATGCATATTTCTATCTTGATTGAAAATATGCGTCGTGATGGATACGAATTCCAAGTCAGTATGCCAAAAGTCTTGATAAAAGAAATTGACGGTCAAAAGTGTGAACCAATAGATGATTTGTTTATAGATGTACCAGTAGACTGTGTTGGGAATATCATAACAGCAATGGGAAATAGAAGAGGCGAATTAATCAACATGACTCCACATGGCAGTCGTACAAAACTTGAATTTCACATTCCTGCACGTGGACTATTTGGATACAAGAGCGAATTTATGACATCCACTCGTGGTGAAGGAATAATGAATAGTATATTCTATGAATACGAGCCATACAAGGGACATATTGATAGGAGAAATTATGGTGCGCTTATTGCATATGAAACAGGAGAGGCAGTTATATACGGACTCTACAACTCACAAGAACGTGGTAAACTACTCATTACACCAGGCGAAAAAGTGTATGGTGGTATGATTGTTGGAATGAATCCAAAGGGAGGAGACATTGTTGTCAATGTATGCAAGAAAAAGCAATTGACAAATATGCGTAGTAGCGCATCTGATGAGGCATTGAGACTCGAACCAGTCAAGAAATTGACACTTGAAGAATGTTTGGAGTTCCTTGATGATGATGAGCTTTTGGAAGTCACACCAACATCACTTCGACTTCGTAAAATCATACTCGACCACACTCAAAGAGGTCGTGCTGATTTTAGAAAGAAAAATAATATTGATTTATAAAATATTCAGTAATTATTTAATAAAATATATATAATTTTAGATAAAAACATTGACATTTAGTCATTATTATACTAGAATTATAAAGCGAATATGCAATTAGCCCCTGCATATCAAATTGAAAAAATAAAACATTTTAGGAGAAATATATGAAAACAGTTATGACAAATGCTCAAACTGTGGAAAGAGAGTGGTTGTTAGTAGACGCTGCCAATATTCCACTAGGAAGAGTCGCTAGTCAAGTTGCTGCTATCCTTCGTGGAAAGCACAAACCTACATACACTCCACATTTTGATGCAGGAGATTATGTAATAGTAATTAATACAGACAAAATGGTCCTTACTGGAAACAAAATGGAAGAAAAATTGTATCGCCATTATTCAGGATATCCAGGTGGATTAAAAGAAATCTCATACAAAGACCTTATGGCAAATCGTAGTGATTTCGCACTAGAAGTTGCAGTAAAGGGAATGTTGCCAAAGAACTCATTGGGACGTCAAATGTTCACAAAACTACATTGCTACAAAGGTGCAACACATCCTCATACAGCACAAAAACCAAGAAAAATTGAAATCAAGGGGGAAGTTAGATAATGGCAAAGGCAGTCAAAAATGTCAAGACAGTATCATTTGCAGGTACTGGTCGTAGAAAACAAAGTATTGCTCGTGTTAGACTTGTTCCTGGTCAAGGTCAATTTGTGGTCAATGGTAAAAATCTTGATGAATATTTTGGTCATGGTACACACAAGTCTGTTGCTAAACAACCTTTAACACTTACAAAGACAGAAGAAAAATATGATGTTACTGTCAATGTCAATGGTGGTGGATTCACAGGTCAAGCTGGTGCTATCCGTCACGGTGTTGCTCGTGCACTATGCAAAGCAGACGAACAACTTCGTCCTGAACTCAAAAAAGCAGGTTACTTGTCTCGTGATGCAAGAGTCAAAGAGAGAAAGAAATATGGTCTCAAAAAGGCTCGTAAAGCACCACAATTTAGAAAGAGATAATATTTTGAAGAGATACTTTGGTATCTCTTTTTTTTGTACATTTTGTCGCTGTTGACTAAACTATAAAATGTGTTGTATAATAATTATATATGGAGGCGTTTATGTCCAAAAAAATAAGTGCTATATTTTCTAGTTTGTTTGTAGTTTTGATGATATTTAGTGTGTTTTTGTTGTCAGCATGTGGTGATACAAAATTTGTCACAGTGACCATTCATCAAGATACATTTGATAGATACATTATTGAAGATAACAAAACTGAATTGCGCATAAAAAGAGGCGATGACTTGACGCTTCATTATACAATTACTGACGGACTTGAATATGATGAGATACCAGTCTTTAATGTTACATCTAGTGACGGCACAGTTTTCAAGTACGACTTTGTTGAAGGGCAAAATGCTTTTACTATAAAGAATATTACAAAAGATGTGACTGTTTCGTGGGCAAATCCACCTTCAAATTCATATAATGTACAGTTTTATAATGGCGATAGTTTGCTTGGGACATACAAAACAACTGCAAATCAGTTGGTTAATATGACTTGGCTTGACGAAATACAAGAGATGATGAAGGATACAGATACGCCATATTTAGTCGGCTTATATACTGACAGGGCACTAAACACATCTTTTGATGCAACTGCCACAGTTGGACATGATATAAATGTGTATACAAAATGGAATTATGCGCCATGTGTGTTTGTGACTCGCACTCCAAATGTAGATTTTGTATCACAATCTTCTAGTCTTTCAGACCTTACTGCTGTTCAAGAATGGAGCTATTTTGATTATAAAATATATGAACAACCAAATGAGGCTGGGTCAAAATGTTCTTTTATGGTGACTGGGACAAGTGAATTGCATATATACAATATGTTTGGTACAAAAGGAAATGATTTGAAAACAGATTTGATAACAGGCACTATTGCAGAAGGCGAAAGATATGTGTATACTCTTGATGCGACAAAAATAACGAGTTCAATCTTAATATCATTTTAGTGAAAAAGACAAGTTTTGCTTGTCTTTTTTGTTGTAAAAAATAATATTATAGTATAAACTAAATTATATTTTGAAAATATTGAGCAAAGGCAATATTTTTTATGGAATAATATATAAAAATATTATAATATTCTGTACATAATATTACTAAAAATTATAATAAAAAAGGAAGACATATGGAAAAATTTGATACAATTATTATTGGTGCTGGTCCTGCGGGATTGACTGCAAGTATATATTCAGTTCGTGCTGGTAAAAAAGTTTTGGTACTAGCTGGCGATATGATAGGAGGTCAGGCTAGCCTATCTAGTGTAGTTGAGAATTATCCTGGATTTGAAAAAATAACAGGTGTTGAACTCGCTATGAAAATGTATTCGCAGGCAAGCAATTTGGGTGCAACAATTGTATATGAAAAAGCAATAAACATCAAATATGATAATAAAATTTTTGAAGTAGCCACACCTAGTAGCACATTTTTTGCCCATAACATAATATTAAGTATGGGGGCAAAAGCAAGGCATTTAGGTATCCCAGCAGAAGAGAAGTTTGTAGGTCGTGGAGTGGGATATTGTGCAATTTGCGATGGCGGGCTATACAAAGGCAAAGATGTGGTAATAGTTGGTGGTGGAGATAGTGCAGTCGAGGACACTATATACTTATCCAATCTAGTAAACAAAGTGACCATGATTGTTCGCAAAGGCGAATTGAAATGTCAACATTATTTGTTTGAGGAATTGATGCGTGCCAAAGAAAAGGGCAATATCGAAATAGTATACAATGCAAATGTTGTTGATATTTTGGGAGACAATGTAGTAAGCAGTGTCAAACTAGACAATGGTCAAACGATAAGTTGTCAAGGTGTATTTATAGCAATAGGTAGGATACCAGATACTGATTTGGTCAAAGACTTGGTCGAGTTGGATAAAGGTTATATTGTATGCAACGAAAATATGCAGACATCTCATCCACACATTTTTGCTTGTGGTGACGTTCGAAAAAAAGAGGTTAGACAGATTATAACAGCATGTGCAGATGGTGCTGTTGCTGCAACTTTTGCTTCCAAGTAAAATTGGAGGTGATATTATTAAATATTTTGGCACAGACGGTATAAGGGGACATATTGACAAAAATATTAATTCGCAAATTGCATACAATGTTGGCAAAGCAATTGCGTATGATATTGTAAATAACAATTATCCAAAATGTGTGCTAATTGGCAAAGACACAAGAACTAGTGGCGACCTTTTGTCGTACTCTTTGGCAAGTGGGCTTATGGATTATGGTATTGATGTGCATATCATAGGCATTATATCTACTGGTGGAGTTTCTTATTTGACAAGTATACTCAAAGTTGGATATGGCGTTATGATTACAGCATCTCACAATCCGCCAGATATGAATGGCATAAAAATAATGGACAGATTGGGATATAAGATAAATGCAGATATTTGTTCTAGATTGGAAGAATATATGGACAAAGACATACCTACTTCATTGCAAAAGGGCAAATTATATTTTTCTAATGATTATGTTAAACTATACGAAAATGCACTAAAATCAATTGTTCGTGACATAAATGGATACAATATTGTCATAGACACAAGTTTTGGCAGTATGGGCGAAATTGCACCAAAAGTCTTGAAATCACTTGGAGCGAACGTCATATGTATACATACTGATATAGACAAAGGCCATATAGTCAACAGTCAGTGTGGGGCGCTTTATCCACAAAAATTGCGTGAAGAAGTGCTTTTTCACAAATGTGACATTGGCATTGGATTTGACGGGGATGCAGATAGATTAGTTATTGTGTTGAATGACGGAACAATCTTGTCAGGTGACGAATTTTTGTATGTAATGGCTAAATATCTAAACAGTCATAATAAATTGAATGCAAAGTGTGTAGTTGGAACGATTATGACAAATATGGGGTTAGAAAAATCACTTGCAAAATATGATATCAAATTGATACGTACGCCAGTAGGTGATACAAATGTCATAGAAGAGATTAGAAACAACAATTTGTCACTTGGTGGTGAGAGCAGTGGACACATTTGTTTGCCAAAACTAAATACAACGTGTGATGCATTTATGAACGCATTGTATTTGCTAAAAATACAAAAAGAAAATGACATAAAAGGATTTTTAATTGATTTTGTAAAGTATCCACAATTACTCAAATCCTTTCCTGTAAGTGAAAGGACAAAAAAAGTCATTAGAGAGGAGTGCTTTGTAAAATATATAGAAAATATGTCAAATCAATATGATATACGAATTGTTGTTCGACCTAGTGGCACAGAAAACTTGTTAAGAGTAATGGTAGAAGGCAATGACAACAAACTCATTGATGATGTACTAAAAAAGATAATAAAGAAGATAAAGAAAATTGAAAAAGACGGCGTTATGTAATGTCGTCTTTCTTGCATTATATACAATATTTTGATAAAATTTATTTGTACATTAAGGAGAAAAAATGTTTTTAATTGCCAAAAGTTGGTATGAGTTACTAAAAAATGATTTTGAGAGTAAAGAGTATCAAGATTTTACAAAATGGCTCAATTTAGAGTATCACAATTGCACAATCTATCCAGAACCAAAAAATGTTTTTAATGCACTCAATCTTGTGCCTTATGACAAAGTAAAGGTTGTAATAATTGGACAAGACCCATATCATGGTCCACATCAAGCGCATGGACTTTCATTTTCTGTTGAAGGAGATGTGGCAATACCTCCTAGTCTTCAAAATATTTTCAAAGAACTAAAAAACGACGTTGGGTGTTACATACCAAACAATGGTAATTTGACAAGTTGGGCAAAGCAAGGAGTGTTGCTTCTAAACAGCGTACTCACAGTAAGAGCAGGTTGTCCAAATAGTCACAAGGGGAAATATTGGGAAAAACTCACAAGACACATTGTTCAATTACTAAACGATAGAGAAGACCCATGCGTGTTTTTGTTGTGGGGTGGAAATGCAAAAGCAATGGCAAAATACATTACCAATACTAGACACCTAGTACTTATGAGTGCACACCCATCTCCAATGAGTGCCAATCAAGGTGGTTGGTTTGGCAATCATCATTTTTCAAAAACAAATGAGTTTTTGATTAGTTGTGGCAAAACGCCAATCAATTGGCAAATAGAAAACAAATAGTTAGATAAGGAGATATTATGAAAAAAGTTTTTAATTATTCAATAATTTTTGTTTTAGTTCTCATTTCGTCTTTTATGCTAATTGGTTGTGGCAGTCAAGTTTATGCAAAATACATTACAATGAGTGGTGGTAGTAATAGTGTCGAATTTAGAGTAGAATTGACCAATCAAACAAAAGAAACTATAATAGTTTCTCCTGATGATTTTTTCATATCATTAAATGGAAGTGAAATTATGAAAAAAACCGTTGTCAATTTCAATTCTTCAAGTGAAACAAATCCGTCTATTGGACCAAAAGAAAAAATTACTGTCAAAGTAAGTGCACCTTGTAAATTGCTTGTTGGCAATTATAATACTTTCGTACTAAAATATGACGGAAAGACGCTTACTCAACAAAAATTATATGTAAGACCAATGTAATCATTGTCAAAAATCAAGTATTGCAAAGAAAGTGCGATTGTGATAAAATGTTTGTATAAAAAGGAATTGATGATATGGAGATTTTTTTAGATACTATTTTACCAATAATTATTCTTTTGTTAGTTGTGGCACTGTCAATTATTTTGTATCTTTATATTAGAAAGAAAACAAAATTTAGCCAAGAAATGATTACGAAAAATATGCCAAAAAATATTTCTGTCAAACTAAATGAACACTATGTGTCAGAGAAGGAAATGTCATTTTTGTATGCTCTTGCAAAGGCGTTGCCAAATGAACTGATTGCTTTTCCTATGGTGGGGGTGGACAGATTAGTCGTACCTGAAAAAGATAAGTTGATTTTTAATGCAATTACATCAAAGTATGTAGACGTGTGTGTGTTTTTGCGTAAAGGCATGAAACCTGTACTTGTTATTGACTTGTATGAAGAAGGTGGCGTTAGTGAAAAACTAAAAACTATGGATGAAAATGTAGTCCGTGCCTTAAACAAAGTCAAAATACCTGTTATGAAATATGCAGTAAGAGTTGATTATGACATTGACGAAATGAAAATGAAAATAATCCAAAATCTTGATGATAGCATTGTTGCAATACTAAAAGATAACATAATTAATAAATAATCTAGCGATAGACAATCTATCGCTTTTTTTTGCAATTTTAGTAGATTTGTCGAAACCTAGATGACGAATATTAAAAAAAGACTTGTACAAACAATTTGTTTCGGTTATAATATTTATACCGTACTAGGCGGGGAGCTAGTAGTGCCCTGTATCCGAAATCTACTATAGCGGAGCCGAATGCCTATTGAGGGTGGTTAGTCGGTAATATTTTGCATATAATGTTGTCGTTGAGTTCAAGGTCTTATGCAATAATCTGCTATGAAACATGTCAGGTTCGGAAGAAAGCAGCATTAAGTAGATTTGGTTATGTGATGTAAGGTAACTTTGAAGGAGATAATTATTATGTGCGAATATTGCTGGACACGCACGAGATAGGATGTACGGTTTTTTATTTTAATGATTATTTAAGCGCATTATTTGTTTTAATTGTTGACAATATATTTCTAGTAGATTACACTATATATAGTCATAATGCGATAATAGAGGACACGTCTATATACAAGATACGTTTTAGAGAGTAATCGGGTGGTGAAAGATTACAAGTGGTGTATATAGGTATCACCTCTTAGCAGAGTCCCAGAAATCATAGTAAGGGACTACGGCAACTTGTCCGATATTCAAGTCGTGTGTGTTGGCACATAGTATATTTTTATCAAAGGGATTTTGTGCTTTGATAAACATAGCTAATCTATGTAACACAGACTTGCATATTACCACAAGGCAATAGCAAGTTTTTTTATTAGGAGAGATTATGAGAAAAGAAAATGGTATGCCAGATTTTGTTTTGGAAGAAGAAAAAACATTAAAATTTTGGGAAGATAACCACATTTTTGAAAAAATGCGAGCAAAGAATGAAGGCAAAACACCTTATCGTTTTTTAGACGGTCCAATGACTGCAAATAACACCATGGGTGTGCACCATGCTTTTGGTCGAACGCTAAAAGATGTCTACATCAAGTATAAGGCCATGAGTGGATTCCAACCAAAGTATCAAAATGGATTTGATGCTCACGGGTTGCCAGTTGAAACAGCAGTTGAAAAACAATTGGGCATGAAAAACAAAAAAGATATTTTGGCATACGGACTAGACAAATTTGTTGATAAATGTCTTGAAAGATGCGAAACATATGGCAATCTTATCACAAATGAGAGTAAGAAACTCGGTCAATTTATGGACTGGGAGCATAGTTATTACACAAATAGTACAGAAAATATTACGTCAATTTGGTATTTTTTGAAAAAATGTCATGAAAATGGCTGGCTAGAAACTGAACACAAACCAATGCAGTGGTGTCCACGTTGTGGTACGAGTTTGTCTGAACATGAAATGGTAGGTAGTTATAAGGACGTCACACATACGTCAGTTTATTTCAAAGCACAACTCAAAGACAATAGATGTATTTTGGTTTGGACAACGACACCTTGGACACTATCTGCAAACGTAGCAGTGGCTGTCAATCCAGATAATGATTATTTGGTATGTAAGGTCAAAAGTGACTCTCGTTTGCTCATAATAGGCAAGGAAGCAAAAAAAGTATTGCGTGACGACTTGGTCGAAGTCGTTGAAATATTAAAAGGTCAACAACTAGTGGGCGAAGAATATGAAACTCCATTTAATGAACTTGAAATGCAACAATTTGTTCACAAAATTGTGCCTTGGGAAGACGTTTCTGCCACCGATGGAACGGGTGCAGTTCATATCGCACCAGGTTGTGGAACAGAAGACTTTGAACTGGGTAGAAGACTTGGACTACCTGAAATATGTCCAATTGACGAAAATGGAGTATTGTACAAAAACTTTGGCGTGCTTGCAGGATATTCTACAAGTGAAGTAAGAGATGTTGTGTTTGACGAACTCAAAAAGAGAAATAAACTATATAAACTCGAAGAAATTGTGCATAGTTATCCAATTTGTTGGAGATGTAAAAACGAAGTTGTGTTTAGACTAATCGATGGCTGGTTCATTAGAGTTGACGAGATTCGTCCACAACTCATAAAAGCAATTGAAAATGTAGTTTTCGAACCAGATTATCTTAAAAAGAGAATGCTTGATTGGCTCAACAATATGGGGGATTGGAACATTTCAAGGAGTCGTTTCTATGGAGTACCACTACCAATCTATCCATGTTCATGTGGACATACCACCGTTGTGGGGTCATTAGAAGAACTTGCCAAATTATCAAGCAAAGAAGAGGTCGACAAATTACCACACTTGCATCGTCCATATATTGACAGTATTCAAATCACTTGTCCTCATTGTGGCAAGAAAGTATCAAGGATTCCAGAAGTTGGAGATTGTTGGCTAGATGCAGGAATTACACCATTTAGTACAAACGAATACTTCACAAACAAAGATTATTGGAAAACACAATTCCCAAGTGAAGTTGCAATTGAAATGAGAGAACAAATTCGTTTATGGTTCTACTCACTATTATTTATGAGCGTGGTACTTGAAGGGCGTGCACCATACGAAAAAATTATTGGTTATGAAGCAGTCACACAAGAAGACGGTAGCAAGTTTAGTAAATCAGGCTATATGATAACATTCTCTGATTATCAAAAGAGACTTGGTGCAGACACTGCAAGATACTTGTTTACAGGCACTGCACTTACAACACCTGTGAGATTTGGATACAATCTTGGAGAAGAAGCAAGAAGGAAGATGCTAGGTTATTTCAATGCTTATATGTTCTTTAATACTTATGCTTGTATTGACAATCCAGACATTGCAGAATTTACTCCAAAAGATAGTGAACTTACAATTATAGATAAATGGCTTGTCCAACTAATTAACGATTTTGTAAAAACAAGCAAACAAAATTATGACAATAATCGTGCATATGATATCGTCCATGATTTTGAAGTGGTTACTGACAAGATTACCAATTTCTATATTCGTACCAATCGCAGAAGATTCTGGAAAGGGGAGAATGGTATTGACAAAAAGGTCGCATACTGGTGTTTGTACAATAGTCTAAAAGCAATCACACTTGTCATGGCACCAATTATACCATTTACTTGCGAATATATTTGGCAACATATGGTAAGAGAAGTCGAAAGTAATGCGTGCGAATCAGTATTTTTGCACGACTTTGCAACACCTATTTATGATAAAGATTATTCTAAATATTTGGTATATGCAGATATTGCGCAAAATGTTATTACATTAGGACAAAGATTGCGTAACGAAAATCAACTCAAAGTCAAACAACCATTATCCAAAGCATATATTGTTACAGACGACAAAGATGTCATAAAATCAGTTGAACTATTTAATACGCTTATAAAAGAAGAGTTGAATATCAAAAATGTTGATATTTCAAACAATATAGAAGATTTCAACAACTATTATCTTGTTGTAAATTTCAAAGAAGCAGGCAGAGTGCTAAAAGGCGACGTACAAAAATTGAAATTGGCACTTGAAAATGCAAATGATAGTAAGATGCAAGAGTATGTAAAAGGATATGACAAGGGTAGTGTCGAAGTATTGCCATTTGGCAGACTTGACAGTGCATTATTTGTAAAACACAGCCGTCCAAGAAGTGAGTTTATTCAAGCACAAGAGGGCAGTATCACAGTTGTTCTTGATATCACACTTGATGACGAACTAATTGCCGAAGGACTAAAAAGAGAGATAACACGTTGTGCACAACTTTTGAGAAAGGAAGCAGATTTTAGAATAGACCAAAGAGTGTTGTTAGAGATTACAAGCCAAGATAAGACACTTTGTGATGTTATCCAAAAATATTCAAGTGATATTCAAAGCGAAGTGCTTGCAAGTGAATTTAACAAAGGACATTTCACACCAGACATCAATCGCGAAATGGAAGTCGGCGATAGCACAGTCACTATCAGTATGAAGGGGATATAATATGTTAGATATTTTGTATGAAGACAATCATATTATTGTAGTCGTCAAACCACAAAATATTCCTACACAAGAAGACAGTTCTGGCGACCTTGATATGCTAACCATGGTAAAACAATATATCAAGGAAAAGTACAATAAACCTGGCAATGTATATGTGGGACTAGTGCATAGACTAGACAGACCAACCGGTGGGATACTTGTGTTTGCAAAAACAAGTAAAGCGGCGGCAAGACTTTCTGAGCAAATAAAAGACGGACAAATGAGCAAAAGTTATTTTGCAGTAACAACAATGGGGGAAATGAAGAACAAAGACCACTTGGTTCATTACTTGAAAAAAGATATTAAAAACAATATCGTTCGTCTCGCACCTTCAAGTGTTGAGGGGAGCAAAAGATGCGAACTCAATTATAATGTTTTGCAGACTAATGGAGATTTGAATCTAGTTGACGTAGAATTGCTAACAGGTAGAACACATCAAATAAGAGTGCAAATGTCAGCAATAAAACATCCAATATATGCAGATGTCAAGTATGGGTGTGACACAAAATACAAAGGCAATCTTGCACTGTGGTCATATAGTCTAAAATTTTATCATCCAACGACAAAAAAACTAATGTCATTTAGGGTGAGCCCACCAATGGATAAGACACCTTGGAATTTGTTTAGTAGTGCAAATTATAATAAATAATTGCATAAAAATTTTATATAACATAAAAAAAGACAACTATAATTAGTTGTCTTTTTTGTGGTCAGTATTATGGCATTTTCAATACTATGCAAAACATATAATATGTCTATATCAAGCCTAAAAATTTATTTTGCATAGTACTCATTTTTTTATGTTATTTTGATATTGTTTGAGTTTCTTTTTCACACACAACTGCCGAAGTTGTGAGCAGCGTACTTGCTACACTACAAGCATTTTCGATTGCTGAACGGGTCACTTTTGTAGGGTCAATAATACCTTTTTCAAACATATCACAATATGTATTAGTGAGTGCGTCATATCCGTATGATGCGTTTTTATTATTTAGTATTTTGTCGATTACAACACTACCGTCTACGCCTGCATTTTCACATATTTTTTTAATAGGTTCAAATAGACTATTATATATGATTTGTGCACCAGTTTTTTCGTCTCCTTGCAAGGTATTAGATAGTGCCATTACATTTTGTGCAGTACGAAGCAGTGCAATGCCACCACCACATACAATGCCTTCGCTAATTGCAGATTTGGTTGCGCTGATTGCATCTTCTATTCGCAGTTTTTTCTCTTGCATTTCAATTTCTGTCATTGCTCCTACCATAATGACGGCGACGCCACCTGTCAGTTTTGCAAGTCGTTCTTCTAATTGTTTTTTATCAAAATCACTATTTGCAGATTTAATCTGTGCAAGAATGATAGATACTCTTTTTGCTATCTCTTCTTTGCTACCTTGACCATTTGTGATTGTAGTATTGTCTTTTGTCACTTTTATATTTGCTTTGCCTAAAAATGTTGGAACAAAATCTTTTATTGTTGTGCCTGTTTTTTCGCTGACCAGTGTTGCACCGACTAGGGCAGAGATATCATCAAGATATGCCGATCTTTTGTCTCCATATGCAGGTGCTTTTGTTACTACTACGTTTAGGTTGCCATGCATTTTATTTAGTACAATAGTTGTAAGTGGTTCGTTTTCTATATCGTCACAGACTATAAGCATAGGATTGCCACTCTTTGTCGCATATTCTAGTACAGGCAAAATGTCGTTGATTGTTGTGATTTTGTTGTCAGTTAGATAGATGTCGCAGTTGTTATAATTTGCTTCCATTTTTTCCATATTGTTGCACATATAGATAGACAAATATCCTTTGTCATATTGCATACCTTCAACAAGTTTTAATGATGTTGTAGTTGTATTGCTCTCTTCGACTGTGATGACACCTTCTTTGCCAACATTTTCAAATGCATTGGAAATAAGTTCTCCAATTTGTTCGTCTTGTGCGCTAATTGATGCTACTTGAAAAATATCTCTACTGCTACTTATTTCTTTTGACATTTGTTTTAGTGTATCTACGACAACATCAACAGCCTTTGCCATACCTTTTCTCAAAATGATAGGATTTGCACCTGCGATATAATTTCGCATACCGTTTTTTACAATGCTGTTGGCAAGCACACATGCTGTTGTTGTACCGTCACCTGCAACATCATTTGTTTTGATGCTTGCTTCTTTTATGATACTAGCACCCACGTTTTCAAATGTGTCTTCAAGTGTGATTTCTTTTGCGATTGTTACCCCGTCATTTGTGATTAGTGGGGAGGTGTACTTTCTTTCAAGTACAACGTTACGTCCTTTTGGTCCTAATGTGGAGGCAACAACACAAGTCAATTTTTCACAACCACTTTCAAGTGCTTTTATGGCTTCTAAATCTTTTAGTATTTGTTTTGGCATATTTTACTCCTCAATAATTGCCAAGATATCGTCTTGACAAATGATAATATATTTTGTGTCTTCTAGTTGATATTCGTTTCCTGCATAAACGTTATATAAAACAGTATCTCCAACTGACACTGACATTTTTTTGTCTTGTGTGCCGCTTCCTACACTTATTACTTTGCCTATCATTGGCTTTTCTGTTGCTGACTCTGGTATGATAAGTGAACTTTTGCTTTTTTGTACTTTTTGTGGAAGCAATACCACTCTGTCAAATAATGGTTTTATTTTCATATTTTCTCCTTTATTTTATTGTAGGACAATTTATAAATTTTGCTCAATTTTATACTCTTACTACTATTGTCGAAGTATAAAATAATTTTTGTTTTTTTATCAAAAAATTACATAAAAATTTATCAAATTGTCATATCTACTTTTCGTTCATTAGTATAATGAAGTAGGAGAGCCAAATTCAATATTTTATGCCAAAAAAATCGCCTTATTATGATGATGTAAAATATATAAAACACAAACACACAAAGTTTGCTTTTTTGTGGTGGATACTTTTTCCATGCATGATTGCAGGCGTTGTTTTGCTCGCAATGTTTTTTTCAGGTGTGCTTGCAGGAGATTTTTCGCTTTTTAGCAGATACAATTACAAAACAGAACAAATTACTTATTATGGATTGTCGTTTGGTACTTATGATGACAAAGAAACAGCACAGTCGGTTGCAAATGGTGTAGTATTACAAGGTGCAAGTGGTTACATTTGGGAGCAAGATAATAAATATATTGTGCTTGGCAGTATTTATATGACATACGAAGATTGTCAATTTGTCATTTCTAATATTACTGGGACAAACTATAACATGAATGTGTTTGAAATAACACTGCCAAAAATCAAAAAAAATATTGATGAATATGAAATATTAAAGTCAAACTTTGAATATATGAAACAAACAATAAAATTGTTGTATGACACATCAATTGGACTTGATACAAAAGTAATGACAAATTTGCAAGTAAGTTCGACCATAAATAGTCAAAGAAGTGACGGTATAGTGCAAAAAGATAATGCAAGTCTATATGTTTTGTCGACACCTAGCAAGTATTTAGATGAGAGCATTATTGCATTACAACACATAATAGATACGCAAGATGAGTTGGTGTATAAACTCATTGAGGACACGTCTAGTAGTCATTCACTAAGATACGCTCTTTGTAGTGTAGTAGACAATGTTTATCAATTTGTAAATAATGTCAAAAATATTTAATTGTCAAATGTCGACAAAAACAATAACAAGAAGACTTTATTTTTCTTAGAGTTTATAGTATGATAAATATATGAAAAACGTAAAAAATTACAAATGGTACCTTATAGGTGGTATTATCATTGGACTACTGTTATTTTTTGACCTAATGAGCAAATATTTGGTACAAAATATGGACCTTAATGATATGGGAGAAGTGGTAGTGATACCTCACTTTTTCTCTATTTCTTATGCAAAAAACTATGGTGCTGCGTTTAGCAGTTTTGACGGCTATGGCATATTTTTGATTTGTTTTGCCATTGTATTTTTGGTGGCATTTACATACTATCTTTTTAGATTCAAACCAAAAGGAGCGTGGTGGACTATTGGATATGTGTTAGTTACAGCAGGCACACTTGGCAATCTAGTTGATAGAATATTTTTTGGATATGTACGTGATTTTATAAAGATTTCATTCTTCCCACCGATTTTCAATCTTGCAGATAGTTTTTTGGTCGTGGGAATGATATGTCTTTTTGTTTACATACTATTTTTTAGTCACAAGGAGAAAAATGGAGACGGTGAAGATAAAACTACAACAAGTTGATAGTAGGTTGGATAATTTTTTGGTTGAGTACGATAGCGAACACACAAGGTCGTATTACAAAAGATTGATAGAAAACGGCAAAGTAAAAGTAAATGGCAAAGTGCAAAAAGCAGGATACAAGGTCCAATTAGATGATGTTGTAGAAATTGATTTTGAACCCGAAGAAGTATTTTCTGCCGAACCTGAAAATATACCTATTGATGTTGTATACGAAGATGATGATTTGCTTGTAGTAAACAAACCACAAGGAATGGTCGTTCATCCAGCAGTAGGAAATACGCACGGCACGCTTGTCAATGCTCTTGCATATAGAGTAAAAAATTTGAGTAAACTAAACGGACAATTTCGTGCAGGCATTGTACATAGATTGGATAAAGACACCAGTGGTCTTTTGGTCGTTGCAAAAAATGATATTGCACACGCAAATTTAGCAAAGCAAATTGCAGATAAAACTGCAAAGAGAACGTATTATGCAATAGTTCAAGGCTATATGCCAAAACAAGAAGATACTATTCACAATTTTCTTGCAAGAGATAAAAAAAATAGACTTAAATATACTGTTGTGGATAGTGGGGGCAAAGAGGCAATTACAAACTACAAGGTTTTGCAAACATATTGTGGAATGAGTCTTGTAGAATTTGAACTCAAAACAGGTAGGACGCACCAAATAAGAGTGCATTGTGCACACATTCATCATCCAATTGTGGGCGATGCGTTGTACAATCCAAATCCTTGCCCTTTTAGTTGGGTGAAAGGACAACTATTAGTTGCAAAGAAACTTGAATTTGTGCATCCAACGACAAAACAAAAAATGTGTTTTGAAATAGAGTTGCCACAGTATTTTCAAAAAGTAATTGAGAAATTGTCAGCACATAATGATTAAAAATTTACAAAAAAATATTTGTATGCTAAACTATATAGTAAATTGGAGGGGAAATATGAGTAATAAGAATAATACTAATACAACAAGAACAAGTGTGAGTTTTAGATATGTCATAAATTGTCTATCATTTTTTGCTAGTGTCATAATTGGTATTGTGCTAATTTTGTCAAAGGTAGGGCTCAGTGGACAAGTATCAAATATTTTGTCTCTTGTAGCACAATCGCTATCATATTTGGTAGTCGTTTTTGCAGGATTCTACTATGCAAGAAGCAAGAGAAGTATTGTTTATCTAATTATTTGGGCAGTTGCTGCTGCACTCATTATCACAGGACTATTCCTATAATATGATTGAGTATATCAAAAATTTGTCCAAAGCAAAAAAGAGTGCAATAATCATATTTGTTTTGCTGTGTGTGGCAGGCATTGTTATGGCCTTTGTGGGTAAGGTGGCAGAAATAATATTTTATGTCATTGCATTTGCTTTCCTTATCAACTTGTACATATGTGCGCGTGAGACAAAGAAAAGTCTAGTCGAACATTTTGAGAGCGACCATTTCGAATATAATCCACAACAGCAAAAAAATAGAGAAATGACATTGAAAAAAGAAAAAATAAATATTATTTTTAGACAAATAATTTATATGGCTCTTGCGATTATTTCACTTTTTCAAGCACTATTTATTTTGTTCTACTAACACCACAGCTGTGGTGTTTTTTATTTGTATGTATAAAAACCTATAAAAAATGAACTATACAATTATTTTGATAAAAATTTTTATTTTTTTGCAAAGAAAAATATATTTTCTTGTAACGGTTATGTTTGAAATTAGTTCTGTTGTGTGATATACTATATCCGTTACGATAAGGAGTAAAATATGAAATATACTAAAAGTAATGCAGGCAAAAATGAAGTTGAATTTAAGATTTCTATAACTGCAGAAGAATGGGAACATGCACAAGAGCATGCTTATAAAGAGAAAAAATCTTCTTTCAATGTAGAAGGATTTAGAAAAGGAAAAGCACCTAGAAAAGTGATTGAAAAAATATATGGTAAGGGTGTGTTTTTTGACGAAGCGCTCAACCATTGTTTCTATCATGCATATAGTGAAATTGCAAGTAAAGAAAAAGATTTTGCACCAGTGGACGAACCAAGAATTGAAGTCAAAAAAGTTGGTGATGACGGTGTTGAATTGATTGCAAAAGTGACTGTTGCGCCTGAGGTAAAACTTGGACAATATGTTGGACTAAACGTCAAGAGAAAAGAAGCAAAGGTCACTGAAAAACAACTAAAAGACGAACTTGAAAGAGCACGCGAGAGTCAAGCAAGATTTGTCGAAGTGACAGATAGACCTGTAAAAGACGGAGATATTGTCAATATTGATTTTTCAGGTTCAGTAAATGGCAAAGTGTTTGACGGTGGTACTGCAAATGGATATGATTTGACAATTGGCAGTCATTCATTTATTGACAACTTTGAAGAACAACTAATAGGGCTAAATACAGGGGACAGTAAAGACGTTCACGTCACATTCCCAGAAAACTATGGCGAGCCAACACTTGCTGGCAAACCTGCAACATTTGTTGTAAAAGTCAATGTTATCAAAGAGAAACAATTGCCAGAGCTAAATGACGAATTTGCAAGTAATGTAAGTGATTGCGAAACATTAGATGCTTATAAGGCAGAACTAAAAGAACATCTACTTGAACATGAAAAGCAAAGAGTGCAAGCTGAACTTGAAAATGATGTTATCGAAGCAGTTATCAAAAATACAGAAATTGATGTACCAAAAGTAATGGTCGAACACGAACTTGACCATATTATGCAAGATATCTCATATAGATTGATGTATCAAGGTATAAGTCTTGAAGATTATGCTAAATATATGAATACAACAGTGGAAGAAATTAGAAAATCAAGACATGCTGATGCAGTCAAAGGTGTCAAAATCTCTCTTGTAATGCAAGAAATCATTAGAGCAGAAAAAATTGACGTTACTGCAAAAGATGTCAATGCTAGACTACAAGAAATGGCAAAACGCGACAATAAAACAGTAGAAGATGTAAAATCTACTTTGAGCGACAAACATATGGCTCAAATCAAAAATGATATACTATTACATAAACTACTTGATTTCCTTGTAGAGAAAAACGCAATATAAACGAGGTGATAATATGTTAGTACCAATGGTTGTGGACCAGACTAGTCGTGGTGATGTTAGTTATGATATTTATTCAAGATTGTTAGAAGACAGAATTATCTTTCTGACAGGCGAGATAAATGACCAAACAGCAGACGTGGTTGTGGCTCAACTGATATATTTGGAAGGGAAAAATCCTGACAAAGATATTTCACTTTATATCAACAGTCCAGGTGGTTCAATTACAGCAGGCTTTGCAATATATGACACAATGAATTATATCAAATGTGACGTGTCTACCATTTGTATCGGTATTGCAGCAAGTATGGCAGCATTTTTGCTTGCTAGTGGTGCAAAAGGTAAAAGATTTTGTTTGCCAAATAGTGAAGTGATGATACATCAACCACTAGGTGGTATGCAAGGTCAAGCAAGTGATATAATGATTGCAGCAAATCATATTAGCAAAACCAAAGACAAAATGATTGATTTGTTTGCAAAAATGACAGGCAAAGACAAAGAACAAATTGCAAAAGATATTGACAGAGACAATTATATGTCAGCTGATGAAGCAAAAAAATATGGACTGATTGACAAAGTCATAGACAAAAGAAAATAAAATTTTCATCAATCATCATGGATGACCCGTGATGATTGATTTTGTATAGGAGATAGTATGGCAGAATTATATTGTTCATTTTGTGGCAAGAATAACAAAGAAGTAAAGTGTATGATACCAAGTCCGGACGGTAGTGCTATCATTTGTAATGAATGTATCGATATTTGTAAAGATATAATTACTCAAACACAAACGCTAGCACTAAAAGTTGTAGAGTTATCAACACCAGAAGTGCTGAAAGAAAAACTAGACCAATATATCGTGGGACAAGATGAAGCAAAAAGAGTGTTGAGTGTAGGTGTGTACAATCACTACAAAAGAATAAATTATAATATACAAGCTCGTCATGAGAAAAAAGACAAAACAATAGATTTAGACAAAAGTAATATTTTGCTAATTGGTCCAACGGGTTCGGGGAAAACCTTGCTCGCAAAGACACTCGCAAAAATATTGAATGTGCCATTTGCAACAGCAGATGCAACAACATTGACGGAAGCTGGATATGTTGGAGAAGATGTAGAAAACATTTTGCTCAAACTTATTCAAAATGCTAATTATGATATCAAACAAGCAGAACGCGGAATTATATACATTGACGAAATTGACAAAATAACCAAAAAGAGTGAAAATGTCAGCGTGACTCGTGATGTTAGTGGAGAAGGTGTACAACAAGCATTACTCAAAATTATCGAGTCGACTATTGCGTCTGTACCACCACAAGGTGGCAGAAAACATCCACAACAACAACTAATCCAAATTGATACCACTAATATTTTGTTTATATGTGGTGGAGCATTTGTAGGGCTAAAAGAAATTGTTGAAAAGCGAACAAATAATACAAGTTTGGGCTTTAACTCACAAATCAAGCAAAATGACAATACGCAAAATATGGGAGATGTTGTAAAGAATATTCAACCACAAGACCTTATCAAATACGGACTTATACCAGAATTTGTGGGACGTTTGCCAATAGTTGTTGGGCTAGATGATTTGGATAAAAAATCTTTGGTAAGGATATTGCAAGAGCCAAAGAATAATCTTATTGACCAATATAAAACTATGTTTGCTCTTGATAACGTCGAACTCAAGTTTACAAAAGATGCAATTGATGCAATAGCAGACAAAGCAATCAAACTAAAAACAGGTGCTCGTGGACTTAGAAGCATTATGGAACAAAGCATGTTAGACCTTATGTTCAAAGCGCCAAGTAACAAAGATATTGAATGTATCACTGTGACAAAAGAAATGATAGAAGGCACGGGAGAAGCAAAGATAAAATACAAACAAACGAGCAATGTTGAAAAGAAAGCAATATAATATTGCTATGAAATCATAGTAAAATTTGATATAATATATTGTATGAGAATAGTTAATGCAAGATTTGTCACAAGTGTGGCAAATACAAAAAGTTTAATAAAAGACAAAAAACAAATTGCTTTTGTTGGGCGTAGTAATGTGGGGAAATCAAGCCTTATAAATATGCTAGTTGACAACAAAAAAATGGCAAAAACTAGTTCAACACCTGGTCGAACAAGGCTAGTAAATTATTTTTTGATAAACAATGATTTTTATTTTGTTGATTTGCCAGGATATGGATATGCCAAGGCAAGCAAAGAATTGTCTAGTAAGTGGCAAGGACTGATAGAACCATATTTAGTTGATAACGAAAATCTAAAACTCGTGTGTGTGCTAGTCGATATTCGCCATGAGCCAAATGAATATGATATACAGATGTTGAGATTTTTGAATTATTATCGAATACCATTTATCGTAATTGCTACAAAAGCAGATAAATTATCAAAAAGCCAAGTAAAAATAGCGTGTGACAAAATTGCAAAAACTTTGTGCATTGGCACGGGTAATATATTTGCAACAAGTGCAGATACTAGATATGGAAAAGAAAACGTACTTGCAAAATTTGACCAGTTTGTACCAAATATTGAAGATTAATATAGTATTATAAAAACAATTATATAATGATAAAGATGAGGAAAACTCATCTTTTTTATTCACATTTTTTTAATACAACTCATATAGTAAGGTATACAGGCTTATTATAATAGGAGGTAAAAACTAATGTCATTTTTCTCATCAAATAGAACAACTAGATGTCCAGGTCCTATGACGGGAAATCCTCTAAATGGCTTGTGTGAAAAGGCGTGTTTAGAAGTCAAAAAAGTCTTTGACGCTTGTCAAAAACAAGTGCAAGAGGTCAATGCTCCTGTCACAGTGACAAGTTACAATCCAGACAGTCCAACACAACCACTTACATACGTTTCAACTCAGGCAATTGCTGGTGCTACTGAAATTAGAAATTTGGTAGTCGACAGATTTGACGACAAACCATGCTTTGCAAGAGTAACTGGTGATGTTGTTGTACCATTAGAGATAAATTACACTGACGCAAATGGTGTTGCAGGTACAGCACTTGCAAATATTACTGTCAATACCGATGTCGTACTTTATGTACCACAACCATCTGTATTCCCATTCCATATTGAAGCATTAGTCAGTGCAGCCATTCCTGATGGGGAATATATTGGAAACAACCAATTCAGCCTAGATATGTGTATTACTATTATTCTAAAAGTAGTAGTTGAAGCAGAAATTTTAGTGCCTACATATGGTTATTGTCCAATACCAACTTGCCAAGATTACACAAAAGATGTTTGCAACGGATTCTTTGATTTACCATTGTATCCACAGCAAAATCAAGTTCAATAAAACAAAAGGTGCAGGATATCTGCACCTTTTCTAATCTGTATAAATATGCTGTTTATTGCAAAAATATAACCATATTTATAAGATATTTTTTGTCAATTTTTATAATATTTTGTAGGTTGGACAGGCAAAAAAGACATCTCTTTTTCATAGATATATATAGAGGTGAGATATGATTATTGAGAGTCTATATAACTTTATGCAAAAGGTGATGTTATTTACAGCCTATATAAACACAAATGGTTCGTTTCCACATCCTTTGAGTGCAAAAGAAGAAGAGGAATATTTTTTGGCATACAAAAATGGTGACCAAAAGGCAAAAGACATTCTCATCCAGCACAATTTGAGACTAGTGGCGCATGTGGTCAAAAAATATGCATCAGCCAATGAAGCAGATGACCTTATTTCAGTTGGCTCATTAGGGCTTATCAAAGCAATCAATACATACAAATTAGAATCAGGCACACAACTGTCAACTTATGCTGCAAAGTGTATAGAAAATGAGATTTTGATGTTAATAAGACAAAATAAAAAGCACAAAAATACGGTTTCAGTTGAAGATATTTTGTCCTATGATGATGAAGACAACGAAATGTCATTAAAAGATATAATTTTTGAAGATAGCATGTCTGTCGAGGATATGATACACGAAGAAGACGTGTCGAACAAACTAAAAGAAGTCTTAAACAAAGCCTTATCAAAAAGAGAGTATGATATAATATGTATGAGATATGGATTTGACGGATATCCAGTTATGACGCAAAGAGAAGTGGCAAACAAATTGGGTATATCTCGTAGTTATATCAGCAGGCTCGAAAAGAAATCTATTCTCACTCTTAAAAAGATAATAAAAAAACAAGATTATAGATAGATTAAAATAAATCACAAAAAGTATTGCGAATATTTATGCATTATGATATAATAATCACTGTTAGATGTACAGATGATTGCGAATTTTTTCGAGGAAAGTCCGAGCAGCACAGAGCAAGGTGATGGCTAACGGCCACCGAAGGCGACTTTAGGGAAAGTGCAACAGAAAATAACCGCAATAATTTGCAAGGGTGAAAATGTAGGGTAAGAGCCTACAAAATGCTATGGAGACATGGTGTTTGTGTAAACCCCACCTGCTGCAAGGTAGACAGACACAAAATAGTTGCTCGCTAGTCTGTCGCAACACACCGCTTGAACATATTAGCAATAATATGTCTAGATAGATAATCATCAAATACAGAACTCGGCTTATGGACAGTCTAACAAATTCCTAGGTAATACCTAGGTTTTTTATTTTATTTTGATAATCTTTATTGTCGTTATTGTTCTTATTTGATATAATAACAATATGGAAGAAGATATTACACGTTTTGTGCCACTTGCAGAAAGAATGCGTCCTAAAACGCTAGATGAATTTATTGGACAAAAACATCTAATTAGTCCAAATAGTTTTTTAGTGCGTGCGATAAAAAGTGGCACTCTTGGTTCATGTATTTTTTATGGACCACCTGGTTGTGGCAAAACTACTCTTGCCAATATTATTGCAAATACGACAAACGGTATTTTCGAAAAATTGAATGCTGTTTCTAGTGGGGTGAGCGAGGCAAAAGACATTATTGCTCGTGCAAAAGTCAATTTGCAGATGTATGGAAAACGAACCTATTTGCTACTAGATGAATGTCATAGATGGAGCAAAGCCCAAAGTGATAGCGTGTTGCAAGCAATAGAAGACGGCAGTATAGTCTTTATTGGTAGTACAACAGAAAATCCATTTATATCCATGACACGTGCCATTGTTTCTAGATGCAAAGTATTCGAATTTAGGCCTTTATCTAGCGCTGATGTCACTATTGCAATCAAACGTGCTATTACTGATGAAAGGGGATATGGCAAACTCAAAATTGACATTGACGATGATACTACAAAATATCTAGCATCAATATCTGGTGGAGATATTCGTTCTGCGCTCAACACACTCGAAATGGCTGTCAAAACTACGGTTGAAGATAAAGACGGTGTGACTCACATTACAAAAGAAATAATATCACAATGCGTGCAAAATAGTATGGTTGGCATGGACGAAGACACATATTATGACGTTCTTAGCGCTTTTTGTAAATCACTGCGTGGTTCAGACCCGGATGCAGCACTATTCTATTGTCAAAAACTTTTGGTGTCCGGTTGTGACCCAAGAATAATTGCACGACGTATGGTTGCACATGCAAGTGAAGATATAGGTATGGCAGACAGCAATGCTTTGTTGCTTGCAATTTCAGCGCTCACTTCTTGTGAAAAATTGGGGCTACCTGAATGTAATTTGACGTTAGCTCATGCAATAATTTATATTTGTGAGGCAGAGAAGAGTAATAGTGTATACCTTGCTATGTCAGAAGCAGACAAAGACGCAAGAGAGCATCCAGAGGCTGTCGTGCCAAATCACTTAAAAAATCATCCAACAGGGTATAATGACGGACATGGTAAATACAAATATCCACATGATTTTGGTGGGTATGTCAAACAACAATATTTGCCTGATGTCCTTAAAAATAAAAGATATTACGTGCCACAAAAAAATGGTAGGGAAGCAAATATGGTACAAAAAAAGGATAAATACAAATAAATAATTTACAAGATACAAAAAAATATGATAGAATGACAACGTAAAAGGAGAAAAATTATGGAATTAAAAGGCTCAAAAACAGAAAAAAATTTAATGAAAGCATTTGCTGGTGAAAGCGAAGCTAGAAATAAGTATACATATTATGCTAGTGCAGCAAAAAAAGAAGGATACGAACAAATTGCAGCATATTTTGCTGAAACAGCTGAAAATGAAAAAGAACACGCAAAAATGTGGTTCAAATTAATACATGGCATCCATACAACAAAAGAAAATCTTGCAGACGCTGCCGAAGGCGAGAGATATGAATGGACAAGTATGTACAAAAGATTTGCAAAACAAGCAAGAGCAGAAGGATTTGACAAAATTGCAGAAATGTTTGAAGGCGTTGCAAAAGTTGAAAGAGACCACCAAAAAAGATACAATGCACTTCTAAAAAATCTTGAAGAGGGCAAAGTATTCAAAAGAGATAGAGAAATTGTTTGGGTATGCAGAAACTGTGGTTATAGAGTAAAAGCATTGGAAGCTCCAATTGTTTGCCCAGTATGTTCACATCCACAAGCATATTTTGAAATGGAAAGCAAAAATTATTAAAAACAAAAAGGCAAGTGATTGCCTTTTTTTGTTGCCTAATTTTAGGCTAATAACAATTAAACTATTTAGTCAAATTTATAAGTAAACTAATGTAATACACAAAGACAAAAAGTAAATATTATAATAAAAATCATGGCAAACAAAAAATGGCTATGTTTAGCCATTTTTATAATGATGGTGTAAAGCTGTCAAATATAACATTGTCACACAATTTTACCTTTTCTAAATATTCACTCTTTGATGAAATTGAATATGCTAGAAGTGGTAAATGTTTGTATTTTTTGACATATCTATTAGGAAGTAGTTTTGCGTTATAACATATAAAGTCAGGATTGCATTCTTTGCAATGTTTGAGTTTGGTAAGTTTCTTTGTTTTATATGAACAAAGTACTTTCTCACTAAACTTGCAACTTTTGATACCACGAGTAATAGTTGGTGCGTTTTCCATAAACCACGCAACAACAGTAGGGTTGGTTGACATAATTGCATAATTATCATTAGGATATTTTACCATTAAGTCATATACCATTCCTGGCATTTTTGTGCTACAAAAGTCATTTATTATGTTTATTAATACTGGCACTCTATTGTCAATAAATTTAAGTGCTTCTTCAAGTGTCAAGATTTTGTACTGTGTTTTGCATAAATATACATTTTCCAAATCACTTAAATTGATTTTTGATATATATCCATCACAGCCGGTTAGACGTGACAAAGACTTCTCGCTAAAACATATTAGTGAGCCGTCATTTAGTGCCTGGACACTTATCATTACTGGATATTTATTATCGATAGCATTTTGGAGTGCACCGATTGAATGTTCTGGATAATCTTGGTTGAACAAACCGTGTTTTGCAATGGCTTTTGTTGTTAGCCAATTATCATATATACTCATTTTTTTATCTCAAATATGTAGAAAAATCTACATAACCTTAATTTTAATTTTATTTTTTTGAAAACAAGTTTAGGAAATTCTAGTTTTGCACCACAAATTGCTTCGTGTCATATGGCATACACTTTATGCCATTACTAGATACATTAATATAATACCAAATGATTTTGATTTTGCATAGTGATTTTTGCTATATTTCAAAAATATTTGCATTTTATAGCATATTTCTATACAATATATATAGTTTATTACAATGCAAAATATGTGGCTTTTGCAACAAATTTTTATTTTAGGAGATTTTATTATGTCACTTCGTATGTCTACAATTCGCAATTTTTGTATAGTGGCTCACATTGACCATGGCAAAAGTACACTTGCTGATAGACTTATAGAATATACTGGTACACTTCAAAAACGAGAGATGGAAGACCAACTATTAGATAGTATGGAACTAGAAAGAGAGCGTGGTATTACTATCAAGTTGACGCCAACGACTATGAAATACACTCAAAACGGGGTGCAATACACTCTCAATTTGATTGACACACCAGGACATGTGGACTTTACATACGAAGTCAGTCGTAGTCTTGCTGCTTGCGAAGGAGCGATACTGATTGTGGACGCAACGCAAGGGGTAGAGGCGCAAACACTTGCAAATGCTTATCTTGCAACGGATAACAACCTTGAAATAGTGCCTGTTATAAACAAAATTGACTTGCCAAGCGCTGATATTGAAACGGCAAAAAAAGAGATTGAGGACTTGATTGGCATTCCTGCCGACAATGCACCATGTGTTTCTGCAAAAGACGGTACGAATATAGAGCAAGTGTTGGAGAGAATAATTAGTGACATTCCTAGTCCAAAAGGAGATGAGAATGCGCCATTAAAAGCGCTAATTTTTGATAGTTATTATGATAATTTCAAAGGTGCAGTGTGTCTTGTCCGTTTAGTTGATGGAGAGGTAAAAGTAAATGATAAAATCAAGTTTATGTCAACGGGCAAAGAATATGATGTGACCGAGGTCGGTATATTTACACCAAAACCAAAGAGTACAGAAAAATTGCTTGCAGGAGATGTTGGATATATTTGTGCAAGCATCAAAAATGTGAGTGAAACAAAAGTGGGAGATACAATCACACTAGCAAACAATATGTGCGATAGTGCGCTTCCAGGATATAAAGAAGTAAAACCTGTTGTTTTTAGTGGAATTTTCTGTGTTGATGGTTCAAAATATAACGACCTAAAAGACGCTCTTGAAAAGCTGAAACTAAACGATGCGTCACTTGAATATACACCTGAGGTCAGTCAGGCTTTGGGATTTGGATTTAGATGTGGATTTTTAGGGCTTTTGCATATGGATATTATCCAAGAAAGGTTGGAAAGAGAGTTTGATTTGGACCTTATCACAACAGCGCCAAGTGTAAATTATAGAATATATAAAACAGATGGAACTATGGTCGAAGTGTCCAATCCTGCTGATATGCCTTCACCACAAGAGATATCATATATGGAAGAACCTGTCGTCAAAGCAAGCATATTTACGCCACCAGCATATATTGGCGAACTTATGAAATTGTGCCAAGAAAAAAGGGGCGAGCAATTAGATATGCAATATCTTGACGCAAATCGTGTGCAGTTGGTATATAAAATACCATTGAACGAAATTGTATATGATTTCTTTGACAAACTCAAATCTTGCAGCAAGGGCTATGCAAGTCTTGACTATGATATAGTAGGATACGCACAAAGCGATTTGGTAAAATTAGATATACTCTTAAATGGAGAAATTTGTGATGCGTTGAGTGTCATTGTCCACAAAGACAAAGCATATCAAAAAGGACGTAATTTAGCGCAAAAATTAAAAGAAGTGATACCAAGACAATTGTTTGAAGTGCCAATTCAAGCCGCAATTGGTAACAAGGTAATTGCAAGAGAAACAATCAAAGCATTGAGAAAAGACGTCCTTGCAAAATGTTATGGTGGGGATATAACAAGAAAGAAAAAATTGCTTGAAAAACAAAAACGAGGCAAAAAGAGAATGCGTCAAGTAGGTTCAGTCGAAATACCTAGCGAAGCATTTATGACTATTCTTAAAATTGATTAGGAGCAAAATGAAAAAAATTGGTATTTACATTCATATACCATTTTGTAGACAAAAGTGCAAATATTGTGCTTTTGTCTCATTTTGTGACCTTGAAAAAATAGATAAATATATTGACTGTTTGTGTAAAGAAATAATAGGTTTTCGGGCAAGTGAAGATTGTTGCGTAGACACAATATACATTGGTGGTGGAACGCCAAGTTTGTTAAAGCAAAAACATATTGAAAAAATTTTTGATGCTTTACATACATTGCCTATTGCAAATGATTGCGAAATATCAATAGAATCTAATCCAAATAGCGTAACGCAAGAAATAGCAAATTGTTGGGCAAAAAATGGAATAAATAGGGTGAGTATTGGCTTGCAAAGTGCGAGCAAAAAGGTCCTTAAAACATTAGGAAGAATACATAGCGTACAAGAATTTGAAAGAGCTGTCAAATATGTGCACAATGCTGGAATACACAATATAAATGCAGATATGATGATAGGTGTGCCACATCAATCAGTAAGAGATGTGAGAAAAACAGTCAAACTACTAAATAATCAAAACGTCACACATATAAGTGCATATAGTCTAATAGTTGAAGAAAATACACCAATGAAATCTATGTTGGATGAAAAGATATATAAATTACCAAAAGAAAATACCGTTGTAAAGATGTATGACAAAACGTGTAAAATGTTAGAAAGATTTGGCTTTGAAAGATATGAAATAAGCAATTTTGCAAAAGTTGGATATGAGTGCAAACACAATTTGCATTGTTGGCAATGTCATGAGTATGTTGGCTTTGGGGTGGCAGCACATAGTTATTTTGAAAATGAAAGATATTCAAATGTTGAAGATATTGATAAATATATTTCTCTCATAACAAAAAATGAAAGCGTCAAAGAAAACATTGTCAAACTAACAAATGCAGACAAGATAGAAGAATATATAATGTTGGGTATGAGAACAAAATATGGAATAGACCTTGTTGAAATGAAAAAGCGTTTTGATTATGATTTGCTAAAAGATAAAAATGAGCAAATTAAAAAATATCAAGCATTAAAACTGATTGATATAAAAGACAATATTTTGAGTTGTACGAGTCAAGGATTTTATGTGTCAAACAGCATAATTGCAGACCTAATTTAATGGTATAATTATGACAAATTAAGCATATTTATGCAAAAACAACAACATTTTGAATAAAGTTGAAAAAATTTTTGTAATAATATATACTAATATATAAATATAATTGCAATTTGATTTGACTAGGTCAATATGTAAAATTAAAAATAAGTGTATTTGTATTTTGATGATATATCAGTTCTTAAAAGACATTTACCATTGGTAAAAGTTTTTTATAATATTATCAAAATTTTGTAAGGAGAGATATGAAACCATTAGTTGCTATAATAGGAAGACCTAATGTAGGCAAAAGTACATTTTTCAATAAAATGGTTGGTAGAAAGGCATCCATTGTAAAAAATGAGCCTGGGGTGACTCGTGATAGAATATATGGGGACAGTGAGTGGACTGGACATCAATTTTCTCTTGTCGATACAGGTGGACTAGATGTAAAGAATAAGGATGAGTTTCAATTGAACATCACGCGTCAAGCAGAAATTGCAGTCGAACTAGCTGATGTAGTTATTTTGATTGTAGATGGTAAAGAGGGCGTGACGTCTGCTGACCATGATGCTGCCAATTTTTTAAGAAAATTTGATGTGCCTGTTGTGCTGGCTGTAAATAAATTAGATAACAACGAAGTCGAAAAATCCTACGATTTTTATGAATTGGGGCTGGGAGAGCCATATCCAATTAGTGCAGAACATTCTTTGGGTTTTGGTGATTTGTTGGATGCTGTTGTCAAATATTTCAAGACTCCAACCACACAAGATGAAGACGTTGAAACACTCAAGGTCGCAGTTGTAGGCAAACCAAACGCAGGCAAAAGCAGTCTTGTAAATAGATTGTTGGGAGAAAATAGAGTAATGGTGAGCAACATCGCTGGCACTACTCGTGATGCTGTCGACACGCCATTTATGTATAATGGGAAAAAATATATTTTGATAGACACTGCTGGTATTAGAAGGAAACGCAATATTGATGAAAATAGTGTTGAGGCATATAGCACAATTCGTTCTTTTGATGCAATAAGAAGGGCAGATGTTGTTATTGTTGTAATTGATGCAATGGACGGAATTACAGAACAAGATTTGCGAATACTTGGTTTTGTACACGAAGAAGGTAAACCAAGTGTCATCCTGATGAATAAATGGGATACAATCAAAAAAGACGAAAAAACAATGAATTATTACAACGAAAAAATGGCCAAAGAACTCAAATTTATGAGTTATTTTGTCACAGTATATGCTTCAGTGTTGACCGGACAAAGAGTGGGACAAATAATGGAAAAGGTCGAGCTTGTGTACGAACACGCAAGTCATAGAATCTCAACGGGTGTGTTAAATGACATTTTGCATAATGCAATTTTGACAAATGAACCACCTACAAGGAATGGTAGACGACTAAAAATTTCTTATGTGACACAAGCGTCCGTCACCCCACCTACATTTGTGTTCTTTGTGAACGATATTGAACTAATGCATTTTAGTTATGAGAGATATCTAGAAAATTGCATTCGCTCTGCCGTTGACTATTCAGGCACACCAATTAGATTTATACTGAGAGAAAAGGGGAATAGGGAATAACAATGGAAATAGCAAGTTTGATAGCACTATGTATTATAGGATATATGTTTGGCAATATAAATGCAGCCAAAATATTATCTTGGAACGTAAAAAATGAAGATATTGCGACAAAAGGTAGTGGAAATCCTGGTACTAGTAATATGCTACGCACATACGGATTTCGTATGGCAATAGTGACTTTTTTGATTGATGTATTAAAGGGAACAATACCCACTCTTGCAACATATCTTATATATAGATTTGCATTTCAAGTCAATGGCAATTTAATAATCATATATAGTTGGATAGTTGGTATTTGTGCTGTTATTGGTCATATGTATCCAATAGTACTAAAATTTAAGGGTGGCAAGGGAATCGCTACTGCATGTGGTGTGTTTTTTGTAATGCAACCAATTATAATGTGCTTTATTGTATTGACTGGAATCATTATTTTGTTGTGGGTTGACATCATGTCAGTTGTCAGTTTGTATGCTATGTCAATGTTTACATTTGCATATGATATCTATATGGGAATAACGGGGATGACAAACGTGTGGGTCTATATTATGCCAATTATCATTTGGATAATAACAGTGTGGGCTCATAGAGAAAATATAAAGAAACTATATAATGGTACGGAAAGAAAAGTGAACTTCAAAAGTAGATTTTCAAAAGAACATTTGGCAGAAATCAAGGCTGAACATCAAGCAAAAAAACAAGCGAAACAAAATGAAAAAAGTGCTAAATAAGCACTTTTTTCTT
>CALWPI010000002.1 GCA_944383385.1 uncultured Clostridia bacterium
CATTATACACTACAAATTATAATTATGCAAGTACTTTTTGAATATTTATTCATAGTTGTTTTGCATAAATATTCAATTACAAATGTATAATATACAATCGCTAGTGCATAATTATAAAAATCGCTAAATAAAGCCATTTTTTGAATATAAAAAATAGGTCTCACGACCTATTCACATACATTTTTATATAAATTTATACATTTTACGAAAAGAACTTTTTAATTTCTGTTAGTGTTTTATTTTCTTTTTGCAATGTTTTTCTTGTTGTAAACTCATATTCGTTATTTGTAATTGCCTTGCCTGCAACAATAATATATGGCACACCAATTAGTTCTGCATCATTGAGTTTGACGCCAATACTTTCCTTTCTATCATCAAGCAACACTTCAACACCCATATTTGCAAGAGTATTATAAAGTTCTTCCCCTGCACGCACTTGTTCTTCGTTCTTTTGGTTAGCAATCACAACAACTACTTTGTATGGAGCAATAGCTTCTGGCCAAACGATTCCCTTTTCGTCATTATGTTGTTCGACCGTTGCGCTCATGGCACGTGTAACACCTATACCATAACACCCCATTTCCATAATTTGTTCTTTGCCATTTTCGTCCAAATATTTGCAATTCAGTTCTTTTGTGTATCTAGTTCCAAGTTTGAATATATGTCCTACTTCGATACCCCTAATTATATGAAGTGGTTTACCGCATTGTGGACAAGCATCACCTGTTTGTGCTTTTCTAATATCTGCAAATTGTGACACTGTCAAATCTTTTTGATTACATCCTTTGTAGTGCATATCAGTCTCATTAGCGCCCATTACAAAATTGGTCATCTGTTTCACTTCATTGTCTGCAATAACAACGACATCGTGCAAGTCTTTGGTTGCGCCAACATAACCTGCAACACTACCAATGCTTTTTATTTGTTCAGCCGTTGCCAGTTCGATTTGTGATGCGCCTACAATATTTTGTAGTTTTATCTCCTCAACGTCCCTATCCCCTCTTACAAGAGCAAGAACTATTCCTTTGTCAGTTGAATAAACTACACTCTTTACAAACTGCGTTACTTGTTTGTGAAGGAAATTGGACACATCTTCTATTGTCTTGGTATTTGGAGTGTGAACTTTTTCTAAATATTCCATTTGCAGTGTTGTTGGAAGTTCTTGTGGAATGCACACTGCTTTTTCGATATTGGCAGCATATCCACAATGTTCACAACACACCAACTCATCTTCGCCAACTGCGCTTTTTACCATAAACTCTTGACTATCCGAACCACCCATTGTTCCATTATCTGCAAGGACAGGTACAAAATCAAGTTCTAGACGTCTAAATACTCTATTATAGGCTTCTTTGATTTTGTCATACCATTCATCCAATGATTTTTTGTTTGTGTGGTAAGTATACGCATCTTTCATTTCAAATTCTTTGGAACGTTGTAATCCAAATCGTGGACGTATTTCATCCCTAAATTTTACACCTATTTGATACAATCCCACAGGTAATTGCTTGTAACTAGAAACCATATCTTTTACAAGCAGTGTAAAAACCTCTTCATGCGTAGGTCCTAGGCACATCCCTTTGCCATTTCTGTCTTTTAGTCTAAACATAGTATCACCAAAACTTTTCAGTCTTGTTGCGTACACGTCCTCACTCAAAAGTTTTGGCATTGACACTTCAAGCAGTCCAACATTATCCATTTCTTCACGAATAATATTTTCTATTTTACGAAGCACTCTAATACCTAGTGGCAAAAACATATAACTGCCCATACCTTGTCGTTTGATATAATCGGCACGGACGAGCAATTTATGACTAATAAGTTCAGCATCGCTTGGGTCGTCACGAAGTGTCTTGAACATCATTTTGCTGAGTCTCATATTAACTTAAATTCTCCTTTGTTGTTATCTTTTCGGAATATGCGTCCATATCTTGTTTAATTACTGATATTTTGCCTTTTAGTTGATTTAATTCATCAAGTATCTCACGAGCCAGTTTAACGCCCTCTTCATATAATTCAACACTTTGGCAAATAGGCAAATTGCTGTCTTGCAATTTTTCTTCAATTTCAGTCAATTTACTAATTTTTTCATCTAAACTCATATTATTTCTCCTTCACTTGTGCTCTTATCTTGCCGTCAACAAAGTCTATTGAGATCTCGTCATTGATTGCAACATCATTTTTTGATGATACAACTTGACCATTTTTATTATAAACTTTGCTATAACCTAATTCAAGAAACTTTTTTGGATTGTATATTTCAAATCTTGATAAAGCTTCGCTCACTTTGTTTCTAGCAATCTCAAAAGCATTTTGCAACCTCAAATAACTTGTATCAATAGCGTTTTTTGTACTCAAAGAATATTTGTCGCACGCATATGATATTGTCCTATTCATTCTATTGTGCATCAAAATCAAATTTTTGTTGACATTATCAAGAGTTTCGCCAAGTTTCATCCCTGCATAATCAATAATTGATATTACGCTATCAACAAATATTTTCTTTTCCCATGCAATCGTTTCTGCCGCAGCACTCGGCGTTGGCACTCTAAGGTCACTGCAAAAATCGCATATTGTAAAATCTGTCTCATGACCAACTGCGCTTATAATTGGTTTCTTGCAATTATATACTGCTCGTCCCACTTCTTCAGTGTTGAATGGTTGCAAATCTTCTAGACTACCACCACCACGAGCAACAATTACACAATCAACTTTATCATAATTGCTGAAAAAATTGATACCTTTAACTATTTCTTGTTCAGCACCAATCCCTTGTACTTTAACTGGATATAATACAATATCAATAGTGTCATTTCTACGTGTTGTAACATTAATAATATCCTGTATGACAGCACCTTGCGAACTTGTGACGACTCCCACTCGTCGACATCTTGTAGGAATAGGTTTTTTATGAGAAGCATCAAACAAACCTTCTTTTTCAAGTTTGCTTTTCATTTGCAAAAATTTCTCGTACAAGTATCCACGCCCATATGGAGCAATTGCAGTGACATTAAAACTAAACTTGCCACCTTTCACATAATAATTGGGACTGCCTTTGACAATAACCATATCTCCTAATTGTGGAGGCGTCACCGAGCTTGCACCAAACAAAACACAAGGCAACATTGCTTCATCATCTTTTATTGTAAAATAAGCAACATTATTGCTAACATTATAGCTACTTATTTCACCTACAAGCATAATATTGTGCAACATTTCCTCACTGTCAAATATGCTCTTTACATATTTACTAAATTGAGATACAGATATAATGTTTTCTGCCATATTATTCCTTTATTATATTTGCTAAAACTCCATTGACAAATGCATAACTTTTTTCAGTAGAATATTTTTTACACAAATTGCAGGCTTCATTAATAATAAGTTTTACGTCTGCACTAGTATATTTTATTTCATAAACAGCACACATTAGTATTGCTAAATCTACTTTGTAAATTCTGTCAATAGTATAATCTTTTAAGTGTGTTGTAATAATATTTTTTAGTTCGTCCCAATGTTCAATAATCCCGGTATAATTGTCTCTAACAAATTTCAAATTTTCACTATCCATTTGATTGTCCTGCAAAAATTCTTCATAAGACAAACTATCATTTGGAGCATGAAACAAGTCTTCAAAAACAAATTTGAATACAGTATCTCTCGCTTCAATTCTTCCCATAAATCCTCCACAATACAAAAAACTAACACCAGATAAAAACCTGATATTAGTCTTCTTCGTCTTTCATATGCTCAACACTTATAACGTGTACATTTATTTTACTTACTTCAATATCAATCATAGTGGACAAACTATTCTTGATATTCTCTTGTACTTTGAAGGCAACATCAGATATATTGTAGCCAATGTAGACATTGATATATATATCTATTATTAGTTTGCCATCAATGTTTGTAATGCGAACACCATTGTCATAATCTTTAGAAAACCAACCGCATAGTTTACGAGCAAAACTCTTTGATAATTTTGCAACTCCTGCGATTTCTTTTGTTGCTAAACTCACAACAGAAAAGATAATATCTCTGTCAAATGTCGTATTACCACCCTGTGGTTTGATACCTTTGTTGTCGTAATTGAAAGCCATTTTATCCCCCAAATTAACTATTTTAGTATATCATAGGGTGATAAGAATTGCAATTATTCTAGTGGAATAATTTTGATATTATCTAGTGTGTAATCTGTTTGATTTTGGATAACGTCGACAATTTGTGCAACTTCTGTTGATGTTAGTTCTGCACTTTGGACAACTACATTTATATTTGATGCTGCTGTTGTTACAATAACATCATCAAATCCTTTTGCCTTTATCAAACTTTCTAGCGTCAATTCACTCTCAATTGTGGCAAGTATTTCTGCTTTCTTTTCTTCAGCAGATTGTTTTGCTTCTGCACTTGAACTTGAACTTGCAATGATTGCATCTAGATATAACATTTCTTCGTTTCTAGCATCAACCCTATCTTCTCTATATGTTTGGAAGAAATTGGCCGTTGTAGTTGTATTTGTCTTTATTACATCATCACTTATTGAACTGTTGATAACAAGATTGAGTACTCCCGTAAGCGCCAGTAAAATACAAAATCCTGCAACTATAAAAATTTTCTTTTTCTTTGATAACATATTACCCTCCTTATATTCCAGCAAATACTTCTATTTGACTGCTATTAATCCCTAATACTGCTTGCACAGCAGATATTAGTTGCAATTTTACATAAGTGTCACTTGCCCCACTTGAAACAACTATGACACCTTTTATCTCTGGTAACTTTTCGTACAATATAAGAGGTTCATCTCCATTGCTGGTAGAAATGATAATTGGCTCTTTTTGTACTGTAACATTTGTGACTGAATCTGCGTTTGTCGTTGTTGTTGTCGTATTTTCGTCACTATTTGTTGCGAATATTAGTTCTGGTCCACTATCAACTGATACCATGACTTTGACATTGCCAGCACCTTTTATTGATTCCAACACAGTTTCCAACTTGTTTTCCAAACTCGCCACATACTCTGCTGTTGTAGTGTATGTTGATGTACTTGATTGATTAGAAACACTTGACCCAGGCAAAAGCACCAATGCAATAATAACGACAATAAGTAGAACTAGTGGTACAAATATTTTGTTGTTTTTCAGGTACTTACTAATATCAATTTTTGGATTTTTCTTTTGCTCTACATTCTCGTTCGTATCTAGTTTTGTTATTTCGTAGTTTCGAACTTGTCCATTGTTTTCAACCAACCACATCTGCCTCCTTTTTTGTATCTAGTATGATATATGAAATAAAAATAGACATTATGATAAAGTTAGTCCAAATAATTGTCCAAAATCAAAGTTATTTGTCGAAAGCATACTAATAGGCTTGATTATTATGTACAAGAGAAAAACAGCAAACACGCTACGTATGATTGTTGACAACTTGCCTTCTGGCAAAATTTGGTCAAGCACAGCCTCGATAAATACCACACCCACAATAGACAAAATGTATGCTGTCATAATTTTCCCCCTAAATCACATTTCCTGAACACAATATAAGTCCTATAAATAACATATACATAAATGACACTCCAAGAATAAGAACAATTGGAAAGTTTAGAACTTTGACACAAGCAGTTGTGAAATTGCCTATTTCCTTTGCACCCAACGGTTCAATTAGACTTGCTACTAGCATAAGTGCAAGGCGCAAAACAATAATAGTAATGATTGGTATTAAAACGCTAGAAAGTATCAAAATCAATCCACCAACGCCAATAGCATTTTTGATTAGAACACTACTCATAACAACAAAATCAAGCCCGTCAGATATGTATCCACCAATTAGTGGAATATAACTTTTCATTGCAAACTTTGTTGCCTTAAAAGACAAGTTGTCATATTTGTTTGCAACAATACCTTGCACCATAAGAGCACCACTAAAAATAGTAAAAGCAAACCCTACTATATACTTAAAACAAGATGATAAAAAATCTACAAATTTGTTTAGTTTTATATTTTTAGATATATTACCTATAACGGTAAAAATAAATGCCATAACAAATATTGGCAATAATATTTTAGAAAAAACATATGCAACGCCACTTGATAGAATGGCAACAATCGGCTTGTAAATGCTTACTAGTACGTTGTTTCCTATCGCAACCAACAATGACATGAGAATAGGCATAAGTACATCTATTTGAGACGATAAATTGTTAAGCACTGTTGATGTGATGTCTATCACATTATAAAACACTGATGAGACAACAATAATTGCCGCACTATAACATGCAAAAGTCACAATAGTATTGACCCCTGATGTGTTTGTCCTAAAATTACCTATAATGACAGATAACACTGCAAGCCCTACAAGAGATAGCACAATTGGTAATATGTTGGTGACATTATCAAAAAATAAAGATATTACACAAGATAGAAGATTTGTATAATTGAGTTCATAATCTCCTTTGATTAGGCCTGTTATTTTTTCCTTAAAAGACAAATCGCCAAACAAATTGCTTTTATCATTCAAGTCATCTACAAGTCCGTCCAAATCACCAAATTCTATATCTTCTAGAGTATCATCAACAGCATCACCCAATTCTTGTTCAATATCTGTTGACTCTTGTGCGTATACCACTATATTTGGTGGCACAAAAAATAGTAATACGCCTACAAATAAAAATAATAAGTATTTTAATTTCATTGTAAAATACCAACAACAATCTCAAACAAAGACGATATTATAGGTAATGACATAAGTAGTATCATCACCTTGCCACCCAATATCAATTTGTCTCCAATACTGTTATTCCCTGTATCATTACAAACACCAACACCAAATTCAATCAAATACCCAACACCAATTATTTTGAAAACTATTTTGAACAAGTCGCTATCAATACCTGTTTTTGTAATCATTTTATTGAGCACAACAAAAATTGATGTAAAACTAGACAATGTGTAATACAGTAGAATGACTCCACCAATAACTAAAATATACAAACTAAATTCTGGTCGTACTTGTTTACAAATAATTGCAGCAATACATACTATAATGGCAATGCCAACTAATTTTAGTACTTCCATATCACTCTCCGTATTTATAATGAAAACATCTGTTTTATAGTGTCGAACAAATTACCAACCAAATCTAATACCATAAACAAAACAATAACAATGCCTGCAAGTGTTGCAAGCGTTGCGATTTCTTCTTTGCCTGACTGTTTGAGAACTTGTCCAACCACAGCAGTCAATAGCCCAATACCTGCAATTTTTATGATAATATCAATCCCCATAATTCTCTCCTATAAAAGCAATATTGCAATGACAAGTGACAAAATAAATGCTAGTTTGAATGACAAAACGCCATATTTATCATACATTTCCTGACAATGCTTTTCTTGTTCTTCAAAATTTGTTTTTGCGTTTCCTATATTTGATTTCTCTCCAACAATATCATATTGTCCAAGAGTGGATATAAATTGTTTTATATTGTTTTTTTCATTATTAGATAAATATAATGTAGATATCTCTTTGTCGTTTACCACATTCATAACATCATTTTTTATAACTAAATCGTCTAAATTACTATCAAAAAATGTTTTGAGTTTTACCCTATTAAAATCCAGGTTGTTTTGCAATCTATGACACAATACTATAAGGTCTTTGTAGTATACTATGCGATTGTAAAAAAATGACTTTATCACGTGTCCAATATACACAATGCATAGTATTTCCGTCGCAATTAAAATTAGTTTTAACATACTACCTTCCACCAACACTAATTAGTGCAAAATGTTTGTCATAAACGCATTCAATAGTACCCACTCCACATCTATCAGATAAGACAATATATGTATCAAACATATTGTTGTTGATTAAGTTTCGAAACTGTGTTTTTTGTTTCAAATCATCAATACTATTTGCATGAATTGTGGCAATAACTTTGACCCCACAAGTCAGTGCTCTATTTAGACAATCGACATCTGTATCAAGATTGAGTTCATCACATGCAATAACATCAGGTCGCATACTTCTAATGCCATTATCAAACGCATAGGCTTTTGTGCAATTCATATAGACGTCGCAATACTCGCCAATATCCAAATAATCAACACCTTCACTGTATCCTGCAATCTCACACCTTTCGTCAGCAACTAGCAAATTAATTGCCTGTTCGTGCATACAAATTTGTGTAATTATATCCCTTAAAAATGTTGTTTTCCCACAACCCGGTGGAGATATAATAAGAGTATTTTGACACTTGCCATTTCTTACAACAAAATTATATACTGGCAAACTACAATTTTTTACAATATGTGGTATACGAATATTTAGTGATGAAATATTTTTGATTGATATTATTTTATCTTGGTCTCGAACAATCTCACCACAAATACCAATTCTTATCCCACCTTTTATTGTAAGATATCCAGAAACTATTTGATTGTTGACAGCATAAAGAGAGTTGTCACTTGCATTTTTTAGTGTGTATTGCAAATCATTTTTGGTGGAATAAATTGCGTCATTTTTGTTAGTAGTAATCCCACTTTGGCACAAGTAATAATTTTTTCCCTCATACATTACAATTATTGGCTTGTCCACTCTCAAATGAATCTCATTTAGTTTTGATATAGATAATGTGTCTATTGCAGACAAAATGTTGTATGACAATATTTTTGATAACATACTCTTCTCCTACACAAAATTATATGAATCAAAAAATGGTATAATGTTTGACTCAAAACAATAAAAAAAATGACCATATACAAAATAGTCATTTTTAGTCAAAATATTCTTATTTACAACAAATATGTTATACTCTTTCCACATAAGTCGATGTTCTTGTGTCTACTTTGATTGTTTCGTCTTGATTTACAAATAATGGCACTTCAACAATTAGTCCCGTTTCTAATGTTGCAGGTTTTGTCGCTGCCCTTTGAGTATCGCCTGCGACAGCAGGTTCACAATAAGTTATTTTCATATTAACAAATACTGGTGGTTCGACTCTATATGGTCTGTCTTTGTAACTGTATACTGTTACCATTAGCCCATCAATCAAAAAGTTTTTTGTGTCACTTATTTGGTTCTCATCAAACTGTAACTGTTCATACGTATTAGTATTCATAAAATAATAGAAATCACCGTCATTATACAGATATTGCATTTCTTGTTTTTCGATTTCACCATTTTGAAATCTATCCGTTGGATTAAAGGTCACTTCTTTTACTTGACCTGTAACAATATTTTTTATTTTAAGACGCACTATTGCTCCACCACGAGCGTTTTTTACGTGTTGAAAGTCAATCACACTAAAAACATTGCCTTCATATTCAAATACTGAACTTTTTCTCAAATCTCCTGCTTGTATCATTATCTCTCACCCTTTGTCTTTTCATATATTTGTTTCATTTTTAGAGCATCTTCTGCTTGTGTATCACGACTTTCACATATGATTATTGGTTCAATACCATTTTCAACCATATATTCTGCAAGTGGTTCAAAATGTGGACCAAACTTTTCATCTTCAAATGTCAAATGCTTGATTTCGCCCTTGTCATTATATTCAATTTTTGAAAAATGAATATGTGGATGATTCGTTCTTTCATCTCCAAGTTTTGCTCTGCAATACTCAAAAATTGGTGCATAATCTTCTTTTGATTTGAGTGCTCCTTGTAATACACAATTTATATGACCAAAATCAAATGTTGGCATATAGTGGTCATATAATGTACACAAATCAATAATCTCTTTGTAAGAACCAATTTGTGAATATTTGCCCATTGTCTCCAAACACAACCACATATCTCCAAAGCCTGCGTCAATTACTTTTTCTTTTAATGTTATTAGACGCTTTTTTGTAAGTTCTAAGGCTTCTTCTCTTGTCATTTTACCTTGCGTTGCACTATGTATTACAAGTCTTGTCCCACCAAGATTTTTGAGTGCTTTTAGACTATCTAAAACATATTTATAACTTTTTTCTGCCATTTCGTCGCTTGGGTTTGCAAAGTTGATATAATATGGTGCGTGGGCAGTGATTTCAATATCATATTTTCTTGCTTCTTCGGCAATATTATGAGCAGTTTTCTCCCCTACATTTACCCCACGAGTAAAACTATATTCGTAAGCATTCAAGCCCATATTATGTAGATATTCAGGCACTTCAATCGAACTTTTTCGTCCACTTTCATAAAACGAAGCACCATTTCCACTTGGTCCAAATCTCACCATATTTTTCTCCTAATTATCATATAAATTTATTAAAATTTTTAATGTTTTGTTTATAATTTTACCTACACCAAATAGAGTTTTGTTAGTATAGACAAAAACATTACCGTCAAATATTTCTTTGACAAAAATACCAACCCCATTTTTGATTTTTTGGCTTTTGTCGTCATCCAAAAATATTTTAGGATAATTACTAAAAACTTTTTCTACTGAAATAATATCATTTTCTGTAACATTATCAACTAAAATACTATTTTCAAGTTCAAAATAACCACTTTTAGTTCTAATAAGAGATGTCATTGTTGCAAAAGTGTCTAGCATATGTGCCATATCACGACAAATGCTTCGAATATATGTTCCTGCACTACATTGAATATCAAAAACAAAATTATTTTGTTTTTGTTCAACAAGTTTGATATCAAAAATAGTTATTTCTTTTGGTTTTAGTTCAAAATCAACATTTTGACGTGCCAAATCATATGCTCTTTGTCCGTTTACTTTTTTTGCGCTATATTTTGGGGGCATTTGTGACACTTTACCAATAAGACTTGATAGTATTTCATTTATTTGCATTTTGGTCGGTATAGGCCCATTTTCGTGCGTTATAGCACCATAACTATCTAATGTATCCGTCTCATAACCAAATGTAAATGTTGCTCTATAATATTTTATTTTTTCATTCAAATAGTCAAACATGCGACAGGCCTTGCCAATTGCTATTGGCAATACACCACTTGCCATTGGGTCAAGTGTACCCATGTGTCCTGCCTTTTTTATATGTAATTTATTTTTGATTTGAGCAACAATTTTAGCACTAGAAATATTAGTTGGTTTATTGATATTTAGAAATCCTATCATACAAAATCCTTGCAAACATCAGTAATTTTTTTCTTTACAGTTGTTATACCACCAAATATTTTAGCCCCTGCCGCCATTTTGTGACCACCACCGCCAAATGTTTCAGCAATTTTGCTAACGTCCACCGTACCATTGGTTCGAAAAGATACTGCAAATAGATTGGGCTTTTCTTCACTAAGCATAACAGCAACTTTTGTTGTATCAACGTTCGAGATATAATTTACAAATCCTAATGTGTCGCTTTGCTCTGCCCCTGTCTTTTCAAAATCAGTCAATTTAAGATGTATAAATGCAACTTTATCATCAAGCGCAAAAGACAAATTACCAAGACAAATATGCAATAATTCTAATTGTGCACGGGTGCGTCTTTTGAATTCATAGTAATGAATTTTGTTGATATCAATATTGTATTCAAGCAGTTTTGATGCAATTTCGTGAGTATTTGATGTGGTATTGTCATGCATAAAACAACCTGTGTCCGAAGCAAGTCCAATATATAAGCACGTTGCAATATTATCGTCCAACTCTACACCAAGTTGATTGATAACATAATACAACACTTCACACGTCGAACTAACTATTTCGACTTGATTTAAGTTGGCAAACTGCTCATTAGTTTTGTGATGGTCAATTTTGATAGAAAATGGTATTTTATCAAAAAGTTTTGCGCACTCACCCATTCTTTTTTTGTCTGAACAATCAAGAGCAATTGCCAAATCATATTTTTTATTCTTGTCGTTTGTCTGTTTTATGCACTTATAGTTTGAAATATAACAATAATGTTCTGGTATTTTTGATTCACAATATATGTCACATTCCTTACCAATTTTTTCTAACACGTATTTCATAGCACAAGAAGAGCCCAATGCATCTCCGTCTGGTTTTGTATGACAAAACAACGCAATACACTTGCTCTTCTTTATTGTGTCTATAATATCACTATTTATTTTCATCAATATTATTTTTTCTTTCCTTTTCTATATCTTTAATCAACTCGTTTATTTGAGCAGTATACTCAATACCCATATCCAAATTAAATTCAAGAAATGGCATTTTTCTTAAATCAAGTTTTCTGCAAACTTCTTTTCTTATATATCCAGCAGAATGCAAAATGCTATTAAAGACATCTTGTTTGTCCCCTGGCGTCATAATACTAACATATACTTTTGCATACTCCAAATTGTTAGAAGTATCTACCTTAGTTACAGTGATTATTCCGTTGATATTTGGATTCTGCAAATTATATGTTATGACTTCGGATATTGCTTTTTGCATTTCTGCATTTATTTTATCCATTCTACTCATAATATTGAACCTTTTTTATTTTATTTGTTGTAATTCAAAGACTTCTAACTTGTCACCAACAAGCACGTCATTAAAGTCTTTTAGTTTGATACCACATTCAAAACCAGCCTTAACAGATTTTGCAGCATCTTTGCCTTGTTGCAATGTTTCTACATCACAAGTCGTTATGACTTTGCCATTACGAATAACTCGCACTTTGCTTGTACGATTGATTTGTCCGTCAATGACATAGCTTCCAGCAATGGTACCAACACTACTGATTTTGAAGAGTTGACGTACTTCAACATTACCAATAACATTTTCTGTATATTTTGGTGTCAACAATTTATCTATTTCACTTTGCACAAAGTCCATGGTTTCATAAATAATCTTGAAGAATTTGATTGTGACGCCATTTTTCTCTGCTATCTGTTTTGCTTTTGGGTCAGGTTTGACATTAAATCCTATAATTATAGCGCCACTTGCATGTGCCATAAGAACGTCACTTTCGTTTATTGCACCAACACTTGAACGAATGACTGTCACTTTGACCTCGTCATTATGCATATTACTCAAATTGTCATTGAGTGCCTCTGCACTTCCTTGAACATCTGCTTTGACCAACACATTGTATACTTTTAACACTTGATCTTTTGGTGTTGACAAGAAACTTTCAAGACTTGCAGATTGACTATTGGTCTTTGCCTTTGCAATCTTTATTTTGTTCAATCTTTCAGCAACCAAATCTTTTGCAAATTTTTCATCAACAACATAACAAGTCTCGCCTGATTCTGGCAATTCTGTTAGTCCAAGTACAGACACTGCCATACTTGGCCCAGCAGATTTGAGATTTTCGCCTTGATAATTGACCATACCACGGACTCTGCCACTTGCTGTACCACAAACAATAAAGTCCCCAATATGCAATGTACCAATTTTAATTATAATGGTTGCCATTGCACCACGGCCCTTATCAATTTTACTTTCAAGAACTGTTCCCATTGCTGGGGCATCAATTTTAGTTTTTAATTCACTAATATCTGCGACTAATGATATTGCTTCTAGCAACTTGTCAACGCCAGCACCAGTTTTTGCACTAATAGGAACGCAGATAGTATCTCCACCCCATTCTTCTGGCAAGACATCATTTTCTGCCAATTGCTGTTTTATTCTCTCTACATTAGCTTCTGGTTTGTCCATTTTGTTGATAGCAACAATCATAGGCACGTTTGATTCTTTGATGTATTTGATTGCTTCTTTTGTTTGAGGCATTATACCATCATCTGCTGCAACTATTAATATTGCAATATCAGTGACTTGTGCTCCCCTTTGACGCATTGCTGAAAACGCAGCGTGTCCAGGTGTATCAATAAATGTAATTTTGTTGCCATTAACATTTATAGAATATGCACCAATATGTTGCGTAATACCACCAGCTTCACCAATAGCAATATTGGTCTTTTTGATATAGTCGAGAAGAGATGTTTTGCCGTGGTCAACGTGTCCCATTACTGTGACAATAGGTGGCCTTTTGTCAGTAAGTTCAATTGACTTGAATTTTTCTTCAACAATTTGTTCATTTGTTGCAGCAACATCGCGAGTAAGAGTGACACCAAATTCGCTTGCGACCAACTCTGCCGTATCAAAATCTATTGGGCTATTGATGTTGAGCATCATACCAAGTAGCATAAATTTTTTTATAATTTCTGTCACTGGTTTACCAATTTTTTCAGACAAAATCTTTACAGTTAGATTGTCTGTTGTAATGGTTGCACTTTCAATTGGTGCTTTCTCAACTGGAACAAATGTTTTTTGTTTCTTTGATTTTGGTGATTTTACTCTACCCATATGGATAATGCCATCATCTTCCATAAGGTCATCATCAATGGACACTAGGTCAAAACGGAATTTGTCCTTTTTGGTAATCTTTCTTGTGTCTATATCGTCATTATTTGCTCTTTTGGTCTTGTTTTTGTTACCAAAAGTTCTTTCAGCTTTTGCAACAAATGTATCTGGCAATTCTCCTTTACTCAATCCAACCCTTGGAGCAAATGGTTTGCCACTAGCATTTTGTTTGTTGTCTTTGCTAAAAGGTCTTGCAGATGGACCCTTGACAAAAGGTGTTTTGCCGTCTTTATTAAATGGCTTCTTATCTCCAAATGCAGGTCTTTGTCTATTGTCTCGTTGTTGAGTGTTTTTGTTTTTGTCAAAAGATTGTCTTGGACGACTGTCTTTTGCACCAAAAAAGTCAGACATCTTACTTGTCTGTGGAGCAATATGTTTAGGAGTTTCAGGCACAGGTTGATTTAGACTGACCAGTCTGTTTCTAATGACAACCCCATATTCATCCAATTTCTTCTTTGCATTTCGCCCATTATTTATAATTTGCGAAATTTGATTCTCCTGCAAAATCCTACCCAATTGTTTTAGATTTTCAAATGATACGTTTTGTTTTGTATTATTGTTTTCCAAGAAATTTCTCCTTATTTATGTACTTTTTCGCTCAACAATATAGCTTTTGCTAATTCTTTGTTGGTAATCGCTATTACTTTGACACCCACTTTATTTACTACATCAACCAAAGTGTCTTCATTTTGTACTACAACATCACATTTCTTTTCTTTTTGTAATGTGTCTAATTTCGCTCTATTTTTTTCATTAAAAGTTTTATCAATTATGATAAGAAAATTTTTTTTGTTGCTTTGCAAAATATTATCTAGTCCATATATTATTGCCCCACTTCGTATAGCAAAATTAATATATGTTTGATATTTATCCATTTATTTTCTCCAACAAGTTTTGATATGATTGTTCGTTTATCTTTTTTCTAAAAACTTTATCTAGTGTATGAGTTTTTGCACATTTTTCAATACATAGATTGTTTTTGCATATATAACAACTTCTACCTGCACTAAAATTTGTTTCATCAATGTAGACAGTGTTTTGTTCATTTTTTAATTTATATAATTCACTTTTGTCTTTGCTTTGCCTACAAACAATACACATCCTTTGTGGAATATGTTTCATATATTCTCCTAATTATCCAAATCATCAAATGCATTGTCAATTGCAAACAAACTTTCAAGGTCAGTATTATTAGTTTCCTTTGGTTCATCATATTTTGGCATTTGACTTTCGGATTTGACATCTATTTTCCAATTTGTGAGTTTGACTGCAAGACGCACATTGTGTCCACCCTTGCCAATTGCAAGAGACAGTTTGTCATCTGGCACAACAACCACACTTGTTTTTTCAATAGGATTGACTTGGACGTGCAAAACAGTTGCTGGGCTCAATGCACGAGCGATGTACTCTGCTGGGCTATCGCTCCATTCAATAATATCAATTTTTTCACCATTTAGTTCGTTTATGACCTCGTTGATACGACTACCTTTATTACCTATACATGCACCAACGGCGTCAATATTGTGGTCTTTGCAATAAACTGCAATTTTTGTTCTGTACCCTGCTTCTCTTACAATGTTTTTGATTTCTATTTCGCCATTGGCAATTTCTGGCACTTCCATTTCAATCAATTTTTTTACGAATCCAGCATTTGCACGAGACAATTGGACATATGGCATGTCATAGCCTTCTTTGACAGTCTTAACATATGCTTTGATTCTACTATTTGTGACATAACTCTCTCCTGGAATTTGGTCACGAATAGATAGCACACCTTCAACTTGGCCAAGCCCCATATCACAATAGACATTTCCGTTCTCTATACGACGTACAATAACAGTAATGAGAGCGTCTTGCTTTGTAGATACGTCAGTTAGTATTCTGTTGCGTTCTGCTTCACGAAGTCTTTGCATAATGACTTGTTTTGCAGTTTGAGCAGCGATTCTACCAAATGTTTTTGGTGTCTCTTCACGAGCAACCATATCACCTATTTTGTAACTCTTTTTTATTGTTTTTGCTTCTACAAGACTCATTTCTTTATCTGGGTCTGTCACTTCTTCTACAACAGTCTTGTATGAGTATACTTTGATAGTATTTTTTTCTTCATTTAGTTTAACTTCTGCGTTTTTTGCTTCTCCAAAATTCTTTTTGTATGCACTTGTAAGTGCCGCCTCCAAAGAACTAATAAAAAACTCTTTGTCTACCCCTTTTGCTTGCAAATCATTCAATGCTTGGAAAAAATCTTTGTTTATCATAATTCATCTCCTAAAATTTTATAACTGGCTCAGCCAATGCAATTTTTTCTTTATCAATTGTTACACTTTCTTTACCATTAATTGTTACTGTCTTTTCATCAAAAGAAACTAGCACTCCTACTATTTCTTTTTGACCATTTTTGTTTGGCGCATATAACTTGATTCGAATTTCTTTATTCAAATTTCTATTATAATCGCTAGGCTTTTTTAGTGGCCTATCTAGTCCACATGATGATACCTGTAACACATAAGGACTATCATTAGTTGGATTAACGTCATCTAAAACCTGGTCAATTGCCCTGTGAACAGTTTCGCAATCATCAATCCCAACTCCACCAGCTTTGTCTATGGTGACTATCAAATGATATCCGTCGACTTGTTTTACATACTCAACATCTACCAAATCATATCCCAAGTTGATAATAATTGGAGTTATTGTTTCTTCAACAATGGTGACTACTTTTTTACCGTTCATATTATCTCCTTTTTTTCAAAAATTAAGAGCGGGATTGCTCCCACTCTTAGTAACACCTAATAAGTAACAATATAATATTATCATTAATATACCAAAAAATCAAGTATATTTGGCGATTTTTATATTACAAATGTTATATTTTGTCTAGTGAATATAATCACTCAATTTGATAAACACTTCTGCTGTTGCAATTGTGTCGTAAATTGCTCTATGAGCATTATCAAGAGAGACTCCCAAGTGCTGTGCTATTGTGCCCAATTTATGATTTTTTACGCCTCGCACATATTGTCGAGCGAGCACATAAGCGTCATATGTCACTGTTGACATCTTAAACCCATATTTTTTGCATATATTGGCTAGAATTTTGTTATCAAAAGAAATATTATTATAACCAACAATGCCACTATCTCCAATGAATTTCATAAAATCTGGTAGCACCTTATCCAGTCCCAACTGGTCTTTTAACATATCGTTTGTAATACCAGTTATTTTTGTGATTTCCTGTGATATCTCTCTCATTGGATTGATAAGCGTTTCAAATGTTTCGACTATTTTACCATTATGTATTTTTACTGCACCGATTTCAATAGGAATATCATTTTGTGTGTCTAGACCTGTTGTTTCAAAGTCGTAGACTACAAAATCTTTGTCTTTTAAGAAATCATTTACTTTATCTACTTTGTCAAAAGAAAACAAGTCAACTTGCCCTTTGTTTTCATAAGGTTGAGGTTTGATATAAATATATCTATCATTTAGTTTTCGAGTTGGTGCAGGTTCTTCTTCATCATCAATTTCAATCTCACAAGTGGAGATATCTTTGACTTTGAAACTTAGTCTATCATTATAATCGTCAACATCCCCACTCACAGCGACAATCATATTATCTTGTAATGTCTCCAATTTTTCTTGTGTGGCTTTTGTAGGAAAAACAACACAGTGAATAGAGTCTGTTGTGTCTTTTAATGTAAACGAATACAATGTCTTTTCAATTATATTGCCATTTTCGTCTTTTTTATTAGTTTTATAGTTTCTTTTTGATAAAAATATTATTTTGCCACAAATGACGTTTTTCTCAACAGATTTATCCAAATCTTTTATTGCTATTGGCGAGACTTCTATTTTTGGTCCTATAAAACTTTCTACATTGTGTATTTTATAGTACATTTTTTTCTTATAAAGACTGTCTAATGCATTCTCAACCATTTCTTCTTGCATTTTCAAAGAGTCTTTTAAGTCAACTGTACTATCTTCTTCGACTTTAATTGTGAAATCTCCAAAAAATATTTTTTCTAAACTATTTTTTAAGTTATTTTCAAAATTTCTAGCAGCCAAATATTCTTTATATACCTTGGTTGTAAATAATGTAATATTGACATTTTTGTCTTCAATATCTATCTTACACCAATCACTTGATAAAGTGCTAAATAAAGCCGTAAATTGTTCTTTTAAGTATTTGGTCAAAAAGCGTTTTATCACATCAACATCAAGGTAAGATTTTTTGATTGATAATTTTATAGCAACATTTGATATGCCAATATAATCTTGCACATATTTTTCTAAATCATCTTTCATTTGTTGAGTGAAAACAAAAGTCTCAGGATACACAAGCACCATTTCTAGTGTTTTTGCATCCTGATTATACGTCACGCTCACAAATTTACATATCCTGTATGCGTCTGTTCTGTTATTCAAATACTCAATAAATTTATCCATAAAATCCTATAAAATGTGTATAAGGTCAACAATAATAACAAAGGCAAATAATATCATAAGTCCAACGCCATGAATATACCCTTCTACTTTTCGATTGATTGGTTTTCCTCTAATCCATTCAATGAGAACAAACACCATACGTGCCCCGTCTAATGCTGGAAATGGCAAAAGATTGAATGTGGCAAGGTTTACCCCAATGAGTGGGAATAATATAAGAAGATTCCAAAGAGATGCCGAACTAACTGTCGCAATCGAACTAATTGTTGTGATTGGTCCACCCACAGCAGACAGCGACAATTGTCCAGTAAAAAGCATACCCAGTATAACTAAACAATCCCATGCTATTCTCAAACAGTACGGAACAGCACCAAGTAGTGCCTGACCAAAATTGTATGTTATATTTTGCGCAGTTATGCCAACACCCTGCGACTCTACCCCGTCTGCTGTTGTAAATGTTGTGCGCTTAACAACAATTTCTATTTTTTCTCCATCTCTTGATATAACAAGTGGAATATCTTCATCAATAGCATATTGACTTAAAAGGTATGATGTGCCAAACACTGCACTTGGTCTTGTATCTCCTACCTTTTCTATAACATCACCAACTTGCAATTGTGAATTGTATTCTGTTGGAACAATAGAAGTGATTTGGCTTATACCATTACCAGCAATCATCAAAACTGCAACAGCAACTAGACAAGATGACAAAAAGTTGAAAAATGCGCCCATAAACAATACAATGAGTCTTTTCCAAGGGGCTTGACTATTGAATGCATCAGGATTGTCCTTATCTTCATCTTCTCCGTCAAAAGCACAGTATCCACCAAGTGGTATCCAACGTAGTGAAAATTTTTCACCACTTTTTAATGTTTTTGAAAATATAGCTTTTCCAAATCCAATACTGAATTCGTTTATTTTGAAATGTAACAATTTACCTGCAATATAGTGGCCAAATTCATGTATCATTATCATAAATAACAAAATAAATATTGCAAGTAAAATATAACCAATATATGTCATTGTACTGCCAATACTACAAAGTAAATTCATTGCTCCCCCTTTACAAAATGAAAGATTGATAGTTTGGCTATCAACCTTATATTATATGAAAAATGCTTTCTATATTATGAATAGGACAAAAATAAACATAAAAAGTGAGTTTGCAATAAGCCCGTCTACTCTATCCATAATGCCACCATGTCCTGGTAATAATGTACCATAATCTTTGACTCTTGCACGACGCTTAACAATGCTTGCCAAAATATCTCCAAATTGGTCAAATACAGAACCCATAAATCCTATGAACACAATGTACCATACGTTTAGATTCAAATATTCAAACATATTGACAAATCCTGTTTGCGTCATAAAAATTAGATAAACTATAATTGATATGAATATCCCACCGACAAGTCCACCTATTGCTCCACTAATAGTCTTTTTAGGGCTAATTCTTGGACATAATTTTGGTCCTTTTATAAGCATGCCTGTAAACATTGCAAATGTATCTGTTATCATAGAAATTGCAAAAACGCTAACTAATACGAACCAGTCGAGCAAACCTTTTGCAAGGATACTATCACTAGCAACAGACGCAATTGTTGCTAAATTATTTAGAATAAATAAGACAGCAAACAACACTCCTGGGTAAATCATTACAACAAAAGTATTTAACATTTTTTCAAAACAATATTTAGAAAATTTGCCTTCGTATTTGTAATGCTCCATTTCGTTTAATGTGTTTTTCTTAAACAATAGCGCAATAATGTATGTAACAAGCGCAAGAACAATTACTACTCCAAAAATAATCAAAATATACCATAATTTGTCTAGTTCAAAATATAATGCCAAAGTGATTGCAAGATAAACCATTGGTGCAAACAGTGCAGCAACAGTTATATTAGTATATTTTTTCATTCTCTCAAACACTCTTGCCATTTCAACACAGGCAACTACACCCAATGCACCTATTAGCAAATCAAACACATAATTTGTCCAAATCTTTGACACAAACGCCAGTGCCACAACAAGGACAATTATTGCTCCTGTCAATACCCTTTTCTTCATACCTAACTCTCTTTTATCGCCCCAAATCGTCTATTCCTATGTTGGAAATCAATGAGCGCTTTGTCTAATTGTTTATCATCAAAATCAGGCCACATAATATTTGAAAAATAAAATTCTGCGTATGCTGCTTGCCACAACATAAAATTGCTAAGCCTTAGTTCGCCGCTAGAACGAATTATAAGGTCAAGTGGAGGCAAATCTTTTGTGTATAACAACTTTTCAAAAGCTGGTATATCTACGTGATTTCCTTTATCAATTGCCATATTACATGCACGCACAATTTCGTTTCTTCCACCGTAATTTATTGCAAGATTCAAAACATACTTGTCATTATCTTTTGTTCTTTCAATTGCAGCACGTAGACTTTCTTGCACATCTAGTGGTATTTTTGATAAATCTCCCATTACTTGCAATCTTACTCCACGAGCAAATAGTTCTTCAAATTCTTTCTCAAAATATTGGCGAAATAAATCAAATAAATAATCTACTTCTTCCTTTGGTCGATTCCAATTTTCAGTTGAAAAACAATATACACTGACACAATGTATACCAAGATCAAATGCATGAGTGACAGTTTTTTTCATTCGTATCATACCAGATTTGTGACCCATTGACCTAGGTAATCCTCTGCGTTTTGCCCACCTGCCATTGCCATCAATAATGAATGCAATATGTTGGGGTAAACGACTTGTATCAAGTATATCTTTTTGCACTTTACAACTCCATAATATCTTTTACTTTAGCCGTTTCCATTTTTTCAATTTCAACCATATATTTGTCTAAAATATTTTGGACAGTTTTTTCAATTCCTGTGTATTCGTCTTCGCTGATTTCTCCGTCTTTTTTCATCTTTTTGAAAACGTCCAATACATCACGACGTTCATTTCTGCATGTCACCTTGAAATTTTCTGTTATACGGCTAACATCTTTTGACAACTCACGTCTTCTATCTTCTGTAAGTGCAGGAAACACTAGTCTTATGACCCTACCGTCATCGCTTGGAGTGAGTCCTAAATTTGCTTCTTGTATTGCTTTTGTCACATTTTTCATTTGAGAGATATCCCAAAGTGATACTGTGAGCATTCTAGCATCAGCAATACTAATTGTTGACATTTGATTGAGTGGTGTTTTTTGACCATAATAATCAACGAGCACTCTATCTAAAATTCTTGGATTTGCTCTACCTGCCTTTATTTGACCATATTCATTATTGAGTCCATCTAGAACCTTCTCCAATTTATCTTTGAAATCTTCGATATACAATTCTACTTCTTCTGAAAACATATTATTCCCCTTTTTATACTAATAATATAATACAAGAAATACACTTTTTTTGCAATCATTATATGATTTAATAACAAAAAAAGTAGACTATTATGTCTACTTTTGATTTATTTGCCTTGTGCTTGTCTTGCGACTTCTTCAACAAAATCGTCTTTTCTCTTTTCTAGACCTTCGCCCATTTCGTAACGAGTAAATCTACGAATTGACAATTTTTCACCTATTACAAGAGTATAATCATTGAGCAAATCTTGAATTGATTTGTCTGTATCTTTTACAAATGCTTGTTCGAGCAAACAATTTTCTTTGTAGAATTTTTCTACTCTGCCTTCGACCATTCTTTCAATAATTTTTTCTGGTTTGCCTTCATTCTTTGCTTGTTCTCTCAATATTTCTTTTTCGTGTTCCAAATCACTAGCAGGAACATCATTTCTAGACAAATACTTTGGATTTGATGCAGCAATTTGCATAGCAATGTCTTTGCATAGTGTTGTAAATTTTTCACTACGGCTTGCAAAGTCTGTTTCACAGTTGACTTCGACTAGGACACCAATCTTGCCACCCATGTGAATATATGATGCAACAGCACCTTCTGCAGCAATACGGTCAGCCTTTTTAGCAGCAGCAGCAATTCCCTTTTCACGCAACCACTCTGATGCTTTGTCCAAGTCACCATTGGACTCGGTTAATGCTTTTTTACAATCCATTATTCCTGCATTTGTTCTTTTACGTAATTTTACAATATCTTCTGTTGTAAACATATGTTTATCCCCCAATGAATTATTCTTTATCAGTTTCAGTTTTTTCTTCTTTTGCTTCTTCAACTACATTATCATTTTTAACAGTGTCTTCCATTTTGACTTCTTCGCCATTTTCTTCTTCGTCACCTATTGTGAGAACGATGCCTTCTTTTGCCTCAATGACAGCATTAGCCATAGCAGTAGTAATCAAACTAACAGCACGAATTGCGTCATCATTTCCTGGAATGACATAGTCAACTAATTCTGGGTCACAATTTGTATCAAGCAATGCAACTACTGGAATATGAAGTGCATTTGCTTCTTTGACAGCAATGTGTTCCTTTTTGGTATCAACTACAAATAGGATATCTGGTAGTCTTTGCATATCTTTGATACCACCGAGATTTTTCTCCAACTTGTCTCTTTCAGCAACCAATTTTGCAACTTCTTTCTTTGGCAATAGATTGAACTCACCCAACTTTTCCATTTGGTCAATTTTGTTGAGTCTCTCGATTCTTGACCTAATTGTCTTGAAGTTTGTAAGAGTGCCACCTAACCAACGACTGTTGATATAGTACATGCCACATCTTTTTGCTTCGTTAGCGATTGCTTCTTGTGCTTGTTTCTTTGTACCGACAAACAAAACGGTTTTGCCTGCTTTGACACTGTCACGAATAAATTCGTATGCTTTGTCAATTAGCACGACTGTGTCTTCTAGATTGATGATATGAATATCGTTTCTAGAAGTAAAAATGTATTTGGACATTTTAGGATTCCATTTTCTAGTTTGATGACCGAAATGTACACCTGCTTCCAAAAGTTGTTTCATAGAAATTACAGACATTTTATTTCCTCCCTTTGTTTTTTATCCTCCCCAATATCTTTAATGCTCTTCTACCCCACCATATAGGCAACAGGGTGAAAATGGATATGGGTGTGTAATTTTTTGAACGATTTATTCTATCATACTTGTTTATATTTATCAAGTATATTTTACATATATTTGTCTAAATACAACAAAAAAACACTCAAAATTTGAGTGTTCGAAAAATATCTATTTTTTTGTTTCTTCATCAAGAAGTTTTTTGAGATTATCAAAGACTTCTTGCACGACTTTTTCATCTTCTTCAAAGACTAAATATCCGTCGCCATTTATTTCAGTTATAGCAAATACCCAAACTTCATCTTCGTCGACATCTTCTGCAACTGGATGTAATACGGCATAAATATTGTCTTTGACTGGAACAATAGCAATTTGTTCAAACTCCTGTGGATTGCCATCTTCGTTATACATAACAATATTGTCTGTATTATTTTCATCCAACAATTGTTCAATTGGATCCAATTCTTTTGTTTCTTTTTCTGCCATAATTATTATCTCCTTTTATTACTATCTAAGTAATTTTGTAGAATGATGGTCGCTGCAAGTTTGTCTATCACTTTTTTTCGCTTTGACCTTGACACGTCTGCTGACAGCAAAATATCTTCGGCAGATACAGATGTCAATCTCTCATCAATATAGTCAACTTTGATATTGACCTTTTCTAAAAGTTTGTCAACAAATGCTTTTGTTGCTTGCACCCTTTCGCCTTCACTCCCATCCATATTGAGAGGTAGCCCCACAACCAACAGTTTGACATTCCTTTCAGCAATCAATTTGGCAATATGTTCAATGTCTATATCAACATTCTTTGTTCTAGTGTAGGTTTCTACACCATTTGCCACAATTCCCATAAGGTCACTAATAGCAATGCCAATACGCACTTCGCCATAATCCAAAGCCATAGTTCTATATAGATTGTCATTCATATTTTTATAATATCATAACTTTTGGAAAAGGTAAACAAAAAAATAGGAGTAAATGTCTCCTATTTCTTCTAACTATTCAATTTTTCTAGTTGTTTTTTCACAACCTTCTTACCTTTTTCAGTCATTTTTCTTGCTGTTTCATTTGTGGTAACTAATGTAGCACCTACAATGATACCTAGCATCATACCAATAAGTAATGTATCTTTCATAATTTCCCCCTTTGTATATTTTTTGTATTTTATGGGGAAATATGCAACCTATTTCTTATTTTTGATTTGTTCTATTCTTTTGTTTATATCCAAAATTTTGTCTAATGTTTTCTCTTGTTTTTTTACCAATTTTTGTAATCTTTTTACTAATAATTGAGATTTGTTTTCTTCGACAATTTTTGGAGTTTCTTTCACTGCTTCTGCATTATCAGTTTTGGCATTTTTTGCCAACTGTGCTTGTTTACTTGCCTTTTTTGCAAGTCTTTTTTGACGTTTTCTATAATCGTCTATTGCTGCCGTTATTGCTTCTTTTGCAAGCATTGAACAATGAATTTTTTGTGTTGGCAAGCCGCCAAGTTCGTCAATAATTTCTTGACTATCTAGTGCCAATGCATCATTTACACTCTTACCTATTATCTTGTCCATTGCAACCGAACTAGAAGCAATTGCTGCTGCGCAACCAAATGTTTTGAAACTAGCATCTTCTATAATGTCTTTGTCATTGATTTTTAGAAAAACCTTCATTATATCGCCACAAGAATCGTTATCCACTAGCCCTACTGCATTATGATTTTTGATTTCCCCAGTATGTTTAGGATGTTGAAATACACTTATTACCTTATCGTTATACATTATTTCTTTCTCCTTTTCTTAGTAAGAGGACTGAGTTCTCTTAATTTGTTGACTACTTCAATCAAATTATCAACTACATAATCAATATCATCTTTGGTTATCTCTGCAGCAAAACTAAATCTTACAGCGCCATTTATTGTTTCATTTGATAAATGCATTGCTTTTAATACATGACTCTTTGTAAGAGAACCACTTGCACAGGCAGAACCAGTTGACACAGCAATGCCCGCCAAATCAAGCAACATCAAAATGCTCTCACCTTCTACATAGTCAAATGAAACGTTGACAATGCCGGGTGCTTTTTGATGCATATTACCATTAAAATGAATATCTGGAATTGCATATTGCAATTTATTCATAAAATAATTAGCAATTTCATTAGTCTTTTTGAGTGTTCTTTCCCTATCTCTAACGGTAATTTCCATTGCTTTACCAAATCCAACAATGGCAGGCACATTAGTCGTTCCTCCCCTTTTGTTGAACTCTTGTTCGCCACCAAATATTAGTTTGTTGATTGGTGTTGTGCTTCTTACATACAAAGCACCAACCCCTTTTGGCCCATGAATTTTGTGGCTTGACATCGTCATGGCATCAATGCACATTGTATCAACATCAAATTTTAATACTCCCATTGCTTGAACAGCATCGACATGAAAATAACATTGATATTGACGCAGTGTTTCACCAATTGCACGAACATTTTGAATTGTTCCAACCTCATTATTTACAGCCATAATAGAAACAAGTATAGTATCTGGACGAAGTTCATGTAGCAAATCAATCAAATTGACCATACCTGTACTATCAACTGGCAAATATGTTACTTCAAAGCCTCTTTTTTCAAGTTCTTTTGCTGATGCCAATATAGAGTGATGTTCGATTGAACTCACAATGATATGTTTACCCTTTTTCTTATTTGCCGTTGCAATACCAAACATAGCCCAGTTATTTGCTTCTGTGCCACCTGATGTAAAATATATTTCTCCTGATTTTGCTCCAATACTATTTGCAATAATATCTCTTGCGTGGTCAACTCCACGACTTGCATCACGACCAAACTTGTGCAAACTATTTGAATTGCCATATATTTCACTAAAATATGGCATCATTTCATTTAATACTTCACCACTAACCATGGTCGTTGCAGCATCATCCAAATACACTCTTTTCTTTTCCATACACTATTTCCCCTTTGTCCTATCTATCATATCTTTTAGTGACATATTGTCAAGAACATCATTTATTGATTGATATATATGCGTAAAAATATCCTTATGTGGACACTCTGTTTTTTTGCAACCACTCACACATTCAGTCACAAAAATTCCGTTTTCTAATGAACGCAAAATCTGTCCAACTGATATATCTTCTGGCTTCCTAGCAAGTTTGTATCCACCATTATTTCCCCTAACAGAAACAACCAAATCATTCTTTTTTAGGATAGCCATAAGTTTTTCTAAATAATTATCTGTTGTGCCAATATAAGAAGCAAGTGTGGTCACTGGCACATAATCATCTTTCGCAAGAGTGCCAATGTAATACATAGCACGCAATCCATATCGTCCTTTTGAGGATATTTTCATTAAAATTCCTACCTTTTTAGTATGTTTTATTGTACCATTATATCAATTTGTAGTCAATATCCTATTTAGAATAAACAGTTGAAAAAATACATAAAAATTTTTTCTAAATAAAAATTCAAAAAATTTTTTGCCTTAAATTATAACAAAAAAATCTTAATTTAGATTACAGCATAAGATAATAAAATACATATTCTATTTGTTTATCAAATAGTATTATGCAATATAAAAAAATCGACTAGTTATAGCCGATTTATTTATATTTTTCTAAAACATTGATTAGTTCATTTGCTGGTCTAAATCCAACAATTTTTTCTTTTTCTTTTCCACCAACAAACACAATCATTGTAGGAATTGACATTATGCCAAATTTTCTTGCTACATCTTCATTTTCGTCAATATCAATTTTTATGATATCTGCATAAGCTGATACTTCATCTACTACATCTTCTAGTACCTTACCTTGCATTTGACATGGCATACACCAAGTCGCAAAAAAGTCAACTAAAACAACTTTTTTATTTTCTAATACCCTTGCATTAAACTCACTACTATTAATATGTTCTATTTTCATATGCTTTTCCTCCTTTTTTATGATATGAATTTTTGATTTATTTTATAATTTGATTTATTACATATGATGCAATCACACAACCACACATTGCAGGATAATATGATATGCTACCAATTATTCTGTTTGCGCTAGTGCAAGCTAATTCCTTTGTACAAACAACAGGTAATTTTTTAACTCCGGCTTCTTTCAATTTTTTTCTCATTATTCTAGCAAGTCCATCATTTTGAGTCTTGTAAATATCAAGTACTTCAAAATGCGGTATACCATATCTATTTCCTGCCCCCATTGCACTAATCAATGGAATATTATTTTGGCTGCAAATAGTGGCAAGCAAAATCTTGGATGTCACCATATCAATTGCGTCAACAACAAAATCAAATCTTTGAGATAATATTATATCTTTTGATGTTTCATCAAATTTGCAATTAAATTTTGTTATAACACATTTTGGATTTATTTCCAAAAGTCTTTTCTCCATAACATCGACTTTTTTCTGTCCAACATTTTGTGTTGTGGCAATAATTTGTCTATTTATGTTTGTTACTGAAACACAATCAAAATCCATAATTGTGATTTTGCCAAGCCCTGCACGCACTAACATTTCGGCGACATATCCACCAACCCCACCAATGCCTATAACTGCAACATTAGAATCATTGAGTTTGTTGACAGCATCCTTTCCTATCAACTGAATTGTGCGTTCTTGCCAATTATCTTGATTAGACATTTTTTCTCCTTATGGCAACAATCTATTTGGACCTCTAAATAAGTATGTTGCCTCTTTTACGCTCGCAAGATTCAATAATTTTGCAATAAATCTTGCCAGTCCTATTGCGTATCCGCCATGTGAAGGACAACCATATCTAAAAAAGTCAATATAATTTGACATATTTGCTGGGTCGATGCCTTTTTCTGCTATTTGACTAGACAAAACATCTGGTCTGTGTTCTCTTTGAGCACCACTTGTTATTTCTTGGTCTTTCCAGAGTAAATCATAACTTTTTGAATATACTGGATTGTCTTCACATTTCATACTATAAAATGCTCTTGATTCAAATGGGTATTCAGTAATAAAAACGAACTCGCTATTGTAGGTCTTTTTGACATAATCACAAATGAGTCTTTCAGTCTCTGTGTCCATGTCTTTTTTCTTTTCTACCCCATATTCATTGTGTAAAATTTCTTGTACTTGACTAAAAGGAATACGAGGAAAGTCAGTAGTTGGAACAACGACATCCACTCCAAAGACCTCTTTGATTTTGTTACCATACTCGTCATTCACTCTTTTTAAGACGTATTTAATCATATCTTCTTCCATATCCATGACATCATGGTGACTTTGGATATAACTCATCTCAACGTCAAAAGCCATAAATTCTGTTGCGTGACGTGACGTAAATGATTGTTCTGCACGATAACATGGGCCAATCTCGAATACTTTTTCAAATCCACTTGCCATAGCCATTTGTTTGTATAGTTGTGGACTTTGAGTCAAATATGCCTTTTGTCCAAAATAATCAAGAGCAAATACTTCACTGCCGCCTTCGGTAGATTGCCCGGAAATTTTTGGAGTATGAATTTCAATAAATCCATGAGATGTCGTATATTCTCTCATTGCCATTTCTGCGAGTGTTGTAATTTCAAATATAAGCCTTTTATTGTCATCTCTCAAATCAATCCAGCGATAGTCCATTTTTAGGTCCACACTGGCTTCTTTTGTGATAGGTAATGCAGCAGCGATACTTTCTACCTTGATATCAGTAGGTATCATCTCAACACCACCCATTTTGACATATTGAGATATGTGAGCCACTCCTTGAACGGATAAGACACTATTTACAATCACACCCTCCAATTTTTTAACTAATTCTGGATATTTTTCTTTTTCAATAGTTATTTGAATTTTGCCACTAATGTCTTTTAGAACAATAAAAATCATACTCTTTTTATCTCTAAAATTTTCCACCCAACCACTTATCAATACTTCTTTTTCTGGAATAACATTTTTAATCAATGTTCTTTTCATCTTTTTGTCCTCTATATTTCTTCTAATTTTTTGTATTCTGCTTGTCCAGTTGACATATCTTTGATAGACAATTTGCCAGACTTTTTCTCATCTTCGCCAATTGTTATTGTGTATTTTGCATTTATTTTGTTTGCATACTTAAATTGTGCTTTGACACTACGTTCTAACAAATCAAAATCTACGTTGTATCCCTTCTCTCGCAAATATTTTACTACTTGCAAAGTATATGGATTGTCTACCATGCTCACAACAAAATAATCGACATTTTCGTTGTTTTCAATATTCTTACCTTTGGCTTCAACATAATTTAACAATCTTTCTATACCTATACCAAATCCCACAACAGGAGTTGGTTTCCCACCAAGGTCGCCTACAAGATTATTGTATCTACCACCTGCACCGAGTGCACTTTGTCCAAGAGTTTTATCAGTATCATAAAATTCAAATACTAAATTTGTGTAATAGTCAATACCTCTAACAAGCCTGTCATCTACTTCATATTTTATCCCAACGCTATCGAGCAAACTCAAAATATTATTAAACTTTGCTTTGCATTCATCACAAACACAATCAAGCAGTCTTGGTGCGCCTTTTGTAATGTCCTTGCAAGAAGCAACCTTGCAATCTAGAATCCTTAATGGGTTCTTTTCATAACGCACTCTACAATCTTCGCACATTTCATGCAAATGTGGCTTGTAATATTCTTTCAATTTTTCTATATAATTTGAACGGCATTTTTCACAACCCAAAGTGTTGAGTCTAACTATTGGTTCGACACCAAATTGTTTATAAAAATCCATAGCAATTGATATTGCTTCAATGTCTGATACTGCTGTATCTGCTCCATACAGTTCGACACCAAATTGGTGGTGTTCACGCAGTCTGCCAGCTTGTGGTCTTTCGTATCTAAAACAACTTGTAATATAGTAGAGTTTTAGTGGTAAAGCGTCAGCATACAAACTATTTTCAATGACTGAACGAGCCACTCCGGCTGTTCCTTCTGGTTTCAGTGTAATACTACGGTCGCCTTTGTCTAGAAATGTGTACATCTCTTTGTTGACCATATCACTGCTCTCGCCCACTCCACGCACAAACAATTCCGTGTGCTCAAATGTAGGCGTTGCAATTTCTTTTAAGTTATATTTGCGTGCCAAAAGACGTGTCACATCATACACTTTGTGCCACTTAAAACTCTCTTTTGGTAATATATCTTTTGTTCCCTTTGGAATGTTTATCATACCTGCTCCAAATTATAAAATGTATTTTTTCAAATCATATTTCTTAATTTTATCAGCAAACACTTTTTGTACATAAGGTTTGTCAATTGTAATATTGATGTCTGGTGTATCTCCACCAGCATTATAAGAAATGTCTTCGAGTAATGCTTCAAGTATTGTATGCAATCTTCTAGCCCCTATATTTTCGCTTGTTTCATTTTCTCGCTCTGCCATGTCAGCAATTTCATGCAATGCTTCGTCAGTATATTTTAGGTGAATGTGGTCTACTTCAAGCAATTTTACATACTGCATTGTAAGAGCATTTTTTGGTTGTGTCAAGATTTTGAAAAAGTCATCACTTCTAAGGTTGTTTAATTCAACACGAATTGGGAATCTTCCTTGTAACTCTGGTATCAAATCTTCGACCTTGCTTATGTGAAATGCTCCTGCTGCAATAAATAACATATAATCAGTCTTGACCATGCCATATTTGGTTTTTACAGTGCTACCTTCAACAAGTGGCAAAATATCCCTTTGCACTCCTTCTCTACTGACGTCTGGACCTTTTCCTGTACTGCCACGCGTAGCAATCTTGTCTATTTCATCAATAAAGATAATGCCTTCTTGTTCTGCACGACGCACTATCTCGTCATTTAGTCTATCTTTGTCAATAAGTTTTGAACTTTCTTCTTCAACAAACATCGCTCTTGCTTTTTTGACAGTCATTTTCTTTGGTTTTCTACGGCCGTCAAACAATGCTCCAAGTCCTGCAAAAGGGTCTCCGTCCATTTCTGCTCCCATTGGTCCAACTGGTATTGCTCCCAATACTTGTCCCATTGGATTGTCTTTTATCATAACTTCGACTTCTTCATCGTCAATTTTGCCACTCAAAATGTCTTGACGTATTTGTTCTTTTATCTCATCAACCAACTTTGCAGGATTGTTGTCCTTGTATCTTGGATACAAAACATCAATTAGTCTATTTACAGCAATTTCATCTGCTTTGGTAGACACTTGTTTATTGAATTCGTTTGTAACAATTCTTGCGCTTGCTTCGACCAAATCACGTACCATGCTCTCGCAGTCACGACCGACATAACCTACTTCTGTAAATTTTGTTGCCTCGACTTTGACAAATGGCGCACTCACTAGTTTTGCAAGACGTCTTGCAATCTCTGTTTTACCGACACCCGTTGGTCCTTGCATGATAATATTTTTTGGAGTGATTTCTTCTCTTAGTTCTTCACTCAACTGACTTCTTCTATAACGATTGCGCAATGCAATTGCCACTGCACGTTTTGCTTTGTCTTGACCAATAATATATTTATCAAGTTCAGCAACAATTTCTTTTGGGGAATAATTCATACTATATCTCCTCTATTGTGAAATGATGATTGGTAAATACACATATATCTGCTGTAATTTCCATTGACTTTTCTGCAATCTCTCTTGCAGACAAATCAGTATTTCTAATAAGCGCTTCCGCAGCTGCAAAAGCAAAGTTGCCACCACTACCAATAGCACACACTCCTTCTGCAAATTCGGATACTTCACCAGAACCACTCAAAACAAGCATTTGGTCTTTGTCAGCCACAATAATCAATGCTTCTAGTTGTCTTGCATATTTATCTTCTCTAAATCCAAGTGCAATCTCGACTACACTTCTCATCAAATTGCCACTATATTTTTCAAGATTTTCTTCAAGTCTGTTTGATAGTGCAAATGCGTCACTGACTGCACCTGCAAATCCAATAATTACTTTGTCATTATAAATTCTACGAACTTTTTTTGCGTCATTTTTGAAAATAACAGAATTTTGCATTGTGACCTGTCCGTCACCTGCAATGACAGTCTTTCCGTTGCGTTTGACGCCTAAAATTGTTGTTCCTCTCATTTGCTCCATATCTTTCTCCATTTTGCTATGTGAGAATGTCTCCCACTTTTTAAGTATATCATATTATTTATATTTTGATAATAGTTTTAGTGCATTTATTGCCCTTTCTGCCAATTTTTTATTTTTTTCTTTTTTATCTTTTATGACCACATCAAGGGGTGGCACAATACCCCAATTGCTGCTCATTGGTTGAAACGTCGTAGGTTCAGCTGTCGAAATGTAGTTTGGTAATGCACCTATCATTGTGTATCTACCAAAATCGACCAACTCATTGCCTTCAAGAAATTTTGCCATATTTATTCCACACACAAGACCACTTGAAATGCTTTCGACATATCCTTCAACGCCAGACAATTGACCTGCAATAAATATATTTGGATGGTTTTTTAGTTGATAAAATTTGTTTATTAGAGTTGGTGCATTTATATAATTATTTTTGTGCATAACACCATATCGTACAAATTCTGCATTTTTGAGCGCTGGTATCATGCTAAACACTCTTTTTTGTTCACCAAAAGTAAGGTTGGTTTGAAATCCAACCATGTTATATAAATTGTTTGTATTACTTTCTTTTCTCAACTGCAAAACAGCATAATAACTTTGTTTGGTAACTGGATGCCAAATACCTTTTGGTTTCATCGGTCCATAACGAAGAGCATCAACACCACGTTTTGCAAGTACTTCAACAGGCATACACCCTTCAAATACCTTATCATTTTCGAAATCTTTCAGTGTAACAGTTTGAGCATTTATTAGTTTGTTATAAAAGGCTAGATATTGCTCTTTGTCCAATGGACAATTGATATAATCACTTGTCCCTTTATTGTATCTATCTGCAAAAAAGTAATGTTGGCTATCTAGACTATCAGCATCAATAATTGGTGCGACTGCATCAAAAAAATATAAATATTCTTGACCAAACAAATTTTTGAGTGCTTGACACAATTTATCGCTTGTTAGTGGCCCGGTTGCAATAATAGTTGGTATTGTGGTATCAATGTCACACACTTCTTCATTATGTATTGTAAGATTAGGAAATTCCTTTAATTTCTCTGTTACAAGAGTACTCAAAATATTTCTATCGACTGACAAAGCACTCCCCGAAGGCACTTTGCACTGGTCTGCACAAGATATGACAATACTGTCAAGCATACGCAATTCTTCTTTTAGTAACCCACAAGCGTTTGTAATCTCGTTACTTTTTAGTGAATTGCTACAAACAAGTTCACAAAAAGTATCCAGTTTTTGCACTGGATTTTTTTTAATTGTTTTCATTTCATATAAGTGGACTTCATATCCTCGTGTCAAAAGTTGATAACAGGCCTCGCAACCTGCGAGACCTGCCCCAATTATGTTTACTCTATTTTTCATCTTTCTTCTCATCATAATAAACGTAGTCACATTCTTTATTTAGACAGGTATACCTATTTTTACCATAAACAGTTTTTACTGTCAAATAAGAATTGCACTTTGGACAACGAAGAGAAGTTGGTTGTTCCCAAGACACAAAATCGCATTTTGGATAATTTCTGCAACCCCAGAAAATTTTGCCTTTTTTGCTGTGTTTTTCTAGCACATCTCCACCACATTTTGGACATTTGGAGACGACCTTTTCTATACTTTTTATATTTTTGCATGCAGGATAATTTGAACATGCCATAAATTCGCCGTATTTTCCTGTTCTAATGACCATTGGTTTGCCACATTTTTCGCAAACTTCATTAGTTGGTTTTGGTTCTACTTTTACTTTGACACTATCCTTATCTGCCACCTCTAAAAGTTTTACAAAGTCTTTATAAAAGTTTTCAATGACAATATGCCAGTCTTCACCCTTTTCTGCAATATCATCTAATTGACTTTCCATATTAGCAGTAAACTTGACATTTATAATATCCTTGAAATATTTTTCAAGCAATTCAACAACAGAGAATCCAAGTTCTGTTGGCACTAACTCTTTACCATTTTTCTCTGTATAATTTCTGTTTGCTATAAGAGCAACAGTTGGTGCATAAGTTGCAGGACGACCAATTCCCTTGTCTTCCATTTCTTTAACAAGTGTTGCTTCGGTATATCTGCTTGGTGCTTTGGTAAACTTTTGTGTTGGAGTCAATTTCTTTATATCAAGCAATTCACCTTTTTCAAGTTCTGGTACTTTGACATTTTCTCCTTCACTATCATCGCTGTCGCTACTTTCTTCTTTTTTCTTTTTATCATTATTATAAACAACTGTAAATCCGTCAAATACAGGTGTCTTACCTGTTGTTCTAAAACTATAATCTCCTGACTCAATATCAACAACTACACTATTATAAGTACTATCTGCCATTTGGCAAGCAAGGAACTTGTTGTATATTAATTTATATAATTTATAGTTGTCTGCACTCAAAAACTCTTTGACACTCTCTGGCGTTCTATTTAGATTGATAGGACGAATTGCTTCGTGAGCGTCCTGTGCGCTTTTCTTTGTCTTATAAACATTTGCTGCTGCTGGCAAGTATTTTTCGCCATATTTATCTAATATATATGACCTTGCCATTTTAATTGCTTCTGGTGCAATACGCACAGAGTCTGTTCTAATATAAGTGATGAGAGCAACCTTGCCTTCTCCCTTTAATTCAACACCTTCGTACAGTTGTTGAGCAGCCGCACTGGTTCTAGCAATTGACATACCCAATTTATTCAAAGCGTCTTGTTGCATTGTAGATGTTGTGTATGGTGGTGTTGGATGTGTATGACCCACACTCTTTTTTACATTTGAAACAACCAAATCGTGATTTTTTATGTATTCAATCACAGTGTCCATTTGTTCTTTGTTGTTTATCTCTACTTTTTTACCTTTATATTTAGATAGCAAAGATTTGAATTCTTCACTACTATTTTTCTTTGTAAATAATCCTTGCAAAGTCCAATACTCTTGTGGCACAAAAGCACGTATCTCACGTTCTCTATCAACAATAAGTTTTAGTGTTGCAGATTGTACACGACCAGCAGAGAGTTTTGGTTGAATTTTCTTACAGATTATAGGAGATAGTTTATAACCCACAAGTCTATCAAGGACTCTTCTTGCTTGTTGTGCATTGACAAGATTTTGGTCAATTATTCTAGGTGATGCCATGCCACGTTCGACTGCATCGTGTGTAATTTCATTAAAAGTCACACGCACCTTTGCATCTGCTCCAAGTCCTAAAATGTGCGCAATATGCCAACTAATTGCTTCTCCTTCTCTATCAGGGTCAGTTGCAAGATATATTTTATCTGCTTTTTTTGACTTTTCTTTTAGCATATTTATAATTGCTTTTTTGTCAGGCTTGTTGACGTATATTGGTTCAAAATGATTTTTGATATCAACTGCGAGCGAATTTGTAGGCAAATCTCTTATATGTCCTTTTGTTGCAACGACTTCAAAATCTTTGCCCAAATATTTCTTTATTGTATCAGTTTTTCCCACACCTTCGATAATTACTAACTGCATTATTACTCTCCATTATTTGCTATAAATGTTGCCACCCGAAGTCTTGATTAGGCCTTTGAGTTGCAATCTCATAAGTTGTGTCATAAGTGTTTTAGCATCTAGTTTTGACTTTGACATTATCTCGTCTATATGTACATCATCATTACCAATTATGTCAAGTATATTTTGTTCAGTTATGGTAACTTCGACGCTTGGTTGTTCGACATTTTTTGTAGAAAAATCTTTATGATATACTTTGAGTATATCATTTGGTTCTAGCACCATTGCTCCTTGCAAATCTCTCAAAATTGCATTGCAACCAGCACTGTATATATCATTTATTCTACCCGGCACGACAAACAAATCACGACCATAATCAAGTGCATACTGTTTTGTGTGCATTGAGCCACTATTTAGTGTTGCTTCACATAACAAAACACCTTTTGAAAGTCCAGCTATTATTCGATTTCTTATTGGAAAATGAAAGGCTTTTGGTTCGGTATTAGGCTTGTATTCACTCAAAATAAGTCCACCATTTGCAACAATATTTTTAGCAAGTTCAGTGTTGTTTGCAGGATAAATATGATTGACTCCACTGCCAAGAACAGCAATAGTTTTGCCACCTACTTCGAGAGCCGTTTTGTGTGATACCGTGTCAATACCGTCAGCGAGTCCGGACACAATAACTAATCCAGATTTTGCAAGTACTGTCACAAACTTTTTGGTAACGTCACTGCCATATCTAGTCATACGTCTAGTACCCACAACAGATATACACTCTTTGTTTAGTAGTGATATATCGCCCTTGCAGTATAACACAAGTGGTGGTGTATCAATGTTTTTTAGTAATTCAGGATAATTATTTGAGACTAATGTAACAACTTTGATTCCTAAATTTTCTAAATTAACAATATACTTTTCAATTACCTTATCTTCTACCAAATCGATTAATTGATTGTAGTGTTTTTCTCCAATTATTTCAATGATATGACTTTTGTATCTAATAGTATCTTTATACAAAATTGTAGGGTCATCAAAAAGGTCAAGCAACATTTTCTGTTTCTTGTACCCAATATCTTCAATATATGATATCCAAATATATGTTTTTTCAAGTTCTGTATAATTCATTATAAATTCCAATATTTATTATCTAAACTTCTATACGACAATGCTTCGATTATATGATTTTCTTGTATATCCTTTGAATCATCTAGGTCAGCAATTGTTCTTGCTACTTTTAGTATTCTGCTATATGCTCTTGCTGACAAATGCAAAAGTTCGAATGCACTTTTTAATATCTGTTGACAGTTTTCGTCAATTTGACAACATTGTCTCAACATTTTATCATCAATTTGACTGTTGCAACGAATATTTGTACCCAAAAATCTTTCACGTTGAATTTGTCTTGCTTTTACCACTCTTGCTTTTATATCCGCACTTGGTTCTTCCAATTTTTTTGTATTTAGGTCAGCATAAGATACGTTGTCGACTTCGACATGCATATCTATTCTATCCATTAGTGGTCCACTCAATTTTTTCAAATAATTATGTATTGCTTGTGGAGTGCACTTGCACTCTTTTTCTTTGCTACCATAGTTGCCACAAGGACAAGGGTTCATACTAGCAATCAAACTAAAACGTGCTGGATACTTAACACTCATTGCATTTCTAGAAATTGTAATTTCTCCGTCTTCTAATGGTTGTCTCAAACATTCAAGAGTTGCACGAGAATATTCTGGTAATTCGTCAAGAAACAACACTCCATTGTTTGCAAGGCTAATTTCTCCTGGTTTTGCTTTTGCTCCACCACCAGCAATTGCAACTGTTGTCGCTGTGTGATGTGGACTCCTAAAAGGTCTTTTGCTAATAATACCGTCTTGCAAATTAAGTGTACCTGCAATACTATGTATTTTTGTCACTTCAAGCGCTTCGTCAAATGTCAAATCTGGAAGAATGGACGGAAAACATTTTGCAAGCATTGTCTTACCACTTCCTGGTGGCCCTACCATTAGAATATTGTGTCCACCAGCAGCTGCAATTTCAAGTGCCCTTTTTGCTTGCGTCTGTCCCATAACATACTTAAAATCATGCGTGTAAGTAGTATTATTGATAATGACATCATAATCTTTGTTATCAATCTTTGCAATATCTTCTTTGCCACACAAAAAATCAACAGCCTGTTTTAGAGACGTCACTGCATAAGCATTGATACCTTTTATATAACTTGCTTCTGCCATGTTTTCTTGTGGAATGATAAAATTGGTAAATCCGTTTTCTTTTGCAGAAATAAGTATTGGCAAAACGCCATTGACTTTGCACACATTACCATCTAGTGACAATTCTCCTACAATAATATATTTATCTAATTGTTTAGTATCAATTTGTCTAGTAGATTTTAGTACAGCAATTGCAATTGGCAAATCATACATTGGACTATCTTTTTTGATATCCGCAGGTGCTAGATTGCAAGTAATATTGGATACAGGAAAAGAGTATCCACTATTTTTTATCGCACTCTTTACTCTTTCTTTGCTCTCTTTGATTGCTGTGCCTACAAGCCCAACAATTTCAAATTTGGGAAGACCATTATTTACATCAACTTCGACTTTGACACTATATCCGTCAAGTCCGTTTAGTCCATAACTCTTTGTAATCGCCAGCATAATCTCTCCATAAAACTTAAAACTATTTTTAGTATACAATCAATCAAATTCTTTGACAACCAAATTGGACACTATCAAAAATTTTTGAAAAACAAAATAAAATAAAAAAAATCGCCTATACAAAGCGACTTTTTTATATTATTTCTTTTCTTCAATTCTAGCACTTTTGCCTGAACGAGCACGTAGATAGTACAATTTTGCACGTCTAACTTTACCCTTCTTGACAACTTCGATATGGTCGATTCTTGGGCTATGTAGCAAGAATGTCTTTTCTACTCCAACACCATAAGAAACACGACGAACAGTAAATGTTTCACGAACACTAGAATGTTTCTTTGCAATTACAACGCCTTCAAATACTTGAATTCTTTCTGTTGTTCCTTCAACAATTTTGACAAACACTTTGACAGTGTCACCAACATTAAAATTGTCTACTGTTGCTTTTTGTCCTTCTTTTTCGATAGTATCAATAATATTCATAATGACTAACCTCCGTAAACTTTTTTATATGTTCAATGTGGCACTAACCATAGCGGAACATACGAGTCACTGCATAATAATATCATATAATATTATATTTTTCAAGCATTTTTTTGACTTTTTTCAAAATGCTTGCAATATTAGATTACACCCTTCATTAGTGATTTCTAATACATCAAATTCGACAGGCACATCATACATTTGATTCTCTAATAAATATTGTTGAGCCACCCGTCTAATTTTGTTTTGTTTGGTGATTGTAACACTCTCTCTTGGCAATCCAAATGATATAGTTGTTCGATATTTGACTTCGACAAAACATATTGTTTTGCCTTTTAATGCAACAATATCTATCTCACCCAACTTTGTTCTATAATTTCTATCTAAAATTTTATATTTATTTTTTTTTAGATATGCTGTTGCAATATTTTCGCCTTTTTCTCCAAATCTTTTTGTATTCATTTTTTACCACTTATCAATGTTTTTTAGAAACGATTTTCTATGCAATGGACTTGGTCCATATTTCTTTACTGCTTGTGTGTGTTCTTTTGTGGGATATCCTTTGTTTTGGGCAATATTATATTGACTATAACCATCTGCAATGCTGTCAATATACCTATCACGTGACACCTTTGCAAGAATGGATGCACAAGCAATATTATAACTGGTTGCATCGCCTTTTATAATTGATATTGTGGGTATATCACAATCAATCTTTACTGCGTCAATTAACACAATATTTGGTTTGACTGAAAGAGAGTCGACGCACTCTCTCATACCCTCTTTTGTTGCTTCTAGAATATTGATTTGGTCTATTCTATTGTTGTCAATCATAGCAACATGATAACAAATTGCTTTACTTATTATCTCGTCATACAATTTATCACGTTTTTTTGCAGTCAACTTTTTACTATCATTTATTCCTTCAATGATATTGTCATCGTCTAGTGGCATAATACAACTAGCAACAGTCACAGGCCCAAACAATGGCCCTCGTCCTGCTTCGTCAATTCCAGCAACCAATTTACAATTTTGTGCTCTATCATATTGAACTAAACTGGTGATTTTATTTTTTTCTATCATTTTTCTTTAACTTCCTAATATCGTCCACACTTTCTAATGTGATGTTCCCAAGATAACCTTTCTTGAAATCTGTAATCAGTGCGTTTGCACCCTTGTCATAATCATACTCTCCACCTTTTACAAGAAATCCGCGAGATTTGCAAATCTTCTCTAATATTTCCAGTGGTTGCATGTCACTATCAATTTCAAATTTGTATCTTTTCTCTAAAATTGTTTTATCAAGCAAAATAAGTTCACTTATAAAATCAAGAGCTAGACTTGGAATATCAAGCACATCTTCTTTTATACTACCAATATATGCCAAATGATGTGCGACCAAATTGTTATCAAACGCAGGCCACAATGTTCCCGGTGTGTCTAATACCTCTATCCCACTAGACAATCTCACCCACTGTTTGCCACGAGTGACACCTGCAATATTGCCTGTTTGAGTTCTTGCCTTGCCACACAAATTATTGATAAGCGTACTTTTGCCACAATTTGGAACACCTACTACCATAAGTCTAATAGTTGCATTGATATTCTTTTTTGCATACTTTTCAATTTTTGCAGACAAAACTTCTCTTACTATTGACTCAATTCGTTTTGTTGAATTTGATTTTGATGAATCTAATACAATAGTACGATTGGTTTGTGAAAAATATTTTTCCCAATCTCTTACTTTGTTCTCATCAGCCATATCAGCTTTGTTTAGGATATATATAATTGGTTTGTTACCTGCAACAATATTGAGTTTTGGATTGAGACAAGAAAATGGCGCACGACTATCCAGCACATACAAAATTGCATCTACTGCTTCTAGTTCCTTTTCCATCATACGAAGTGCCTTTGTCATATGTCCTGGAAACCAATTTATTGTCGCTAGTTCAAATTGTTTTGACATAATATATCTCCCCAAAAATTATTTTTTATTTTCAAAATTTTTTAGCAAATCAGGACGATACTTTTGGGTCTCTAATATCCTTTGCTCATTTTTCCATTTCTCAATTTCTTTGTGATTTCCGTTCAATAAAACGTCAGGAACTTTAAGTCCCATAAATTCACGTGGACGTGTGTATTGTGGATATTCAAGTAAGCCGTTGTGGAAACTTTCGTCAATCACACTAGTCTTGCTACCAAGTACATCTGGTAAATATCTTGCAATGCTGTCAACAAGCGCCATTGCAGGTATTTCACCACCAGTAAGAACAAAGTCACCAATGCTAATTTGCTCGTCCACAAGCAATTCAATAATTCTCTCATCAATACCCTCATAATGACCACATATTAGTATTAAGTGGGCATCTTTTGACAATTCTTCTACCACTTTTTGACATAAAGTCTTGCCTTTTGGTGATAAATAGATAACTTTGCAATTGTCATCTTTTACACTCATTATTGCATCATAAAGTGGTTGTGGCGTCATTACCATACCATCACCACCACTGAATGGATAGTCATCAGTCTTTTGATGTTTGTCTTTGCTAAAATCTCTAATGTTGATTATATTTAGCTCAAATGCTCCTTTGTCTCGTGCTCGACCAATGATACTTGTAGTGAGTGGTGTAAACATCTCTGGAAATAGTGTTAGTATATCAATTCTCATACACTACTACCTCCTCAAATCTTTTAGCATCTACAACAATTTTTTGATTGTCAATATCATATTTTTTAATAACGCCTGCAACGTTTGGAAAACTAAAATTAGTTTTTGAAGAGCAAAATATTATATCACTTGCACCATAGTTTTCTACTCTATCGACTGTGCCATACTCTTTGCCATTTTTGTCTACTATTTTGCAATCTATCATATCGACCACATATTCTTCATTTTTATTCTTTTTGTGAGCCTGACTACGAAGAATAAACACTTCTTGCCCACGTAAATTTTCAACGTCATTTATTGAATTTAGACCTTGTAGTTTAATATACCAACTACCCTGTCTTATCACACTTGAAGCAACACCATATTCTTTGCAAGCAACAAAAACACTTGTCACATTCACTAAATGTGACATTTCACTTGAATATACTTGGACTTTGATTTCGCCTTTTAGCCCTTGTGGTTTTGCCACTACGCCAACTGCAATTTTATCCATAATAATGAAAAAAGAGTATGATTACTCTTTTTCTCCTATTTTCACAATATATTTTTTGTCAGATTTGTATGTTGATGCGCGAACAATGCGACGAATAGAGTCAGCAATATTGCCACCCTTTCCAATCACTCTGCCCATTTCTTCTTTTGCAACTTTGACATTGATGACCATAACTGTGTCACTTTCTGGTGTCATTGTCACTTCAACCAAGCTTGGGTCAGAAACTAGTTCCTGCACAATGTATCTTACTAATTCTTCCATATTTCTCTCCTAACTTAATAAAATTAAAGAATATTAATCCTTTTTCTTTTTATCAGTTTTTGGAGCAGTTTTTGTTCTTGCAGGTAAAATACCTTCTTTGACAAGCAAAGTACGTGTTGTTTCTGTTGGTTGTGCACCGTTTGCAATCCATTTCTTTGTGCTTTCAACATCTAGGTGCAATTCAACAGGATGTACTGTTGGATTGTATGTACCGAGTTTTTCGATATATTCACCGTCTCTTGCCTTTCTACTATCTGCTACAACTATACGATAGAAAGGATTTTTCTTGTCTCCTAATCTTGTTAATCTAATTTTTACTGCCATTTTTCTCTCTCCTTTGTTTTTTATATTAGAATGGGAATCTCCCAAATCCACCAAATTTTTTATTTTTGAATTGCTTCATCATTTCTTTGGTTTGTTCATACTGTTTTAGTAATTGGTTTACATCTTGTATGCTTCTACCAGAACCATTTGCAATTCTTTGTTTTCTACTACCTTTTATCATCTCTGGATGTTCTCTCTCTTCCGGAGTCATTGATAGTATTATTGCCTTTACATGTTCTATTTGTTTTGGGTCAATTTGATTGATTGCGTTTTTTATCTTGCCTGCGCCTGGTATTAAAGATAATATACCACCCAAATCACCCATTTTCTTAATTTGCTCAAATTGTACTAGATAGTCTGACAAAGTAAAACTGTTTTCACGGAGTTTTTTCTCCATTTTTTTTGCTTCTTCTTCGTCAAACGTTTCTTGTGCTTTTTCAATAAGAGTTAGCACATCGCCCATATCAAGTATTCGTGACGCCATTCTGTCTGGATAAAATGGTTCAATATCGTCCATTTTCTCTCCAACACCACAGAATTTGATTGGTTTTCCTGTAATATACTTGATAGAAAGAGCAGCACCACCACGAGTATCACCATCAAGTTTTGTTAGTATAACACCAGTAATATTCAATTCTTTGTTGAATGTCTCTGCGACTGTTACAGCGTCTTGTCCTGTCATAGCATCGACAGTCAAAAGTATTTCGTCTGGTTTGACCTCTTTGATGATATCTTTTAGTTCGTTTATTAGGTCTGTTGCTATATGCAATCTACCTGCTGTATCTATAATGATTGTATCATATCCTTGTTTTTCAGCAAGTTTCACTGCATTTTTAGCAGTTTTTCTTGGGTCATTTGTACCTTCGTCATATACAGGCACATCAACACTCTTTGCCACAACTTTTAGTTGGTTGATTGCTGCTGGTCGATATATATCACAAGCAACAAGCAATGGCTTTTTGCCCTGTTTTTTAAGCAGTTTTGCAAGTTTGCCACACATTGTTGTTTTACCTGCACCTTGCAAGCCACACATCATAATAACTGTTGGTGGTTTTGAAGATACTGCAAGTTTTGCGTTTGTACTACCCATAAGAGCAATCAATTCTTCGTTGACAATCTTTACAACTTGTTGTCCAGGGGTCAATGATTTTAGCACTCTCTCTCCAAGAGCCTTTTCACTAATCTTTGACACAAGTTCTTTGACTACCAAAAAATTGACATCTGCTTCGAGTAATGCAATCCTTATCTCACGCATTGCTTGTTTGATTTCAAGTTCTGTAAGTACGCCACGTTTTGTCAATTTAGAAAAAATATGAGATAATTTTTCACTTAATGTTCCAAATGCCATACTGCCTCCTTACGCACCAACAATATCGATAATCTCGTTTATCTTTTGCTTCTTTGCTTTTGGAGACAATTCCCCATACATCACTTCGTTACAAATGCTGATAATTTCCTCATTTTTTTCAACCAAACGAAGCTTTTTCTCATAATCTTCAAGAGTAGTTACTGTCCTTGAAATAAGATCACTGACTGCTTGTCTAGTGGTGCCCAATTCTTCTGCAATCTCTGCCAAAGAATTGTCATAATAAAAATACTTTTTCATAACATCATTTTGTTTGTCAGTGAGCAACCTGCCATAAACATCAATCATATTACAAACAGCGATATTTTTCTCTATTTCCATATTGCCTCCGTTGTAAAGTATTTTTACTTTACATATTGTACATTGTTTTATTTTATAAGTCAACATTTATTTATAAAAATAAAAATATATTTCTACGGCAAACAACCATAGAAATATATTCTACTAAATAATATTCTCAACAAATTCTTTTGCATCGAATGGCACCATATCATCTAGTCCTTCGCCCGTGCCGACAAAAACCACTGGAATGTGATATTCCTTAGCAATTGCAAAGACTATGCCACCTTTTGCAGTACCGTCTAATTTTGTGAGCACAATACCGTCAATTCCCACACTCTCGTCAAATGCTTTTACTTGTGACAAAGCGTTTTGTCCTGTGGTTGCGTCTAAAACAATATAATTTTTTGTTGTTCTATCCTTCCACACTTTGTGTTCGACATTACTTATTTTTTTCAACTCGTCCATAAGATTAGATTTGTTGTGAAGACGACCAGCAGTGTCTATTAAGACGACGTCATCGTTTTTTGAAATCGCACTCGATAATCCGTCAAAGACAACAGCTCCCGGGTCGGCGCCCTCGGTGTATTTGACAATTCTCACTCCTGCTCTTTTGCTCCATTCTGTGAGTTGGTCGCTTGCAGCCGCACGGAAAGTGTCACCTGCTATCATCAATACGGATTTACCTTGTGATTTATAATAGTGAGCCAATTTGCCAATGCTTGTTGTCTTTCCCACACCATTGACCCCAATAAATGTGATTGCCATAGGAAATTCATCTTCTTGTTCCATACTAGACAAACTATCTATCATAACTTGTCGTAGCACTTTTTTGAACTCTTCTGCACTTTTTATCTTATGTTTTTTTGCATAAGATTTAACTTCGGCAATTATTTCACTAGATGCTTCTGCACCCATATCGGATGAGATAAGGATATATTCCAATTCTTCATAAAAATCATCATCAAGTTCGCCCACAAAAATACTGGATATTTTTGCTGCTAAACTATCTTTTGTCTTTTTAAGTGCATTGAAAAATTTCGAAAATATACCCATATTAGTCTCCTTCTACATTTTTGACTGCATCAGCGAGTTTGACTGAAACAATCTTACTGACTCCCTTCTCTTCCATTGTGACACCATACAAATTGTCAGCATGTTCCATAGTTGGTTTTTTGTGTGTGATAACAATAAATTGTGTTTTGTCAGAGAATCTTTTTATATAGTTTGCAAATCTATCAACATTGGCTTCGTCAAGTGCTGCTTCTATCTCGTCAAGCAAGCAGAATGGCATTGGACGAAGTCTAAGTATTGCAAGCAATATTGCAATAGCTGTTAGTGCCTTTTCTCCACCAGATAGCAATGTGATGTTTGATAATTTCTTCCCAGGAGGCTCTGCAATAATATCAACACCTGCCTCCAAAATATCATCACTACCAGATAATTCAAGTCTTGCTTTACCCCCTCCAAAGAGTTCTTTGAATACAATACCAAAGTTGTCATTGATTTTCTTGAACTCGTCTTGGAATCTTATTATCATTTCGTTAGACAAATCTTTTATAATCTTTTTCAAGTCTTCGCTTGCTTTTGTGCCGTCTTCGTATTGCTTGTAATATGTGCCATAATGCTCTTCTTCGTTCTTATAGTCTTCAATAGCATTGACATTTATATAACCAAGCATACTTATCTCTTTTTTGAGTCTTGAAATTTCTGTATTTGCTGCCTTTATATCAAAATACTCTTTCTTATAAGGCAAAGCAGTAGTATAAGTCAATTCATACTCTGTCCAAACACGCTCTTGCATTGTTTCGATATCTGTATCAATCTTTGCGAGTGCCATTTCTTGTTGATACTTTTTCTCTTGCAATCTAGACACTTCGGTAGACAAACTCATACGTTGTTCTTCGAGTCTTCTTAGTGACTCTTGATTTGTTTTCTTGGTCTCTTCAAGTGTGCGAAGTTGTGCTTTTGTCTCATTGAGTTTACGACTCATTTCTTTTATATCAACACTGTCGCTTTGTTCTGCCATGTTCTTATAAGAAACTGCCAAATCGTTGTTTTTGAGAATTTCATTTTCAAGATATTGTTTTTCGTGAGAATTATTTGCAATTTCTATATTAAGTCTATCAATTTCTGTCGTACAAGAAATAATCTCACCATTTATACGTGCAAGCTCAATCTTGTCATTTAGAAGTTTTGAATTGTATTCATCACGTTTGATTTTGAGTGTATTATGCTCTGATTTGGTTGTTTGTATAACACCATTGCTTGAATTGTCATAATCTGTTTGCACACTTGACATATTAGACAAATTGGTCTTAATACTTTCAAGTATTTGCAAACTCTTATCAATCTCGCTGCGGCATTTATTGCATTCGTTTTCTACATCAGCATAGATTTCTGCAAATTTTTCGCATTGTTCGAGTTTTGTCGCTCTACTAATTTCAAGATTGTGCACTTGTTCACTTTTTAATTTGACATCTTCTACCAATTGATTTTGGTCTTTTATCATTTTGTTGTATTGTTGTTGTTTTACAGCAAGTTTGTTTGTGACGTCATTTATAAGTTTTGTAGTCTCTGCAACATCATTTTCTCTACCCAAAATATTGGCAATTTGTTTTCTACTACCACCCGTCATACTGCCAAGTGGGTTTATTATATCCCCTTCAAGTGTGACAATCTTAAATGAATAACGTGATTGTTTTGCAAGCAGCACGGCTGTATTTATATTGTCAACAATGACTGTTGTTCCTAAAAAACTAGACACAATATTTGCAATACTCTTATCATAAGATATAAGTTCACTTGCAAGACCAAAACAACCTGTTGTGTTTAGATATCTGCGATATTCACTATCAAAATATCTAGGCTTTATAGATGTGAGTGGCAAAAATGTCACTCTACCATATTCTCTTTGTTTCAAATAACCAATAAGGTCTTTTGCTCCATTTTCGTCATATGTGATGATATTTTGAAGTGTTGACCCAAGCGCCATTTCAATAGCCGTTTGATACTTTGCAGGCACATCAATCAAACTTGCAAAAACACCGACCATTTTATCTTTTAATATTTTTGCTTTTTCTGCATCTATCAATAACCTTTTGACACTGCCTTGATATCCTTCGAACTCTTTTATCATGTCTTCCAAAATTTTCTTTTTCTGTTCAAGAGTTTTTATGGTATACGTGTCATTACCAATATCCCCTTCAAGCAAACGAATAGATTTGGTCAACTCATTTTGCTTATTAATAAGATTGTCCAAATTGATTTTTTCATTATTGATTTGTTTTGTTATCTCATCTGCTTGTTTTTGGCTATCAGTTTTGTTTTGCTTTGCCTGTTCTACACGCTCTTCATACTCTTTTAGTTGTTCGTTTAGAGAGTCAACATTGTTTTGATAATTTACTTTTTCTGTTTCAAGAGCAGAAATTTTTGCCTTTACGTCACCTAATTTATTTAGTGCATCAAAAATTCTTTTTTGTGCCTCTTCTGCATCATTTTCACTTTGTTGCAGTTCAGCAACAATTTTATTGTATCTTTCTTCTGTCTCTTTTATTTCTGCTTCAAGACTTGCAAATTGTGTTTGCAAATTTGTTTTTTCTCTTATTTTTGTATCAAGTGTGTTTTTGTCTTGTTCAAGAGATTGATTGATTTTTTGATATTCTTCTTTGAGTCTTTCACTATCCTGTTCAAGATTAGACATTCTTTCGTTTATCAAATTGCTTTTGCCTGCTTGTTTTTCAAGTTCGACACGCAACTCAATTTGCTCCTCGTGCAGTTTTGCAACTTCGCTATCTAGACTAGATATTTTTTCAAAATTTTCGTTGTATGATGCTTGAATTTTATCAAGTGATTGACTCTTTACTTCAAGGTCATCAGCAAGCGCATTTATCCTATCTAATATGACTTGTTTATTGTCGCTTGCACTGTCATATTGGTAAATATATGAATTGACTTCAAGAACTTTTAATTGTTCTTTGAGTTCGAGATATTTTTTTGCGTTTTCGCTTTGCTTTTTCAAAGGTCCAAGACGTCGTTCTATCTCTGTCATAACGTCTTTCACGCGGTTTAGATTGTCTTGCGCACGTTCTAGTTTGCGTTCTGCGTCTACTTTTTTGTCCTTAAACTTTGCAATTCCTGCGGCTTCTTCAAAAATAGCACGACGGTCTTCGGGTTTTGAATTAATAATCTTTTCTACTCGACCTTGTCCAATGATACTATATCCACCCTTACCAATACCACTATCACGAATAAGTTCAGTGATATCTTTTAGCCTACAAGTAGCACCATTTAGCATATATTCGCTATCGCCACTGCGATATAATTTCCTCGTAATAGAAATCTCGTCAAAATCGCTTTTGAAGATTTTGTTTGTATTGTCAAAGCACAAAGTGACTTCACAAAAAGACAGACTCTTTCTCTTTTCTGTCCCTTTGAATATAACGTCTTGCATATTTGATGCTCTCAAATTTTTGCTACTTTGTTCGCCAAGTACCCATGAGATTGCATCAGCAACATTACTTTTACCACAACCATTTGGTCCAACAATGGCTGTAATACCATCTTCAAATGTAATTTTGATTGGGTCAGCAAATGATTTGAACCCCACAATTTCTAGACTCTTAAAATTCAAAATAGGTCCTCCATAAAGTACAACTTCTTGTAATCCATATCTTAAATGACAATGGACACAAACTAACACAATATTAGTATATCATACAACATACTAAAAAGAAAATGAAAAAATAGGTATTTCTACCTATTTTTCAATATTTCAAGTGCCTCTTTTGCGCATTTTTGCTCTGCATCTTTTTTACTAAAACCACTACATCTTGCGAGTTCTTTTCCACCCAGTAATACACTAATCAAAAATTGTTTTTCGTGGTCTTTGCCGCTTTGAGATACAACGACATAATCAATTCTTTCCTTGATATCTTTTTGAACAAATTCTTGTAGTGTAGTTTTATAATCAATACAGTTATTCAAATGCTCGTCAACATTATTTTTGTCTATAATGACATTGTCTAATACAAATGCTTTTGCAAGAGCAAATCCACCGTCAAAATACATTGCAGCAACAATGGCTTCGAATACATCTGCATATATCTTTTTAGGATGTGATACTGCCATTGATTTACCCACTAAAATGTATTTATTTAAGCCCATTTTTTGCATAATTTCACATAAATTTTCTGTACTAACTAGACTTGCTTTGAGTTTTGATAATGTGCCCACATCACTAGGAATATTTTTGTATAGGTATTCTGTAACTATCATACCCATAACACTATCTCCAACAAACTCTAAATATTCATAATCTCCCACACCGTTTTCATGTCCATAACTGCTGTGCGTGAGTGCAGTTTTTAGTAAATATTTGTTAAAAAATGTGTATTGCAAAATGTCTTCAATTTTTTCTATATTCATAGTCCACCCTAATTGCTATTGACAGAACTTGATATTTTCTCAATTAGATTTGATTTTTGTGATTCATACAAGAGTTCAATTGATTTTGCAATTGATGTGTGTTTGCTTGAACCATGCGCTTTGACAATAAGTTTTTTACAACCCATAAATACAGCACCTGGATGATTGTTATAATCAAGCAAATTTTTGACATTTCTAAATGATTTTTTCATAAACAAATATCCAATTTTGCTCCAAAAACTACTCTTAATTTCACTCTTTAATACTGACAATAAAGACAGTATTGCACCTTCTGCACTTTTTAGTAAAACGTTGCCACTAAATCCGTCACAGACTATCAAATCAAATTGACCTGACAGCAAGTCACGAGCCTCCATATTGCCAACAAAGTTTATGTCTAAATCTTTGAGTTGTGGATATACTTCATGCACTAGTTCATTTCCTTTATGTTCTTCTGTCCCCACACTCAAAAGTGCAATTCGAGGCTTTTCAATACCTTTGACATTTTGCAAATACGCATTGCCCATAAGAGCAAAATGCACCAAATTTTCTGGCTTACAATCCATATTTGCTCCACAGTCCATTATGTACACACTCCTACCATTTACTGTTGGCAAAGTTGGACAAAGTGCTGGACGAGAAACGCCTTTAATACGACCTATTTTCATAAAACCACCCGTCAAAATCGCGCCCGTAGAACCTAATGACAATAGCCCGTCAACATCGTCTTGTTTCAAAAAATCAAACGCACGAACAAGAGAGCTGTCAAGTTTGGTCCTAATTGCCGATGTTGGTGTGTCATCATTTGTTATAAACTCTGTTGTGTGGACAACAGTCAATCTTTCTCCACTATAACCCAAAGCATCAAGTTCACTTTTTATGCTTGGTTCATTGCCTGTTATTATAATTTCAACATCATTATATTTATTCAATATTTCTACTACACCACGGACGACTTCACTAACGCCGTGGTCACCACCAAAACTATCTACTACAAATTTCATATCAACCTCATAAAATATTATATTATATTTTAGCAATTATTATCAATGTTGTAAAACATTTTCAAAACAAAAAAAAGTCGCATACTTTGCGACCTTTTTTACTATTTTGCTTCTTTATTTTCTTTTGACACTTCTACTCTCTTTACTCCGTCATAGTATCCACATTTTGGACAAACTGTATGAGGTCTTGTGTATTCGTGGCAATGAGGACATTCAACAATAGAAGGTGTTGAAATCTTCCAATTTGCTTTTCTAGAATTTCTTCTAGCTTTACTTACTTTTCCCTTTGGTACTGCCATCTTATGCACCTCCTATAATAATTTTAATCAAATTTGCTTTTACATTATAAAGTATATAATGGCTTTTGTCAATTATAAAAATAAGTTTTATGACACTATTTTACAAGTTTTTCAGTTTCTTGTGCAATAACTAATTCTTCGTCAGTTGGAATGATATAGATATCAACTGCACTATCGTCAGCACTTATTTTGACTTGTTCTCCACGTGGAGCAGTGATATTTTTGTGCTTATCGAGTTTGATACCCATAAATTCTAGTCCTTGTAAAGAACCCTCTCTTACCTCTGGCGTATACTCACCAATACCTGCTGTAAACACAATAGCATCAACTCCACCCATAGCAGCAGCATAAGCACCAATATATTTTTTGATACGATAGTTGTATATATCCATAGAAAGTTGTACGTCAGGATTGCTCAAATTGGCAAGAATGTCTCTCATATCATTGCTTGTTTGAGATACTCCCAAAAATCCACTTTGTTTGTTTAATCTATTTATGACTTGGTCTACTGTCATTTCTCTTTTGTGACACAAATATGAGACAACAGCTGGGTCGATATCTCCCGACCTTGTGCCCATCATAATACCTTCTAGTGGTGTAAATCCCATTGATGTATCTACGCTTTGTCCACCTTTGACAGCAGTAATACTGCCACCACTACCTAAATGACATGTAATAATTTTGAGTTCACTGATTGGACGTTCCATAAGTTTAGCACACTCTTGTGATACATATTTGTGACTTGTACCATGAGCACCATATCTTCTAATTTTTAGTTCGGTATAGTCTTCTTTTGGAATTGCATATCTATAAGCATATTCAGGCAAAGTCTTGTGAAAACCAATATCAAACACTGCAACATTTTTAACCTCTGGTGCTACTTCCATACATGCCTCAATGCCACTAATTGCAGCAGGCACGTGTAATGGGCTGAAATCAACTTTTTGTTTGAAATCTTCGAGTATTTCTGGCGTGACTATGACACTATCAAAATAATCTTCTCCAACATTCACCACTCTATGACCAAATGCGCCAATTTGATTAATATCATGTATCACACCATTTTCATGACTTGTTAGTGTGTTCAAGATAATTTCAAGTGCTTTTTTGTGATTTGATAGATAATCATCAATTAGTATTTCTCTACCATTTGCTTTGTAACGGATAAAACTATTCTCGTCTCCAATCCTTTCTGCATTTCCTTTTGCTAAAACTGTTTTTGTTTCTGGTTCAAGTAATTGAAACTTTAATGAACTGCTTCCTGCGTTAATAACTAAAATTTTCATAATTGTCTCCCTTTTATAATCTATTTTGTAATGATGTTATTGCAATGATTAGTACAATCTCGCTTGCCGTTGCACCACGCGAAACATCATTTACAGGTTTGTTAAATCCTTGGCATATTGGTCCAATTGCCCTTGCTTTGCCAAAACGAGATATTGCTTTGTAACAAATATTGCCACTCTCTAAATTTGGAAATATCAATACATTAGCATCCCCTTGTATTTTGCCATTTGGCGCTTTTAATTTTGCAGTTGTTTTATCAATGGCACTATCCATTTGATACTCGCCGTCATAGACAAAATCGCATTTTTGTTTATCCAACAATTCAACCACTTTTCTACTAGCGTCAGCACTTTCTCCCTTGCCGCTACCCTTTGTGGAATAACTGAGTATTGCAACACGTGGAGATTTCTTTACAACATCAATATAACTTTTGGCTGTGTCTTGTGTAATACTTACAAGTTGTTCAGGTGTAGGTGCTACATTTATTGCACAATCACTCAACATAACAAGTCCATTGTCGCCATATTTTGTTGGTGTATCTAATAACATAAAACTAGAAACTATTCCATGCTTGCTCTTTATAACTTGCAATGCTGGTCGAATGCTATCTGCCGTGCTATGACAAGCGCCACAAACTAATCCATCCACCATGTTTAGATGCAACATCATTGTTCCAAAATACACAGGGTCTTTGACAAGGTTTTTGGCTTCCTTTTTTGTCAATCCTTTTTCTTTTCTAGCAACATACAATGCGTCTGCAAGCCCTTCACATAATACTTTGTCATGTATATCGACATAACGCAAATATTCTGTGTCGACATGGGCACTTTTGCCATTTGTCAAAAACACAACTCTGGCAATTTTGTGCTTTGCAACATACTCTCCTGCCTGTCTCACCCTTTCATCCATATCGGCCTCAGGCAAGACAATAGTGGAAATATTTTGTTTGGCTCGTTTTAGTAGATTTTTTTCAAAAACACTAAATTTGTATGACAAAATACGCCTCCTTATATTATACTTTTATATATAAGATTACAAATATACTTACGAAATTAGGATACAATATTGTGTGCTGTTTTGTAAAGGAGTTTTTTATAAGCAATGAAAATTTGTGCTATTATTTGTGAATACAACCCATTCCATAACGGTCATCAATACCAAATTGACACATTAAAACAAAAATATGGTATTGACAAAGTCATTGGTATTATGAGTGGCAACTTTGTACAACGTGGATTTCCTAGCATTATGGACAAGTATACACGCGCTAAAATTGCAGTTGAATGTGGATGTGACCTTGTTGTTGGTATACCCACTCCATACACACTTGCTAGTGCAGAAATATTTGCAATGGCAGGTGTAAAAATTGCAAGTGCAATACAAGGCGTGACACACATATCTTTTGGATGCGAAACCCAAAACATAAGTGTATTATACAAACTTGCAGACTATTTGTCTCGACCAAATGAAACATTTAATACTACATACAAAAATTATATCCAAAATGGAGATAGCCATCCAATATCTCTTACAAAAACACTTGTGGACATGATAAAAATAGGAGAAATAAATTTTGCAACAGAAAAGGAAATAATAGACATTGTGTCTATGCCAAACAATATTTTGGCGCTTGAATATCTAAAACAAATAAAGCACACTTCCCTTACTCCTATCATTTTACAAAGGACAAGCAATTATCATAGCGACAAAGTGACTAATAATACAAGCGCAAAAGCAATAAGACAATTTTATTTATCCCATAATACACTTTTACCAATCAAAAAATCTATGCCACAAAAAAGTTTTGTTGAACTAAAAAATTATGCAAAAGAATGTGGAAAGGTCGATTATGATACGTTTTGTAAGTTACTTTTATCCAATATCAAATTGAGTTCAGCGAATAATCTAAAAAATATTTTTGACGTTGAACAGGGCCTTGAAAATAGAATAATAACATGTGCGCAAAACACAAACAATTTTGAAAAATTTTTCAGTGCACTTGCAACAAAAAGATATACAAATTCCCGACTCCAAAGGATATTACTCTGCCACCTTTTGCAAATATCAAAAGATATGACATTATCAATCAAAAATGATGATTTTTACATAAAAGTTTTAGCAATAAAAAATACTGATATCCTAAAAGATATTAGTGGTACAAAAAATCTTGTTGTAAGAGCAAAAGATGCTGACAAAATAAACTCTAATTTTGTTGATATAGAAGACCGTGCAAATCAACTGTATAGTATGCTACTAAAAAATGCAGACAAGTTCTTATCCAGAATAAATAAAGATATATATTCTATTCCATTTATTGAAAAATAAAAAGACATCATTTCGATGTCTTTTTTGTTTCCATTTCCTTTATCAATTCTTTTAGTTTTGGCAATGCTCCCTCCATTGCTTCTCGTCCTCTTTGGATTGCAATAGCAGTTTTCTTTTTCTTGAATACAAATTGGTCTATCTCATCTAATTGTGGCTCAATCAACAGGTCATAATGCCTTTTTTGTTTGCGGTCAAGTTCATATATTGATAACAAAAAAGCATTGCTCAAAGTATCAATGGAAGTATTTGGCTTTTTGTGCAAAACATATCTGTTGTATGCACTAACTGCAATTATAATATCTGCTCCCATATCACGAGCCACATTACAAGGCAAGTTGTTAGTAACACCACCGTCTACCAACATCATATTATCATATTCCACAGGAGTAAACAGCCCGGGCACGCCCATACTGGCTCTAATTGCACGCACTCCATTACCTTTATCGAGTCTCACCTCTTTGCCTGTTATAAGGTCTGTTGCAACACAGCAAAATGGTAACTTATAATCTTCAATATTTTTGTCTTTGGTCAGTTTTGATAAATTCTTTATTATTTTTCTTCCCCTAAATAATCCACGAAGATTAAAATTGACGTCTGCAAGATGAATGGTTTTCATTTTTAGAGCAGTACTTGTAATGGTTTGCATATCGGTTTCGCCACAAGCATACACGCCACCTACAATTGCACCCATACTAGTCCCACACACTATATCAACAGGTATGTTGTTTTCTTCTAACACTTGAAGTACTCCAACGTGCGAAAATCCAAGTGCTCCTCCTCCACCTAGTACTAGTCCAATTTTGTAATTTCTCATAATTTACCTTTTCCTTTCATAAATATATTATCATATATTTTTATTATTCGTAAGGATTTTGTATGTACAAATACAATAAATTATTTTTATCACTAGTCATATTGCTACTTATAATATTCTTTGTGATATCTCCACAAGAAAATATTTTGGCAACATATACAGGATTGTCTATTTGGACAAGGTCTATTTTACCCACCCTTTTGCCTTTTTTGTTTTTTACAAGACTATTGACTAATCTTGGATACATATCAAAGTGCAACAAATTTATATCACCTATCACCACTAGACTATATCACACAAGTGGGTCTAGTGGATATGTTTATATTATGAGTGTACTGTCAGGATATCCAATGGGTGCAAAATTGGTGGCAGATTTGTATACGGCCGGATATATTGAAAAAGAAGAAGCAATTAGAATGACGTCTTTTTCAAGCACATCGGGTCCACTTTTTATATTAGGCACTGTGGGCGTTAGTATGTTTGCAAGTATGAAACTCGGCGTTATTGTACTTGTCTCACACATAATTGGAGCATTATTAAATGGGCTTTTATATCGCAACTATCATTATGATAAAAATAAAGACTATAGAACAGTCAAGATAAAATCAATACAACAAGATAATATTTTAGAAGATGCGATGTATAATTCTATAAAATCAGTATTACTCATTGGTGGATATATTACAATATTTTATTTGATTATCACAATGTTATCAAATAATCATATTTTAGAACCATTGTATAGTGGGATATCCTATGTGCTCAATTTGTTTGGTCTCAATCCAGAGTTCAGTTATGGTATAACTAATGGACTTATTGAAATGACACGTGCGTGCATCGATATCAGCACAGTATCCAGCAATATAAAAATAGTCGCACCAATTCTTACAGCCATAATTTCATTTGGTGGACTGTCAGTATTTTTGCAAGCATATACATTTATAAAAAAAATTGGAATAAAAATATCAACATTTTTTCTAATCAAAGTCACTCAATCAATAATTAGCACATTAGTATGCTTGATTATTTGCGCAATATAAAAAGCACCAAATTGGTGCTTAATATTTTTTTGCTTCATAATGAAATCTAGTGATTATTTTTTCAATTTCAAGAACCAATAATTTGAGTCTTTTACCTGTAATTTGTCTATCAAGAGCAGATACAAGTGCGTTTAGTATCAAATAATTTTTGATTTCACACGCTTCTTTCATTGCTTTAATAGTTATATCAACTTCGTTATAAGTCTTTTTGTTTTTCCATTCCTGTCTAAAAGTGACTTGTATTTCGTCAACATAACTTTTGACATCATCAAACATTTTGTCTAGCAATTCTCCAACTTTGTCACCGTCATCATCTTCATCATTTTCTTCAACAACAGGTTCAACATATGTTTCTTCTTCTGGTTCGTCCAACTGTCTATGCATTGCTTCCTTAAAAGGAATGAGAACTACTTTTGCAAAATTTGCATAACTTATGTTATATCCGTCTGGATTGAAAAAATATTCTTTTACAAAATTCTGCAAATTGATTTTTTTATTATCTACTTGCAACAACAAACAAAATACAAATGCAATAATTTTTGTGTCTTCTTTTGGCATATCAAATTTGCTTTTGCTCTCGCCATTAGTTGCTTTGTTAAACTCTTCTGTAAAATTAAATCCATTCATACATCTAGAAAACAAATTATAAAGAGTGTCACTAGAAGCAATTGTTTTCAAAATAGCAGTGATTTTGATATTGGATAAAATAAATTTTCCCCCTATCAAGTCGTCACATGCATTATAAAATGTATCAATCTTTGCTTTTTCTACTTCGCTATATGCCATAAATACCTCAAAAGATTTTTAATCTCATATATATAATACAATATTCTATTTTTTTTGACTAGCAAAATGACTTAATGATTATAATTGTGTAAAGCAAAAATTTGTGATACAATAACCAAGTAAAATATTGGAGAACATAATGGAACCAGAATTCACACCTGATGAAACAGTCAACAAATTGATATTATTATTTGTACTTGACCAAATGGAGATACCTTTGACTGAAAACAGTATTATTGATATATGTACAAGCCGAAATGATTGGCTAAACTACATGGAATGTATGCTCATTTTGGCTGACCTTATCAAAGTGGGTTTTATATACGAGGACAATACTGATGATGAAGCAAGATACGGTATAACTAACGAAGGCAGAAATTGTTTGAGTTATTTTTTTAATCGCATTCCACAAAGTCGCAGAGAAGCAATTAGCACTTTTGCAAAAGAAAAAAGAATGGAATTTAAGCGCAGTCAAGAGTATGTTTCTGACTATCAAAAAAATGAAGATGGCAGTTATACAATAACATTGCGTATAAAAGAACCTTCTCTCACCTCTCCACTGCTCGAAGTCAAAATGCGTGCACCAAATAGAAACAGCGCTGTCCTTACATGCAAAAAATGGAATGAACAAGCACCAAATGTATTTGAATATTTGTATGATACGCTCATTTCAAAATAAATAAAAAAAATTGTAGCATAATAAAAATACAAAGGAGAATATTATGTACGAGTACAAAACACATGGAACGTGTTCTAGAAAAATCACTTTTGATGTAGATAACAACGATAAGTTGTCTTATGTAAAATTTGACGGTGGCTGTCCTGGTAACACACAAGGAGTTGCAAAACTCTGTATTGGACGAGCAGTTGACGAAATAATCGACCTATTAGGTGGAGTCCAATGTCGTGGTGGCACATCATGTCCCGACCAATTGGCACAAGCATTAAAACAATATAAGGACACAAAAAAATAGAGCGAATGCTCTATTTTATTTTTGCAATTTTGAGATACTTGCTGTAATTGTGTTCATAAGTTCAGTAAATTTAATCACTTTCTCTTTTTCAGCATCAATTAGTTGTTTTGGTGCTTTTGCTACAAAGCCAGCATTGTTTAGCATACTATTAGCACGCGTCAACTCTGCTTCAACCTTTTTTAGTTCGTTATTCAATCGTGCAAGTTCTTTTTCTCTATCTACCATATCATCAGATTTGATATATAATTTTGCAATATCACTAACAACTGTAACGACATCGTCACCAAGTACACTTGCGTCATCAATAACACTAATATCTTTACCACTAGCAAGACGACAAATAATTGGCAATGTACTCAAAATATCGCTACCTTTATCCAAAACTTCAATGTACATTTTTGGTTTTATATTATCAGCAACATTCATCTTTGCACGAATGTTTCTCACACTTTTTACAAGTGTCATAACTGCGTCCATTGTCGCAGATTCTTTTTTGTAAGACAGTGATTTGCTTTCTGGATATTTTTCAACCATTATTGATTTGCCGTGGTGTGGCAATTCTTGATAAATTGTTTCCGTCACAAATGGAATGAGTGGATGTAGCAATTTCAATATATTTTCTAGTACATACAATAACACTACGCAAACATCATTTTTGTCCTTATCTTCGCCATACAATCTAGGTTTGCAGGTCTCAATATACCAGTCACAAAATTTGTTCCAAACAAACTCGTATAATGTACTGACTACAACACTAATATCATATTTTTCAAAACTCTTTGTCACTGACGCAATTGTGCTATTGAGTTCACTCAAAATCCATTTATCTACGACAGTCAAATTGACGTCTTTTATATCCTTAGTCTTATAATCAAATGTTTTGATATTTTCTAAAACAAATCGAGATGCGTTCCACAATTTATTGATAAAATTGCGTGCATTTTCGATTTTTTCATCACCATATTTGCCGTCTTGTCCAATTGCAGTACCGATTAGAAGTGATAGTCTCAATGTGTCTGTACCATATTTTTCAATGACTTCGACAGGGTCAATGCCATTTCCTAATGATTTACTCATCTTTCTGCCCTGGCTATCTCGAATAAGTCCGTGCATCAATATTTCTCTAAATGGCACTTGTTTTGTATATTCAAGCCCACTAAATATCATTCTAGCAACCCAGAAGAAAATAATATCATATGCTGTGACCATTAGACTAGTTGGATAAAAATATTTCATATCTTCACTATCATCTGGCCAACCTAACGTACTAAATGGCCAAAGAGCACTACTAAACCAAGTATCCAAACTGTCTGGGTCTTGTGTTAGATGAGTACTGCCACATTTTTCGCATTTTGTAGGGTCTTTTATTGACACATTGTTGTGACCACAATCGTCGCACTTAAATACTGGTATTCTATGTCCACTCCAAATTTGTCTACTAATACACCAATCATTAATGTTTTCCATCCAAGATAAGTACAAATTTTCAAATCTCTTTGGAACAAACTTTATTTCACCTGTTTTTATTACATCAATTGCAGGTTTTGCTAATTCTTTCATAGCAACATACCATTGCTTTGTCACAAATGGTTCGACCATTGTATGACAACGACAACAATGTCCAACATTGTTGTTATGTTTTTCTATCTTTTCTAGATACCCTTCTTTTTTCAAATCAGCGACTAGTTGTTTTCTGCATTCTAATCTATCAAGTCCTTCATATTTGCCTGCAAAACTATTCATTGTGCCGTCTTCAGTCATAACAGATATGACTGGCAAATTGTGTCTCGCACCAACTTCAAAGTCATTTGGGTCGTGCGCAGGCGTGATTTTGACCATTCCTGTCCCAAATTCTTTGTCAACATATTCATCGGCAATAACAGGAATCTCTTTATTGACGATAGGCAAAATCAAATTCTTGCCCACCAAATCTTTGTATCTTTCATCGTCTGGATTGACAGCAACAGCAACGTCACCAAACATTGTTTCTGGTCTTGTGGTTGCAACAGTAATGTGCTTGTCTGTCCCAGCAATTGGATATTGTATATACCAAATATTGCCATTGTGAGCCTCATACTCAACTTCAATATCAGACAAAGCAGTCTTACAATTTATGCACCAATTAGTTATTCTATTTCCTTCGTATATTAGTCCTTTGTTATAAAGGTGTACAAATGCTTGTCTTACACTTTGGCTTCTCTTTTCGTCCAGAGTAAAAGCAAGTCTGTCCCAATCACATGAGAGTCCTAATGCTTTGAATTGATTGAGTATCTCCCCACCATATTCTTTGTACCAATCTTGCATTACTTCCAAAAACTTTTCTCTGCCAAGTTGTTCTTTTGTAATACCCTGTTGTTTCAATTTTTCAACAACTTTGACTTCGGTGGCAAGAGCAGCGTGGTCCGTACCTGGCAATAGTAATGCCTCATAACCTTTCATTCTCTTGTAACGAATAATGGTATCTTGAATAGTACAATCATATGCGTGTCCAATATGCAATTTTGCAGTAATATTTGGAGGAGGCATAATGATTGTAAAAGGTTGTTTGTTTTTATTGATTTTTGCATGAAAATAACCGGATTTTAACCAGTTATCATAAATTTTTTTTTCTACTAAATTAGGTTGAAATGTCTTTTCCATTTTTATTGTCCTTTATCTTTATACAAAATATCCCAAAACAACAAACATTAGAGCAACAAATATAAATCCAAGTCCTATTGCTTTTAACAAAATAAGAACAGTATCATTGTCGGATATTTCGTTGTTGTTTCTTATTATACGAGTAATACGTTTTGCAAGCACACTTATAGTAATGCCAAGTATTGCAAAAACAATTGCCCAAATATTTTGTGCAAGACTCAATGATTCAACAATATGGTTCCAAATTGTTGATGCAACTGAACCACCTGCTTGTGATAATAAAAATCTCATAATTCTTACCCCATAAATTTTATTTTAGTCGTCCACTTGTATACTAGTGTAAACTAACAAAATTCAAACGATTGTAAAGTAATTTTCAAAATTACAACATTCGCATTTCTTGATATGATTATACCACTAGATAGCTCCAATTACAAGCCCCAATTTATTATAATAATAAAAATTAACGTTATTACTAGTAAAATATGAGTATTTTAAGTCAATTTGATTTGAATTTTATCAAACACTTTGAACTTGTTTTTATTAATTTTCAAAAATTAAAATTAACATTCAAAAATAATATTTCAAATAAAATCTAAAATGACAAAATTCATAATAAAAGGTTCAAATCAATATGTCTTGCAACAAAAATATTATAATCAATATCAAAATATTGGCAAGTAAATTGATATAGTTACAAATTTGTATACATACACAAAATATCAAAAATATGAATAAAATAATATAGTTTCTAATGACACAAGGAGGAAAAAATGAAGAAACTATCACTTTTACTTGCTGTATTTTTGTGTTTATTTTCATTCACTCTTGTCGGCTGTGGCGACAAGAAAGACACAATAAGAATAAATGAAGTAACACACAGCATTTTTTATGCCCCACTTTATGTAGCAATCAACGAAGGATATTTTGAAGATGAAGGTATAAATATCGAATTGTATCTTGGTAATGGTTCGGATAAGGTTATGACAGCGCTTGTAACCGGCAGCGCAGATATAGGTCTACTTGGACCAGAAGCATGCGTTTATGTCGCAGCACAAGGCAGAACAGACCTGCCAACAGTTTTTGCTCAACTCACAAAAAAAGACGGTTCATTCTTATTTTCTAGAAATGAAACATTTTCTTGGAGCGAACTAGCAGGCAAAGAAATTTTAGCTGGTCGTATTGGTGGAATGCCTGAAATGACACTTGAATATGTCCTTCGCCAAAAAGGATATTCTCTAAATGGCGATGTCAACCTAAATACACGAGTGTCCTTTGCTGACCAAGGTCCAGCATTTGCACAAGGCACTGGTGACTATACTACACTATTTGAACCAACAGCAACAAATATGGAGCTAAATGGTCAAGGATATGTCGTTGCAAGTGTTGGCGCAGAAGCCGGCGAAGTGCCTTATACTTGTTTTGCTGCAAACAAATCTTATCTAAATAAAAACACAGAAAAGGTAAAATCATTCTTAAAAGCCGTTATGAAAGGATATAAGTTTTTAGAAGAAAAACTTGCTCAAAACGATATTGATGCAGTTTATAATGCAATTGCACCATCATTTAGTGGCTATGACAGAACAAGCATTTACAAAAGCATAGAAAGTTATTACGAAATTGACGCGTGGACATCAAGTCCAGTCATGCAAGAATCTGCATATGAAAGACTGCTTGATATTATGCAAGGCGCAGGACAATTGACAACAAGAGTGCCTATGTCACAAATAATTGATAATACTATTGCACAAGAACTAATAAATGAATTGCAATAAAATGGGGTCGCCCCCATTTTTATTTTTATAAGACACAATTTTAGTGATAAGAAATCGTCATCACAAACACAAAATAAATCGTTACTCAATATAATGAAATATGTAATATTTTATTACAAAAACACGGAGTACAAAATGAATATTTTAGAACTAAAAGATGTGTCACTCACCTATTTTAGTCCTCGTGGCGAAACTCTCGCCTTAAAAGATATAGATATGCAAATAGAAGAAGGACAATTTATAAGTTTAGTAGGTCCTTCTGGTTGCGGCAAAACAACGATATTATCAATAATTAGTGGACTCATGCCTGCAACACATGGCGAGATTTATATAGATGGGGTTTTACAAAATAAACATAAACAAAAGAAAAAATTTTTTGAAAGAATAAAAACATTAAACAAAAAGAATGTAGATGAGCAAAAATATTACATTGGCTATATGTTTCAAAAAGACCATTTATTTGAATGGTTGACAATAAAAAAGAATATTTACTTAGGCCTAAACATAATGCACAAAAAGACAAAAGAAAATATGGCATTCGCTGACAACTTACTTAAAAAATATGGATTGTGGGATTTTAGAAACAAGTACCCAAACGAACTGTCTGGTGGTATGAGACAAAGAGTAGCTCTTATTAGAACACTTGCATTAAATCCAAAGATATTACTACTAGATGAGCCATTTTCAGCACTCGACTTTCAAACAAGACTCAATGTATGTGATGACGTATATGATATTATAAAAAAAGAAGGAAAAACTGCAATACTAGTCACACACGATATTAGTGAAGCAATCAGCATGTCAGACAAAATTTATGTACTTTCAAGCCGTCCTGCAACAATCAAAAAAATATACAATCTTGACTTAAACAAAACGGTTTCTCCCTTAAAACGTAGAGAAGATGTCAATTTCGTCATATATTTTGACAAAATATGGAGAGATTTGGTATGAAAACAAAAAATATTTCAAAAGACTATTCTAGGTATTTATTAAAAAGAAAATTGTATAAGATAATGATACTTGCAATGCAGTTTTCTTTGCTTGCAATACTAATTGGAGCATGGGAAATACTCGCTCAAACCAAAGTCATTGATACATTTATTACATCATGTCCTTCTCGAATATTTAGAAAAATTGTTGAGTTATTTTCGGCCAGTACTATTTGGAATGATATGTTCGTCACATTATATGAAGCAGTCGTTGCATTTATCATATCCACACTTGGTGGAACACTACTGGCCATTATACTTTGGTGGAATCAAACAATTAGACGTGTACTTGAACCATACATTATTGTTCTCAATAGTTTGCCAAAAGTTGCACTTGGACCAATTATTATTTTGATTGTTGGTGTCAATACAAAAGCAATTGTGACAATGGCGATTCTTATAATGATTGTTTTATCAACTATCAATATGCTAAACGCATTTTGTGCAATTGATGATAACAAAATATTGCTTCTAAAAAGTATGGGAGCAAACAAGTTCCAAATATTATTTAGGTTAGTCCTTCCACATAGTCTACCTGATTTTATATCACTACTAAAAATAAATGTAGGTCTTACTTGGGTAGGCACGATTATGGGCGAATATCTTGTAAGTTATGCTGGACTTGGTTATCAAATATTACTTGCAAGTCAAGTATTCAATATTGATATGGTTATGGCGTGCACATTTTTGTTGTGTGTCCTTGCATGTGTCATGTACCTAATCGTTGCATGGATAGAAAAGATTGTGGTAGGCAAATACAAAAAATAAGGGTCATAACCCTTATTTTTTATTAATATTCAATTTAGTCAAATTTACTTCAACTTTTTTATCGACAATAATATGATATGTAAAAAACAAAATAAATACCGTACCTACAACGCCCATTATTGGATATGCTTTTTCTACTATTGTACCAAAAGGCATTATACCAATGAGGGTAATTATGCTCAATACTAAAAATTTTGTTATTGATTTTTTATCTTTTAAGTAATTTTGTGTAGTTAAAAGTGTAAAAATAAGTGATGTGAATATTCCTAAATACAAAATTATATTATATATAATAAAGTAAATCTCGCCCTTTTTCATCACAAATGCAAGGATTGGCATATCAATATATTCAAATGTTTGATTAAATAAATTTATTCTAATCAAAAAGATTATTGTAGCAAGTATAATAGAAGATATTATACATGAAGAAACTATGTGTTTCATTTCACTTTTTTCTCCTATTTTTGATAAAACATATCCAGATAAACACAAATTCATTGAGACATAAAATATTGGATATAACGGCTTAAAATTTGTGTAAATTTTGTACTGCCCACCACTTGAAAACGTTACGACCAACAACATTATGATAATTGGTACTAATATAGCACTCACCTTTTGCAGTGCCCCTACTCCAAATGTTGATACTAATAAGGCGATAACTAATGTTATTAGTACAAATAGATATCCAACATATGGAGATATATTGTCTCCAATGCACTTTGTCCCTGCAAGCAAACATCCACTCATAATTATATTGGAAAAAAATAAGAATATATCATAATATTTTTTTATTTTGCCGAATTGTATCTTTTTATGACCGATATATAAAAATAAGAAACATATACAAAAAAATGATATTGCAAAGATTGTCAACATTAAAAATAACTGTGCCCAACCACAATCAAAAAACACAACGATTTCTCGTCCAGATACAAAGCCTGCACCAATAACATAACCGAGTATTAGACTAGTGAGCATAATAGTCTTTTTCATAGTCTATTATATGTTTTGTTAAAAATAAAAATGTGAGAAAATCCCACATTTACTTTGTATTAATAATATTAGTTATTATAGATTATTCTGCCACAATGTTCACAAACAATATACTTTGATGTTTTTAGTTTATCAAGTTCCTTACTTGGCAATTCCATTCTGCATCCACCACACATTTTACCTGATAATGGCACAAAAACCGGAAATATATTGTCATGTTTTTTCTCATTATATTTTTCGAGCAAGCCCTTGTCTATTTCTTTTTCTAATGCAAGTTTTTCTTTTTTCAACTTGTCAATTTGTGGACCATATTTTGTCATGTTGCAATCATATTTATTTTTGGCTTCTTTGTGCATATTACGTGCTTTTACTGCACTATTTCTTGTATTTTCAAAGTCTTTCAATGTTTGTTTGATTTTATCATTTATAGCAATCAATGACCTTTCTAAATTATACAAGTCTGCAGTAGACTTGTTTATTTCTCCAATGACTTTGTTTAATTCGTCACACGACATTTCATTTGCATCTTTTTCAACTAATTTCTGTATCTTTTTGTAAGTCGCGTCATATGACTGTTTAATCTTCCTATACTCGTCTAACAATGTTTGTGCCTTATTTTCTAGTGCAATGCTTTTGTTTTGAGCGTCTTTGACTAATTGTGTCATTTTGTTCATAACATTTCTTTCTTCACTATTTTCACAAGCACGTGCAAATTTTTTCAGTTGCATATCTATTTGTTGGTACTTTATAATATTATCCATTCTTGACTCCTTTTTTTGATATTTTATGCAAATATTTCAATATCTTTTTGATGTCTTTTTGTTTATTTTTAGGCACATTTTTGAGTATTTCTTCGTACTTTGCTATGTTTTCTTGCACATAATGTACAAAAGATGGATTATGCGCATCATTCATTCCAAATAAGAAATTTAACCTTTTGTATTTTGTTTTACCTTGACTATTGACACGCAACACGTCATAGAATTTGCCCTTTTCTTCTATCATTGTGTCCATTTCTATTTTGTAACCATTATCTGCCAAAAATCTACGAACTTCTTCAACATGATTCATTGGTTGCAAAACTAAATAGCGATAGTTTTTTGGTGCACTTTCTAGTATATGTATTATCTCATATCCACCCATTCCCGCAATGATTACAGCATCCACCACACGGTCTTTGATTGCATTAAATCCGTCACCAACGGTGACCTCACAATTTCTTATATTATTTTTTCTTAATAAATCAAGTGTTTTTATTGCGCACATTTCGGATATATCACTGCCAATACCATACTTACATTTACCCGTTTTTAACAATTGGTATAAAACTTTTCCGTGGTCACAACCAATATCTGCAACCACATAACATTCGGGCACAGCATCAACAATTGCTTTCATTCTATTCGATAAACTAACTTTCATAATTTTCTCCTAAATGTAGTCTTGCAACCTCTTACTTCTATTTGGATTTCTTAATTTGCGTAGTGCTTTTGCTTCTATTTGACGGATTCTTTCACGAGTGACGTTGAATTCTTTACCCACTTCTTCAAGTGTCCTTGGATGATTATCATCAAGGCCATGACGCAGTCTAATGACTTTTTGCTCTCTTGGTGTCAATGTCTCAATAACTGCCATTAGTTGTTCACGTAACAAGTCATGTGCAGCACTTTCTGTTGGAGAATCAACTGTATCATCTTCGATAAAGTCAGATATTTTACTTTCGTCTTCTTCCCCGACTGGGCTCTCTAAACTGACTGGGTCTTGTGCAATTTTTTGAATTTCGCACACTCTATCTTCACTTATTCCCATTCTTTCAGCGATTTCACTATTGTTTGGCTCTCTACCCAATTCTTGTGTGAGTTGTTTTACGACACGAGACAATTTGTTGATAGTCTCCACCATATGCACAGGAACACGGATAGTTCTTCCTTGGTCTGCGATTGCACGTGTGATTGATTGTCTTATCCACCAAGTAGCATAAGTTGAGAATCTAAAACCTTTTGTGTAATCAAATTTGTCAACTGCTTTTAGTAGTCCCAAATTGCCTTCTTGAATCAAATCTAGAAATTGCATATTACGGTTAAGATATTTTTTCGCAATACTGACAACTAGTTTCAAGTTTCTTTCACATAGTTCTGCTTTTGCCCTCTCGTCACCTTGCAATATTCTCTTTGCAAGTTCTACTTCTTGTTCCGGTGTCAAAAGTTGGACTTGTCCAATATCTTTTAGATACATTTTGACTGGGTCATCTACTTTTACATTACTGATGATTTCTTTTAGGTCCTCATCTTTGATTTCGACTTCGGGTGTTTTCTCGACCACAATTCCCATTTTTTCAAGTTTTGAAATCAACTCACTCTCTTCTTCTGGTGTGTAATCGTATTTTGACAAACGATTTGTAATGTCATCTTCTGTTATAAAATTTTCTTTTATTGCATCATTTATAATGCTTTCGATTTCTTCTTCAAGTTTTTTCATTATTTATCACCTTTATTTTGTGTTTTGATAAGATTACTCATTTGTTCAAGCAATTGTCTTCTCTCATTTGCGTCGGTCACATTGTGCAGTTTTTTTGTAATCTCTTGTTTTTGTCTATCAATGGCAAATGATTGGAGTGATTTTAGGCAACTGTCAAAATAATCAGCATTATCAATGTCACTTGTGAATTCAAAATCAACTATGCTCGATATTGCTGTATTTTCTTCAACATCAAAGTATGTATATACATTTCCCAAAATCAATGGCTTGCCACTGCTCTTACAATCTAATATGTAACTATACAACTTCTTTTTGTCACTGTCTAAAATCAAATCATTTATATTTTGTACATTTTGTGCATATTCTTTGTTATGTAACATACTTGCAAGCACAAAATTGATTGCTTTTACATAAGAATTTGGCAACAATTCTTCTTTTTTCTCTTCGTTTTGATTTTCTTTTACTTCGCCACTTTCATCTTTTACAGCCAAATAATCCTTTTTCAAAACATCAATAGAAATATTAGTATATTCTTTTATCATATTTAGATAGATAAATTTCTCAGACTCTGTCGTCAATTTTCTTATAACAACCATAGAGTTTTTGACAAAATTATTGACAGAATTTGGATTTGATTTATTTAGATTTTTTGCATTATTTCTAATCAAATACTCTGCCCAATACTTTGCACCATTTATAAGTTCGTCATATTTATCTTTGCCATATTTATTGATATATTCATCTGGGTCAAGCCCTTCTGGCATACCAATGACAAACACTTCTAGTCCGGCTTGCACCAAAATATCAATACCCTTCTGTGTTGCCTTTATTCCTGCACCGTCTCCGTCAAAACATAGTACCACTTTGTCAGTAAGTTTCTTTATCTCACGAGCATGATTTGGAGTCATAGCAGTACCCATGCAAGCGACAGCATTTTTGACTCCACATTGCCATAACGCAACAACATCCATTTGTCCCTCAACAATTATTATATTGTCTAGACCTTTTGTTTGTTTTTCCTTTTTGACTAGGTTTATACCAAAAACACACCTTGATTTGTCAAAAATAAGTGTTGCGGCTGTGTTTTTGTATTTTGCAAAATCAGTTTTTTCTAGCACTCTTGCTGAAAAGCCCACAACATCGCCACGCACATTTATGATTGGAAAAACCAAACGTCCTGCATAACAATCTACATATTTGCCGTCTTTATAGTCAACGACACCTGCGTCTTTCATCTCTTCGTATGTATAACCTTTGCTCTTTAAGTAATTGACAATCTCGTATCTATTTAGACTATAACCCAGTCCAAACGCTTTGATTGTCTCTGGTTGCACTTTTCTTTTTGCAAGATATTCAAGAGCAGGAGTTGCATTGTCGCTTTTTAGATTTTCGTAGTAATGTCTAGCAGTCTCTTTTAGAATATTATAAGACTTGTCCATACTCTTTTTTTGTTTTGCTATATTTATATCGTTCGTCACTTCTGGCAATTCCATATTTGCTTCTTTTGCCAAAATCTTGCAAGCATCATAAAAGTCGCATGATTCCATTTTGCGCACAAAAGATATAACGTCTCCACCTACGCCACAACCAAAACACTTGAAGTATTGGTCATACTCGTTGACAGTAAAACTTGGAGTCTTTTCAAAGTGAAATGGACAACAAGCCCACCACGTCTTCCCTTTTTGTTTTAGTGTCACATATTTTGAAACGATAGATACAATATTTGTATTATCTTTTAATTTTTGAATCCAATCCTCTGACAAACCAAATGTTTGCATTCTTCCTCCAAAACTTGTAATACACTAGTTATATACAACACATATTTTCTTTTTCTTTTTTTATTTTATAAATTTTTTGATTTTTTAGCATTTTTTTCAATATTTTAATCAAAAACATAAAAAAAGGATACTAAAATGTATCCTTTTTTTGTTTATTCTACACTTTTTTGAGATTGATACTTGCTTGACTTGCAGCAAGGATTGCGATAGGAACTCTAAATGGACTACATGAAACATAGCTGAGCCCTGCTTTGCAGAAGAACTCTACACTCTTTGGGTCTCCACCTTGTTCACCACATACACCATATGAGAAATTCTTTTTGACTTTGTTTGTTAGTTCGATTGTGTGTTGGATAAGTTTGCCTACACCATTTTCGTCAACCCTAACAAATGGGTCAATCTCCAAAATTTTGTTTTCGTAATATGCTGGCAAGAATTTACCAATATCGTCACGACTAAATCCATATGTCATTTGTGTCAAGTCGTTTGTACCAAATGAATAGAAATCTGCAACTTGTGCAATTTCGTCAGCAACCATACAAGCACGTGGTATTTCTATCATTGTACCTACTTCGTAATGGATGTCATAACCTGATTTTTCAATCAACTCATCAGCTGTTGTTGTAATGATATTTTTGACAAATTTGAGTTCTTTGACATCACCAACTAGTGGTACCATGATATGAATATCACATTTTACACCTTTCTTTGTTGCTTTGATTGCAGCATCGATTAGTGCACGTGTTTGCATTCTTGCAAGTTCTGGCATAACGATTGCCAAACGACATCCACGATAACCCATCATTGGATTGAATTCTTTTAGACTTGTAATGACATCTTTGATTTCGTCTGTTGATTTGCCCGTAATCTTTGCAAGGTCTTTGATATCAGCCTCTTCCTTTGGTAAAAATTCGTGTAGAGGAGGGTCAAGATATCTTACGGTAAATGGACGGCCTTTTAGTTCCAACAACATTTCGTAAAAGTCTGCTTGTTGCATTACTCTCAATTTGTTGAGTGCCTTTTCTCTTTCTGCCAAATTCGTTGCCAAAATCATTTCACGCATTGATTGGATTCTATCTTCGCCAAAGAACATATGCTCTGTACGACATAGACCAATACCTTCTGCACCGAGTTCGATTGCTCTTTTTGCATCTTGTGGAGTGTCTGCATTTGCTCTAACTCCTAGCACACTATTTTCTTTTGCCCAACCCATAATGGTTGCAAAATCACCTTCAATCTTTGCGGCTTCTGTTTCGATAATTTCGAGATATACATTACCTGTATTTCCGTCAATACTAATTTCGTCGCCCTCTTTGATTGTAATATTGCCAATCTTTGCGACTCTTTTTTCTTCATCAACAATAAGTGCATTACATCCTGCAACACAGCATGCTCCCATTCCTCTTGCAACAACGGCAGCATGTGATGTCATACCACCACGAGCAGTGAGCACACCTTGTGATATTTTCATTCCCAAAATATCTTCTGGACTTGTCTCGTTACGTACCAAAACAACTTTTTTGCCACTCTCAACATATTTCTTTGCACTGTCATAGTCAAAAACAACGAGTCCACATGCAGCACCTGGACTTGCTGGCAATCCTTTTGCCACAGGTTTTGCGCTCTTTAATGCCTTTGCAACAAATGTTGGGTGCAATAGACTATCAAGACTCTTTGGGTCAATTTTGAGTAGTGCTTCTTTGTGGTCGATAAGACCTTCGTTCACCAAATCAATAGCAATTTTGAGAGCTGCCTTTGCAGTTCTTTTGCCATTTCTTGTTTGCAACATATATAGTTTACCATTTTCAATAGTAAATTCCATATCTTGCATATCTTTGTAGTGTTTTTCAAGTTTGTTACAAATATTTACAAACTGTTCATAAACGGCTGGATTTTGTTCACGCAAATGTGAAATTGGACTTGGGGTTCTAATACCTGCAACGACGTCCTCACCTTGTGCGTTCATTAGATATTCACCATACAATGCTTTTTCACCTGTTGCTGGGTTTCTTGTAAATGCAACACCTGTACCACTTGTCTCACCCATATTACCAAACACCATCATTTGAACGTTGACGGCTGTTCCCCAACTATTTGGAATATCGTTCATTCTACGATAGACTTTTGCCCTATCGTTTTCCCAACTTCTAAAAACGGCTTTGATTGATTCTATCATTTGAGTACGTGGATTGGTTGGAAACTCTTCTCCAAG
>CALWPI010000003.1 GCA_944383385.1 uncultured Clostridia bacterium
AAAAAAGAGCAATTATTTGCTCTTTTTTGTTTTTAGATAAATAGATAGCACTGCAATGTCTGCTGGGCTTACACCACTTATTCTACTTGCTTGTCCCAATGAATAAGGTCTTATGTTTTGCAATTTTTGTTGAGCCTCTATTCTCAATCCTTTGATTTTTTTATAATCAATATCTTGTGGCAATATTATACTCTCTTGTGATTTTGCTTGTTCAATTTGTTGTTGTTGAATTTTGATATATCCGTCATATTTGATTTCTACTTCAATTTGAGCAAGCAAACTTTGTGGATATTCTGTTAGTATTCCAAAACATGATACTATGTCTTTTATAAAAATATTACTTCTTTTAAGCATGTCAAAATAGGTCATATTTTGATTTGGAATACTCTCATTGTGTGTTTCAAAAAATTTCTTTAAGTCGTCAAAATTGGCTTTATTTCGTAGTTTTTTATAGATTTCTTCTTTCGTTTGCATCTTTTTGAGATACCTATTATAACGTGCTTTTGTAACAAGTCCCACCTTGTATCCAATAGGAGTCAATCTGCTGTCTGCATTATCTTGTCTTAAAAGTAACCTGTATTCTGCACGACTTGTCATCATTCTATATGGCTCATTTGTCCCCTTTGTGACAAGGTCGTCAATAAGCACTCCAATATATGCATCACTTCTTTTTAATATCAATGGTTCTTTGTCTTTTAGGTAAAGTGCAGCGTTTATTCCTGCAATTATCCCTTGTGCAGCCGCTTCCTCATATCCACTTGTGCCATTTACTTGTCCCGCAAAGTACAATCCTTTTATATTTTTATAACACAAGGTTGCGTCAAGTTCTGTACTATCAATACAATCATACTCTATTGCGTACGCGTCTCTCATTATGAATGCGTGTTCAAATCCTTTTAGACTATGCACCATTTTTTCTTGTATGTCAATTGGCATACTTGTAGAAAATCCCTGCAAATACATTTCTTTTGTACTACTTGCTTCTGGTTCCAAGAATAATTGATGACGGTCTTTATCAGCAAAATTTACTATTTTTGATTCAATACTTGGGCAATATCTTGGTCCTAACGATGTTATCGAACCATTAAATAATGGTGCTCTATCCAAATTATCAAGAATAATCTTGTGTGTTTTTTCATTTGTGTATGTCAAATAGCAAGGATATATGTTTTTTGGCGATTTTTTAGTCATAAAACTAAAATTTTGTATATTTTCATCACCATTTTGTACTTCTAATTGAGAAAAATCAATTGTATCCTTATGTATTCTTACTGGCGTGCCTGTTTTGAATCTTCGAACAGATATGCCATTCTCAACTAAACTTTTTGTTAGTAAATTTGCAGGAGCAAATCCGTTTGGCCCAACATTGTTTTTGTATTCACCAATAATAATATCGCTTTGAAGGTATACACCCGTACAAATGACAACTGCATCAGCAAGGTACGTCGCCCCTTGTGCTGTCTTTACGCCTTTAATTTGGCCATTTTCTACAATAATTTCACTCGCTTCTGCTTGTCTCAACCAAAGATTCTTTGTTGTTTCAAGGACTTTTTTCATTTCTGTATGATACTTTACTTTGTCAACTTGTGCACGAAGACTATGAACTGCTGGTCCTTTACTTTCATTGAGCATTCTGCGTTGTAGAGTGGTTTTGTCTGCAATAATCCCCATTTCTCCACCTAATGCATCAATTTCACACACTAAATGTCCTTTTGCCGTTCCCCCAATAGAAGGATTGCACGCCAAAAAGGCCACACTGTCAAGATTCAGTGCGAGCATTGTTGTTTCTATTCCCATACGTGCAAGTGCTAATGCTGCTTCACAACCGGCATGGCCACTTCCTACAACTACTGCCTTTTTCATATTTCCTTCTTTTTATTTTATAATATAAAATTTATAACTGAAATTCTAATTCTTATAATTACTTATAATTATATATTAAACAATATTATTTACCAACACAAAATTTTTCAAATATCTTATCAATTATTTCACCGTTATTTGTATTTCCTGTTATTTCTCCTATTTTGTTCCACAAATTTGTAAGGTCAATTGATATGATATCGAGTGTCACACCACTCATTATTGCATTTTTAATTTTGTTACACATTTCTTTTGCTTGTCTCAAAATCTCAACGTGTCTTATATTTGTAATCATTAGACTATCTTTTGTATTTTGCTCACTAATGACTTTGGAATAAATTTTTTGTTTTAGTTTGTCAATGTTTTGTTCTTGTGTGGCAGATATATAAATTACATCTTTGACATTACCAAGCGTATTTATATCAATATTGTCACAAATATCTTGTTTGTTGACAACAATTATATAATTTTTGTCACAAACTAAATTAAATATATATTTATCTTCGTCAGTGATAGGCGTTGTGCTATCAAGCAAAAACAATACTATATCTGCACTTTTTATCTCATCAATTGATTTTGCAATGCCTATTTTCTCAACAGCATCATTGCTTTGACGCACACCTGCTGTGTCTATCAAAATGAATTTGACACCATTATATACATATGTTTCTTCTATTGTATCTCTTGTCGTCCCTTTGATATCTGTGACAATAGCGCGATTATAGTGAAGCATTGCGTTCATAAGGCTGCTTTTGCCTGCATTTGGTTTTCCTACAAGTGCCACACGACACCCGTTTTTTATGACCATACCTGTTTTGCTAGTTTCAAGTAAGTTGTTTATTTGATTTTGTAAATCACTAATAGTTGTTTCAAGGTCTATTTTTGCATCGTCTTCGACGTCTTCGTCTGGATAGTCCATAACAACATTTACTTTTGCAAGTATTTCCGTGATGTTATCTTGCATTGTCTTCACTTTTTGCGCTAAATGACCGGATAATAAATTGTATCCTGCTCTTACTTCACTTTCGCTTTCTGCATTTATCATATCAATAACGCCTTCTGCTTCGTCAAGTGTCGTTTTGCCATTTAAGAATGCACGTTTTGTGAATTCTCCTGCTTCTGCCATTGCACAACCATGTGACAAAAGAGTTTCTAATATTTGTTTTGCAATAACCATACCACCATGGCATTGAAATTCAACAATATCTTCGCCCGTATAACTATATGGAGCCTTAAAATATACCATAAGACATTTTTCTTTTATATCACTTGCAGTAAATTCTCCAAGATAAAGCGTCCTTGGTATGACTTTGTCTTTTGGTCTTGAACACGAAAAAACTTCGTATGCTATATCCAAAGCTTTTGGACCACTCATACGAACAATTGCTATTCCACCAACCCCATTTGGTGTTGATATTGCTGCAATAGTTTTTTCTGCCATTTTCCCACCTTTTGCTTGATTAGTATAGCACACATTTTATTTTTTTCAAATATCATTTTATAATTTTATTATTTTTTGGTATGACAATAAAAATATGTTTTTATACTATCAACATAATAATGTAATATTGGTTTAGAATTTAATTAAAATAAAATATATTTGATGTTTTGGTAGTGGTAGTAAATAATTTTTATTATTAAAATAAAAAAGGTTGCAAAGCAACCTTTATTTTATTCAACATAATCAATTATGAGGTGTCTTTCTTTACCATCTCCTTCGGAGTGAGTAGACACATTTTTGTATCCTTGAAGGGCAGTGTGAATTATCCTTCTCTCATAACTATTCATTGGTTCTAGACTGTATGATTTTTTCGTACTAACAACATTTTTTGCCATTCTTTTTGCAAGGTCTACAAGAGTTTTCTTTCTTCTGTCTTTATATCCTTGTACATCCAAAAACAATCTGCCTCTAAAATCAAATTTGTTTTGAAGTGTAGCATTGATTATTCTTTGAAACGCCTCTAATACTTCGCCATGATAACCAATAAACATTGACAAATCGTCACCTTTTATGTATGCCAAAAAGTCTTTGCCTTCTTCTTTTACTTCTACTTCGCCAATTTGATTGTACAAATATATCATATGATTTAGATATTTTGATACATACATTATAATATCACTGCTTGTGTATTTTGTTTTTTGCTTTTCAAGTTTTTCTTCTGGTTTATCAATTATTTCTTGAACAACCGTCTCTTCTACAACATTTTCTTGTGGCAACGCTTCTTGTTCTTCGTGTTCTTCTTGTTCAATCAAAGTTAGTTGCACTCTTGCTTTCTTAAACAAACTTGCGTCATTTATAATCTCTACATTTACATTGTCTAATGTTGTGTCCAACATTTTTAGTCCTTCGGCAATGGCTTGTTCAATAGTTTTTCCTGTCGCTTCGACTTTTTTCATAAGTTCTCCTTTTATCTACTATAAGATACTTTTGGTTTGTTCTTTTGCTTTTTTGCAGCAATTTTTTCTTCAATTACTTCTATTATTATAGTCATAATAGGATTAATTACAAGTGAGAACATTGCACCAATAACGATATAAATAGCAAATGCTGCTGTATAGAATAGGGTGAATATTGCCATAATTGCAGGCATCAAAAATAACATAAATTTGTTTTTAGCCATTGGGTCGACATATACTTGACCTTTTTTCTTTGCTCTCAATTTTGATACCCAACCAGTCATCTTTGTAGATAAGAACGTTACTAATGCTGCAAGGATACAAAGAATGTAATATCCATTCCATTGACCTTCGTATTTTGCACTCAATGAATCAGTCATAACATCTTGGTACAAAACAGGATTTACATAGTTTTCGTTTTCAACATTAGTTGATTGTTTTGTATATTTTACAAAATCATCATAAGACAATACAACCGAACTGCTGGTATCTTTTCCCCAAATGTTCTTTATCCATAAAAATGATTCTTTTATATCATCATATTTCACTTGAACTGCGCTATTTGCGTATTCTTTTGCCTCATCATTTAGAGTCACACCTTCTGCTCGTTCAAAAGAATATTCGTCAACACCAAGTTCGTTTGCTTTTTCGTTATATGCTGTAATATATGTATCTTGCAAAATCTCAAATTCGTTATTCATTTTGTATGCAACCATGTCATTTAACGTTCCAAACAACGTAAAGAACACAACACATGTGATGACCATATAAACAACCATTATACCCAAACTGCCAAACACATTGTAATTTTCTTTTTTATACAATTTCATTGTCTCTTGATTGAGCATTTGTGGGTTGTTTGCATACTTTTTGTTGAGCGCGTCTAGTTTTGGTTTTAGATTGGCCATCATTTTGCTATTTCTAGTAGTAAAAATCCTTTGCACCAAATCAATAGGGAGTATACATGTTTTTATAAGTAGTGTTAGCAAAATAATTGCAACTGCATAGTTTGCCACACTGCCGTTTATCCAATTTATGAGATTTGCCCACATACCTTCTGGTGCAGCAACGCTCAGTACCATATTAAAGAAATTCATTTTTTCTCCTTTCAGTTTGCTAAATATAATATATAGTAATATAAAATAGTAAAAATTTCAAAATAATTATTATAAATATTTACACTTTGTTTGTATTTACATAATTTTTTGCTTTTTCTATCAAATAAACGACAATTTTATCAATGTCAGCATACGTCAAATCACAAATAGATGACTTTGCTACAAAAATGTAATTCAGTCTATTGTCGATATTTTGCATATTGTTTCTCACACTTGCACGTAGTCTGCGTTTTATTAGATTGCGAGTGTGTGCTTTTCCCACCTTTTTAGACACAGAAAAACCTATCTTCGTCTTTTCTAATTTGTTTGGCACGAAGATAAGATTGAGACTAGGTGTTGATATACATTTGCCTGCACGATAAATATAATTAAACGCTTTGCGTTTTTTTAGTCTATTTTCTTTGTCTAACATTTGATACCTACAATTATATCATAACATATTTTTAGATATTTTACTATCAAAAATTATTCTAATAAAAAAACTAGTCACAAGACTAGTTGATTTATACATTCATTAAGCAGATAGTTTTGCTCTACCACGATTTCTACGTCTTTTGATGACATTCTTGCCACCTTTTGTTCTCATACGAGCACGGAAACCATGAACTTTACTTCTTTGTTTCTTTTTTGGTTGATAAGTTCTTTTCATACACTGTTCCTTCCTTTATATATTTTAGCATTACGCACTTGCATTTTACGCACTTGCATAGTGCTGTAAATTTCGTATTGCAAATTGATTATATAAGATACTAAATAATATTGTCAAGGCTTTTTTGTAAAACACGCGCCATAATTATTACTATATTTTATGTTTTTACAATCTTCTCAAAGGTATTATTAGATATGTGAAATCTGTATCTTCTACACCTGTGATTGTACAAGGGGATATGCCATTAAAATTGAGTTTTAAGAATTCACAATCAATAACTCGTAGTGCTTCTATAAAATATCTTGCATTGAAATCAAGAGAAACATCATTTCCTTCAAGAGCGATTGTAATATTTTCCTTAAATTCACCCAAATCGCTTTTTGCTGACACTGTCATAATTTTGTCTGTCACATCAAATCTAACCAAATTGTTCCTTTCAATACGACTGAGTAGTCCTGCTCTATCAAGAGTATTTTCTAGTTGTTCTTTGTTGATTGTCACAATAGTTGATGCGTTTGATGATTTTTCAATAACTTGTTTGTATTCAATAAATTGACCGTTTAGTAATCTTGTTGTAATTGCAGTATCGTCAATTGTTAGCATCATATAATTTGGTTCTAGATATACTGTAATATTGTCTTCGTCATCTTCAAGCAATTTACTTATTTCATTTAGTGACCTAGCAGGGATAATGGCACTCATATTGCCACTGGCTGATTTGACTTGTTTTTTGAGCATAGCGATACGGAAACCGTCTACTGCAACAGATGTAATGCTGTCGCCTTCAATTTCAAACAATGCTCCTTTTAGGACTGGTCTATTGTCGTCTACTGCAACAGAGAAAATTGTTTTGTTGATAAGGTCTTTCAAGTCTTTTGCAGTTAGTTCGAAATAATTGTTCTCTGTCAATTTTTTCATTGTAGGGAACTCATCACTATTTAGACATTGTATGTTTGTATTACTATCAGTATATTTAATAGACAATACATTCTTTTCATTTAGATTGAGTTCGATTTGTTCGCCTGTTAGTTTCTTTATAAATTCACAAAAGAACTTACCTGGAACAACTGTCTCGCCTTCAATCTTGACTTCGGCTCTTATTTTCTTTTCTATATAGAGTTCCATATCCGTTGCAGACAATGTAAGGATATCATCTTTTGCTTCTAGTTTGATGCCTTCAAGTATTGGATTTGTTGTTCTTGCTCCTATTGCTTTACTGACTTTTAGCACTGCATCACTTAGCTCTAAACCATTACAAATCAATTTCATTTTGCCTTCGCTCCTTCAAATTAAATTATTATTTTTAAATCATTATCTTTATTATTAGTGTAGTGGAAATGTGGATAACTCTTTTGTTTTTCAAAAAAGCATATATTTCACTATCTAAATATACCATATTTTACAAAATTCGACAATATTTATATGTGGACAAGTTGTTAGTTTTTTGTGTTTTTGTATCCACAAACCAATTAGTTATGCACATTACGCATTATTGTGCGTGTTCAATTGTGTTTTTGATATCATCTATTGTTACTCTCATACGGTTGCTATCTTTTATAGCATTTAGTATTTTTTCTCTTGCGTGAATAACTGTTGTATGGTCACGGCCACCAAATATATCTCCAATAGATGTGAGTGGCAAATCCATCATATCACAAATAAGATACATCGCAATTTGTCTTGGCTCAACAATTTCTTTATTCTTTTTCTTTCCAATCAAATCATCTTTTGAAATATTGAAATATTTGCAAACAGCAACTATTATTTTGTCGCTTGTGATAGACTTTTTCTCCGAAATGACTTGGTCTTTTAATGCTTCTGCAACATCATCCATAGTAGCGTGTGTCTTTCCAGATAGATTTGCGTAAAATACAACTTTGCACAACACTCCTTCCATTTCACGAATATTGCTATTTGAATTGGTTGCTATGTAATCAATAACATCTTCGTCAATATTATAGTGTTCTTGTTGTGCCTTCTTTTGAAGTATTGCAAATCTTGTTTCGTAATCAGGGAATTGAATATCTTGTATGAGTCCCATACTGAAACGAGAACGCAATCTGTCTTCTAGTGTTTCAATCTCTTTTGGAGCACGGTCACTTGCGATTATGATTTGTTTGTTGTTTTGGTACAATTCGTTAAACACATTAAAGAACTCTTCTTGTGTAGATGTCTTTTTTGAAATGAATTGGATATCATCTACCATCAAAACGTCCACGTTTGTGTATTTGTTCCTAAAAGACGCAATTGCACCAATTTTGTCCTTGTTTGCCATACAATCTATATAGTCGTTTGTGAACTTGTTACATGTGACGTACATGACTTTTAGGTCAGGACGTGTTTTTGATAAATAATTGCCAATTGCGTGTAATAAGTGTGTTTTACCAAGTCCAACACCACCATATATATATAATGGATTGATTTTTGTAACAGGATTTTCTGCGACACCACGAGCAGCGGCATAAACATATTTGTTACTATTACCAACGACAAAATTGTCAAATGTAAACTTTTCATTAAACTTGCAAATAGGCGAAGACGAAACGACCTTTGATTCCTGTTCGCTAGACTTGTATTTTGTAGTCTCATCAGGGTCAAGTATCTTAAAGTCCACAATGTCTTCGTTTGCACTCTTTATTGCATAACGAATGGACTGTTCGTGAAGTTTCAGCACTCTATTTTTTGCAGTTTCGCTTGTTGTTGACAAGTACAAAACATTATTTTTCAAATCAATTGGTTCCAAACTCTTTATCCATAAATCAAAAGAAACAGCTGTGACTTCCTTTTCGAGAGTTTTGAGCGCAATATTCCAAATTTCTTTTGCGTCTTGCATAATTTTCCTCAATAATAAAATATTTTATCAGTATAAATTTAGATTACATTTATAATGTAATTTTGTCAAGCAATGAACCAGTTTTGTAGTGTTTATCTATATTTTTGGTTGTTTTGCTAAAAAAACTTATTTAACATTTTTGACCGTCCCATTACTTATCTCATATCTTGTGTAAGGAATAGAAAAATCAAAATCAGTACAAGTGAGTATTGTTTGCATTTTGCTCACTCTTTTAAGTAGGGCAAGTTGTCTGTTTTGGTCTAGTTCGGACAAAACATCATCAAGTAGTAAGACTGGATACTGACCAAGTGAATGATAGAATATTTCTAGTTCAGCAAGTTTTAGTGACAATGCGCTTGTCCTTTGTTGTCCTTGTGAACCATAATATCTAACGTCAATATCATTTATACAAATTTTGATATCGTCACGATGTGGGCCTACTGTTGTGTAACCTAGTTCCCAATCTTTTTGTATATTCTTTGTGAGTGACATAATCATACTGTCTTTAATGTCTTGTACAGTGTCACCCAATATGCCAACATATTCAAGAGTCAAATTTTCTTTGTTATTAGTCAGTTCAAGATGTATATCGTGTGCAAATTTTTTCAAATTCTCAACAAACTTTATTCTCTCATATATAATATACGATCCCACTTTTGCTAGTTGCTCGTCCCAAATAGAAAGAGTGTCTTTTAGAACATCAAATGAAGTAGTTGATTTTAGAAGTTTGTTTCTTTGTAAAAGTATTTTGTTATATTTTGAAAGTGCGTAAAAATAATTTTTATCAAATTGTGACAAATCAATATCCATAAAACGTCTACGTTCTTGTGGGCTGTCTTTTATGAGTTTGAGTTCGTCAGGACAAAAATATACTGCATTAAACTCGCCCATAAGTTCTCCCATTTTTTTGATAGGAATATTATTTATCTTGATAGCCTTGTTTTGATTTGGAAAAAGATATAAGGAGATAGTCTTTCTATTCACTTTTTCGACAGTCAAATCAATTTTTGAATAATCCGTATTCCACAAAATCAAATCTTTGTCTTTGTTTGTTCTAAGAGACTTTCCTATTGCACATAAAAAAATAGCCTCTACCAAATTGGTTTTGCCTTGTGCGTTATCTCCCACAAGTACGTTTAGTCCAGGGGCAAAAGAAATACTGATATCTTTATAGTTTCTATAATTTTTAAGTTTCAAATTCTTGACTATCATACACAATTATTATATCAAAAAATATTATATAATAAAAAGAAAAAATGTATTTTTTGCATTTTATAATAATTTTTTATGCATCGGGTGACAAAAAACTAGATAGAAAAATCTATCTAGTTTGATTTTAGTTGATAGGGGTTATTGAAATGTAGGTGTTTGTAAAAGTAAGAGTGTTACCAGATGTGTTTTGTAAAGACAATATAGCACCATTTGGCACAGTGATTATTGCCTCACCATTTATATTTGCTGTTTCTGTTGTTGGTATCGTTTGTGTGACGGTATCAACGCTTAAATTATTTACATCAAGTGACAAATTTGCAAGCACACTACCACCAGTGTTGTTTGTTATGTTTGAACCATAATTTATTCTGTAAGTTCCTGCGCTTAACGTAAATGTGCCATTAGAATTTGGATTTACCATATCTATAACATTGTTATTTACAAATGTTGCCATAGGAATAATTGTGTCACTATCAACAACAGCAGAAGCATTTGTATAATAAGCAAATTGATTTGTTGGAAATTCAAAATTTTCTCTTGCGATAGGCAAAGCGCTCCTTTGAATCAAAGGTCTACAACTCGTAAAATAATTTTGACAAATATATGGGCTAAAAGCACAATTACAACAACCACTATTGCAACCAGTATTGCAACCACAATTGCAAGTTGAATAAAAACTCATAATTTTCTCCTAAAATTTTTTACCTAAAAAAGTAGGCACTACATTTTATGCAAAATGTTCGACAGATGCTACTTTATGTGGTATTATTTACATAGACAAAATTTGTTTAGGAGAAAATATGGAAATAAATAAAATACTCAGTATTGAATTTGGAATCACGCAACCACACACAGACAATATTATTAGTCTTATTGATGAAGGGTGTACAATTCCATTCATTGCTAGATATAGAAAAGAAATGACAGGTTCTTGTGACGACCAAGTGTTAAGAGCATTTGATGACAGACTCAAATATTTGAGAAATTTGAGTAAGAGAAAAAGCGAAGTGTATTCTCTTATTGTTGAACAAGGGAAAATGACAGACGAGATAAGCGATGCTCTTAATCGTGCTCAAACAATGACAGAAGTAGAAGATATTTATCGTCCATTCAAACCAAAGAGAAAAACAAGAGCAAGTGTTGCTATTGCAAAAGGATTGCAAGGTCTTGCAGATATTATTTTGGCACAATCAGGCAAAGATTTGAGAGAATGTGCAAAACAATTTTTGACAGACGAAGTAAAAAGCGTAGAAGAAGCATTGCAAGGAGCAAGCGATATTGTTGCTGAAACCATAAGTGACAATGCCGAACTTAGAAAAGAACTAAGAGAAACATTATACAAAAAAGGTGAAATAGCAACCAAACTAAAAGGTGACAGCGAACAAGCAAAAGTGTATGAGATGTATGACAACTATCACTCACCAATATCAAAGACGCCACATCACAGAGTGCTTGCAATAAATAGAGGGGAAAGAGAAGATTGTCTCAAAGTATCACTCGAACTTGACCCACAAATAGCATATCAAATAATATCCAAAAAATTTATCAAGAAGAATAGTCCATACAAAGAACTATTAGATACTATTGTTGAAGATTCATACAAAAGACTAATATTTTCAAGTATAGAAACAGAGATAAGAAATGAGCGGACTGACAAAGCAAACGAACAAGCAATAAAGATGTTTGAGGTCAACTTGCGTCCACTGCTAATGCAACCTCCTCTAAAAGACAAGGTCATATTAGGACTAGACCCAGCATATCGTACTGGCTGTAAAATAGCAGTTATTGACAAAAACGGTGCAGTTCTTGACACAACAGTCATTTATCCTACTCCACCACAAAACAAAATAGAAGAAGCAGAAGCCAAAATATCTAGACTTGTAGACAAAGACAAAGTAGATGTCATTAGTATTGGTAATGGAACGGCCACAAAAGAGAGTGAGATATTTGTTGCACACTTGCTTCCAAAACTATCTAGACCGGTATCATACGCTGTTGTAAACGAAGCAGGTGCGTCAGTATATTCTGCAAGTAAACTTGGTGCAAGTGAATTTCCAGACTATGACGTTGCACTCCGTAGTGCTGTGAGCATTGCAAGAAGATTGCAAGACCCACTAAGTGAACTTATAAAAATTGATGTCAAAAGCATTGGTGTTGGACAATACCAACATGATATGCCGCAAGCAAGACTAACCGAAGTGCTTGAAGGTGTTGTTGAAGATTGCGTCAACAGTGTAGGAGTCGACCTAAATACTGCTAGCCCAAGTCTACTAAACTATGTTGCTGGACTCAATAGTTCAATATCAAAAAACATTGTAAAATGGCGTGACGAAAATGGTAAGTTTACAAATAGAAAACAATTATTAAAAGTCTCAAAATTAGGGGACAAAGCATATGAACAGTGTGCAGGGTTTTTGAGAATAAGTGACGGTGATAATATTCTAGATAATACAGCTGTTCACCCAGAAAGTTATGATGTTGTTGATAGACTGCTAAAATATTTCAATCTTACGACAAAAGATATTGGTGGCGAAAAATTTGCAACCCTTCCAAGCTTGATTGAAAGTGTAGGAATAGAAAAAGTGGCACAAACAATCAATGTTGGTGTGCCAACCCTTCAAGATATTGTGACCGAACTTGGCAAGCCAGGACGTGACATAAGAGACAGTTTGCCAAAACCTGTTCTAAAAAGCGAATTGCTTGATATTAGTGACCTAAAAGAAGGCATGGTGCTAGACGGAGTGGTTAGAAACGTTGTTGACTTTGGTGTATTCGTGGATATTGGTGTGCACCAGGACGGTCTTGTACACATTTCAGAGATTTCAAAAGACTATATCAAACATCCAAGCGAAGTGCTAAAAGTAGGAGACAAAGTGACTGTCAAAGTCATAGGTGTTGACCTAAACAAAAAACGTATTTCTTTAACTATAAAAGGTGTAATATAAAACTAGGCAAAAGCCTAGTTTTTTTTGTATTTATTTTTCTTATGTAGATATAATATACTGTTTTTGGGCATATATAATTATATGGCTATTATTCAAAACATTATTTTAGGACTTGTGCAAGGGCTTAGTGAGTTTTTGCCAATATCGTCGAGTGGACATCTTTTGATGTTCATGAATTGGTTTAATTTTGAAACAAACAATATGCTTGCAACAATTATGTTTCATATAGGCACATTACTTTCTGTTGTTGTATACTATTTTAGAGATTTATTGTCACTGTTCAAAAAAGAAAATTGGGGATATATTCTAAAACTTGGTATCGCCACACTTCCAGCTGTTGCTGTTGCGCTAATTGCAGGAGACAGTGTGGATAGTGTCTTTACGAGCAAGTATTTGTGGATAACATTTTTAATTACGGCACTACTTTTATATATCGCACAGAGACAGCAAAAATATTGTGTTTACAAAAAAGAAGTTGGATTTTTAGACAGTCTTATTATGGGTATTATGCAAGCAGTCGCCATTGTTCCAGGTATTAGTCGCAGTGGTTCTACTATTTGTGGCGGTATCCTTTGTGGAGACGATAAAGAAAAGGTAACAAAATTTTCTTTTCTTATGAGTATACCTGCTATATTAGGTTCAATAATTTTCTCATTTGGAGACATTCAAAATATTGAGCAAAGCACAATTTTACCAACTATTGTTGGTATGATTGTTGCGTTCATATCTGGACTTTGTGCAATTCATATTATGACAAAGTTTGTGTCAAAAGGCAAATTCACACCATTTATTATATATGTCGTCATTATTGCAATAATCAATCTTTTTACAACAATATAGTTTTCTTGAAATTATAAAATTATTTATAAAAAGTAATTTGAAACACAAATAAAATAGTGTGTATTGTAAAAATAGTTTAATTGTAAAAATATTAAAAAAGTATTGTTATAAAAAACAAAAAAGGGGAAAACCCCTTTTTTATTCTTCACTATTTTCAAGTTTTGCTTTTTGGTCAGCAATAGATAGATTTTCTATCAAATTTTCTATATTGCCGTTCATAAAACTTTCGAGATTATATTCCGTATAACCAATTCTATGGTCAGTGATACGACCTTGTGGATAGTTGTATGTTCTTATTCTCTCGCTTCTGTCACCTGTGCCCACTTGATTACGTCTATTTTTTGCATAGGCTTCGTCTGCTTCTTGTTGATATTTGTCATATAGTTTGCTCTTCAATATTTCAAATGCACGCTCTCTGTTTTGAATTTGACTACGACCGTCTTGACAGCACACAACAATACCAGTAGGGAAGTGAGTGATACGAATAGCGCTATCAGTTTTGTTTATGTGTTGTCCACCAGCACCACTTGCTCTATATGTGTCGATTTTGATATCTTTTTCATTTATTTCTACATGAACGTCTGTTCTTTCTGGCAAAACGGCCACTGTTGCAGTTGATGTGTGTATTCTGCCACTGCTTTCGGTTTCTGGCACACGTTGTACACGGTGAACGCCGCTCTCATATTTTAGTTTGGAATAAACATCTTTGCCTTTTACGACAAAAGTTATTTCTTTTATTCCACCTAGTTCTGTTTCAGACAAATCAGTGACTTCGACCTTCCAACCCATTTTTTCTGCATACATTCTATACATTCTAAATAGGTCAGCAGCAAATAGAGAACTTTCTTCTCCACCAGCGCCACCACGTATTTCCATAATGACGTTTTTGTCATCATTTTCGTCTTTTGGTAGTAACAAAATTTTTATTTCTTCGTCTAATTTTGATATTTTTTCTTTGCAAGACTCAATCTCTGTTTTGCACATTTCTATCATTTCAGGGTCAGTTTCATTATCCAAAAGTTGTTCAGCACTCTCCAAATCTTCGTGCAATTTTTTATATTTATCATACGCTTCACAGATTGGTGTGAGACTAGACAACTCTTTCATGTATTTTTTGTAATTATTTTGGTCACTAACTATTTCTGGTTTGGATACGAGAGCGTTGAGTTCGTCAAATCTTTCTTTTATTTTTTTCAATTTTTCAATCATAATATTTCTCCATTAGTTGCAATAACTACACGTTCAATGTCGTTATAGTCTTTTATAACTTTTATATTTTTATAATATTTAGAAAAAATATTTTTTACGTCTTGTGCTTGATGTATGCCTATTTCTATTAAGATAACGCCATTTTCTTTTAGATGAGATACAGATTGTTCTGCTAGTATTTTGTAGTAATCAAGCCCACTTTCTCCGCCGTCTAGCGCAAGCATAGGCTCGTTTTTTACCAATGTATCAAGCTTTTTACAGTCACTAGATTTTATGTATGGTGGGTTACATACAATTATGTCATATGTATATGGAACACGACTAAACATATCGCTTCTCATTATTTTGCAATTGACATTGTGTTTTTTACAATTTGCTTTGGCAACAGAAAGAGCCCCTTTTGATATATCAACCAAATGACAAGTAGCATTTGTTTCAAGTGCAATTGTTATGCCACATATCCCACTGCCACAACACATATCGCACACTGTCATATCACTACTAGTGTATTTAATTGCTTGTTCAACAAGGATTTCAGTGTCAAAGCGTGGGATTAAAACCTTCTTGTTTACAACAAACTCTCTTTTGTAGAAATAAGATTTTCCAAACAAATATTGTGGGGGTGTGCCTGCATTTATTTTTTTTGCAAATTTGATTGCTTTTTTGTAAGTCTTTTTGTTTACTTCAATGATATCAAATTTGTTTCCACAAATATTTTCCACAATATAATTTGCCAAAGACACCTTATCTTCTCTGTCACACAATATATCTACAAGCACGTGCGTCAATTCTTTTGAATTCATATTTCCTCTAAACAAATAAAAAGACCCCACCACTTTGTGCGCACAATATACGCAAAAAGTGTACTACATAGTAGTACGGAGTCAATTATTAACTAATCAAGATTATATTTTTTCTTAAACTTGTCTACGCGTCCAGCAGTGTCTACCATTTTTTGTTTGCCTGTGTAGAAAGGATGACATTTTCCACAAATGTCTACTTTTAGTTTGTCGCCAGCAATTGTTGATTTTGTCTTAAAAGTTTCACCACAAGCGCAAACCACTGTTACTTCGTGATAATCTGGGTGTATTCCTTGTTTCATATTTCACCTCACTTAATGCTTTTTCATTATACATATAAAAAGGCGCATAGTCAACATATTTTCTAATTTTCTACTATACTTTTTATCATATCGTAGATATTTCCAGCCCCCAGAGCAAGAATACAATCATATTTTGTATAATTACTTTCCAAAAAATCTTGCAGTTCAGTTACGTTGGACAAATATATTTTCTTTTTCTTTGACAATTTTATATTATCAAAAAGTGTAAGAGCATCGCCAGAATGACAATATTTTTCTCGTGCAGGATATGTAGGCAGTATTGCAAGCATATTACAACTATTAAAAGTGTCAACAAAATAAGGCATAAGCGTTTGTGTCCTAGAATATGTATGTGGCTGAAACAGCACGAGTGGACGAGCATAGGTGGTATTTATGTTTTCTAAAATATTTTTAATCTCTGTTGGATGATGTGCATAATCACATATAACAGGGATATTGTGATATGAGCCAATTTTTTCATCTCGTCTTGCAACGCCTGTAAATGTTGAGATTTTTTGTAATATTTTTGAAATTGGCAATTTGTATATAAGGCTCACACCAATTGCAATAAGTGCGTTTGTCACATTGTATTTACCACTTATTTTGAGTGTCGCACGACCAATGTATTTATCACAAAATTTGACATCAAAAGAGTAACAGTTTTGTCTGTCTGCCACCAAATTGTATGCATATATATCGCAGTCAGGACTGTATCCAAAATAATACACTCTTGTTGACTTGTTTCGTACGACCAAAGGACAGGTCTTTGGTAAGACGGCAAATTTACTGTGATTGACAAATATTTCAAAACTGTGTATTAGGTCGTCAATATTTTTATAACAGTCCATATGGTCAGGCTCAATGCAAGTAACTATTGCACAGTGAGAAGATATGGTATCAAAACTTTTTTTGTATTCACATGCTTCGGTTATAAAATATTGAGAATTTCCTATTTTAACATTATCATTTAGGTTATTAGAAATGCCACCAATATGCACTGTGGGGGATAGATAATCAAAAATGTGAGCAAGCATAGAAGATGTTGTCGTCTTTCCATGTGTGCCAGACACTGCAATAGTATATAAAAACACATTACATATCTCGCCCAAAGCAACAGAGCGTTCGATACAAGGAATATTATTTGCTCCTGCATACATTCTCTCTGGGTCATAAAAAGGTATAGCCCCTGTATAAATTACAAGGTCACAGCCAATTATTTTGTCTGGATGATGACCAACAAATGTGACGATGCCACGCTCTTGTAGTTCAAATAGAGTCTTGCTTTGAGATATATCACTGCCCAAAACAGTGTGCCCCATATTTTGAAGAATACGCGCAAGAGCGCTCATACTGACCCCACCAATGCCAATCATATATATTTTTTTGTGTTTATCAAAATAATTCATAATGCTAATATATATGACAAAATACGACATAATGTGTAGAAATCAAAATGATTTTGAATGTAACAATCTACACACAAATCTTAAAAACCAATTATATATAATAAAAAAGTTGGTTGCATATAAAAAATATGGTACAATATCTTATACATAAAGGAGTGGACTTATGAATATTACTGATATTAGAGTAAGACTAATGACAAAGGAAGACAGCAAACTAAAAGCATATGCATCAATAACAATCGATGGTTGTTTTGTAGTGCATGACATCAAAGTGCTAGAAGGCAATCAAGGATATTTTGTTCTAATGCCAAGAAGAAAGACTCCAGACGGGGAGTTTGTAGATATTGCTCATCCTATCAATACCGAAACAAGAAACGAGATTTCTCAAAAAGTGCTCGAAGCATTTGAGAAAGAAAAAGCAAATAATCCTGCTTAATTAAGTTTTGTGTGTTACTATAAAAAAATAGTCTAAAACAAAGTAGACATAGTTTTTTGTGGCACTAATTGGTGATTGCTTACACAGACAAAAAGACTCAACAATCGTTGAGCCTTTTTTAATATTATCAATATGATTTTATAATAATTTTTTTACTAATACATTATAATTATTTTGTATTTTGTTTGGTTGTTTTATTTATGACATTTTTGTTATCAAACAAAAGTAAGAGATATTATTTTTTTGTTTTTGGCATTTTGATAATTGTTTTTTTGCTTCTTTTTTCTTCGTAACGTCTTACAAGCAACTTGTGTATTTCAAACAATGGAATAATTGCAAAAGATATTGCAATTGTGATTAACCACTCTATACCATTGATTGTAGTTATACCCAAAGCATTTTGTAGTGGGGCAATTGGCACAATTATTAGTATAACTGCAAGTACACACGATATTATTCCAGCGCCCCACATATATTTGTTGGTAAATATACCAATAGAGAATAGACTTTCTTTTGTGCTACGCATATTGAATGCGTGGAAGATTTCTACAAATGCAAGCGCCAAGAAACACATTGTGACCACTTCGGTATTTGAGTATCCAAAATAATGCAGTCCTATAATATATACGAGTCCAATAAGGATTGCTTGCATTATAGAGCCCACAATTATATTAAGGCCTACAACGCCACTAAACAAGTTGCGTTTTGAAGAATTTGGCTTTTGTCGCATTATATCTTTATGTGGTTTTTCTAGTCCTAATGCAAGGGCAGGAAAACTGTCGGACACAAAGTTATTCCAAATAAGTAGTGCAGGAGTGAAGAGTTCTCGACCAAGTATTCCCACAATTATTGATAACAAAATGAGTTCGCATAAACATGTTTGCAGTAGATACTGCATAAGGTTCATTATGTTTTGGTATATTGTTCGGCCTTCCTTTACAGCAGTTACAATGGTTGCAAAATTGTCATCAGTTAGAATGATGTCTGCCACCTCTTTTGTAACGTCCGTGCCTGTAATACCCATACCAATACCAATATTTGCCGTTTTGAGTGAAGGAGCGTCATTTACTCCGTCCCCTGTCATGGCGCACACAAGGTCGTGCGATTGATAGGCCTTTACTATTCGCACTTTGTGTTCTGGACTGACACGGGCAAATACGTTCCATTCAAATATTCTTCTATTTAGTTCTTCATCAGTCATTTGTGCTAGTTCAGCACCTGTTATGACTTGACTTTCTTCTTTTGCAATATTCAAATCTTTTGCAATTGCAAGCGCAGTATCTTTATGGTCGCCTGTTATCATAGACACAATAATGCCTGCACGTTTACATTCAAGAATTGATGACTTGACTTCGTCTCTTGGTGGGTCAATCATGCCAACAAGACCAACAAATACCATGTTGTGTTCGGTGGCAGATACTTCAACATCTAATGGGTCGCCCACGATTTCTTTGATAGAAAATGCCAATACTCGCAAAGCACGAGAGCAAAAAGACTTGTTTATATCATTTATTGTGTCAATATCTTTTTGTGTTATATCTCGCATTTTGCCATTATCCAAAATTTTTGTACAACGTGATAAAATACTGTCAATAGCACCTTTTGTAAAAGCAAAATAATCGTCATCGAATTTGTTTATTGTTGTCATCAGTTTTCTATTGCTATCAAAAGGTATTTCATTTACACGAGGACACATTTTTTCAAGTGTTTCTTTGTAGTATCCATGTTCTTGCGCAAAGTTTACGAGCGCTACTTCGGTAGGGTCTCCAAAAGATGTTTCGCTCTCATTTTTCACAACGCTATCGTTACAAAGCAACATACCATTTATTAGTGATAAATAGCCTTTGTTGTCATTGCCTTTTGATTTGCCAAATATAAAATAATCTTTGACAGTCATTTTGTTTAGTGTTAGAGTGCCCGTTTTGTCACTACAAATCACTTGTGTGTTGCCAAGTGTTTCAACAGCAGACAACTTTCTTACAATTGCTTTATTTTTGCTCATGCGATTGACGCCCAAAGCCATTGTGATTGTAATGCCAGCAGGCAACCCTTCTGGAATTGCAGAAACAGCAATGGATATTGCCACCATAAACGAATTGACAAAATCGTGTTTGTACACAAATGTATATAACAAAAATATAATAGCAGATATGGACAAAACAGAAATGGATATTACTTTGCTTGTCTTATCTATTCTTTTTTGTAAATTTGTGCGTTCATTTGTTTCTTTGCCTAATACTCCTGCAATTTTGCCCATTTCAGTTCGGTCACCTATTGCAGTCACTACGGCATAGCCTCGGCCATAGACAACAACAGTGCCAGAATATGCCATATTGTATCTATCAGCAATAGGAAGGTTTGTTTCTTCAATTACATTATCCGTTTTCTCAACAGGGACGCTCTCGCCCGTTATTGCACTTTCTTCAATTTTGAGACTAGCAATATCAAATAGTCGCATATCAGCAGGGACAATGTCTCCTGCTTCGAGCAGAACGACATCTCCAACAACAATATTTTCTGTTGCTATTTTGGATAATTTGCCGTTTCGTATGACTTTGGCATAAGGCTTTGTCATGTTTTTGAGTGCCTGCATATCGGCTTCGGCTTTGTTTTCTTGTACAAATCCAATAACTGCATTGACCATGACGACAAAGAATATCATACCAGCGTCAACCAACTCTTCAAGTTCATTAGTGAAAATAGCAATAAAAATAGATAGGACTCCTGTTGCCAGTAGTATCAAAATAAGAACGTCTCTAAATTGTGAAAAAAATCTTTGCCATTTTGTAATTTTTTTTGTTTCTGTCAAAACATTTTTTCCATAAGTAGCTTGTCTTTTTGATACAACAGGTGAGGTTAGCCCATCTTTTGAAGTGTCTAGTTCACTAAAAATCTCGGCTATTGATTTGTTGTACATATTCTATTTATTCCTCTTGGTCGCCTTCATCTCCCGAATCTAGTGGGGTGGTATAAGTGATAGTGTCAAGAATGTCATCATCTTTGGTTGGTAAGGCTTGCACTTTATTTAGTTTGTTTTGGATATTGCGAGTCTTTGCACTTGCTAGTTTCATTGTGTTGCTGACTTCTTCCAGTTTGCGATTTGTTTTGTCTAATAACAATCCAAATTTGCCAAACTCTGTCTTGACCTTGCCAAGTATATTCCACACTTCGCTTGTTTGTTTTTGAACGGCCAGCGTTCTAAATCCCATTTGCAAACTATTGATAAGAGCAGAGAATGTTGTAGGGCCAGTGACAGATATATGATACTCTTGTTGCAAAGTTTGACATAAAGAAGTATTCCTTAAAACTTCGCAATACAAACTCTCTGTTGGCAAAAACATTATGCCAAAGTCCGTAGTATATGGCGGGTCAATATATTTATCACGAATTTGACCTGCAAATACTTTTATAGATTTTTCAAGGTCTTTTCTTGCTCTTTCTATTTGAGCGACATCGCCGTCGTCTTCGGCCTTTAATAGTCTTTCATAGTCTTCAACAGGATATTTGCTATCCACAGGCAAGAGAACAATCTCTCCTTCGACCTTGCTTGGTATCTTGATTGCAAACTCAACAAAATCATTTGACCTTTTCTTTATCTTGACATTGGCGCTATATTGTTCAGGTGTCAAAAACTGTTCTAGCAATGCAGAGAGTTGAACCTCGCCCCACGTACCACGAGCCTTGACATTAGTTAGCACTTTTTTTAGGTCTCCAACACCATTTGCAAGAGTTTGCATTTCTCCTAGTCCTTTATAGACAGATTGGAGTTGGTCGCTCACTTGTTTGAAACTTTCTCCCAATCTTTTTTCAAGAGTGGACGTTAGTTTTTCGTCCACAGTTTCACGCATTTTTTCAAGTTTAATACTATTTTCTTTTTCAATATGTGTTAGTCTATCTTCTACACTTTTTCTAATGTTTTCGAGTTTTGCTTCGTTGACTTGTGTCAAGTTATCAATTCTTGCACCTAACACATTATTGATTTCTTCTCTTGTGTTTTTGAGTTCGGTGGATATGTCACGACGCAGTTCGCTATTATTACTGCCGTCTTTTTTTGCAAAAACTAAATATAGTTGTACACACAAGATAAGCACAAGTATAACAATTATTGCCACTTCAATCATTTTCTATATTTACCCCCTTTGGTAAAACCACCCATAAACTTTTCATCAAAATGCAAAAGCACACCCATTGGCAAAAAACGATTGACGAAATATAGCACTTTGTATTTTGCGCTAATTATTGTCATTGCTTTGATATGTTTTTTGTTGCCCATTCTAAATAGTCTTTTTGCTATGATTGTAGGAGACATACGTTTGTCATTGTTTTTGTCAATACGTTCAGCTGCGACATTTGGTCGGTCGCCATATCGGTCACAAGTATCAAAATGTTTTTCTCTGTTTTTAGTAAAGTTTGTTTTTGTGTCTCCTGGGCAAACACATCCAATCTCAACACCAAAATCTCTGCATTCTAATCTTTGAGAATATGTTAGCATTGCAGTTGCTGCCTTGCTTGCACAGTATAGTGTTCTAAAAGGAACAGGGAATAGAGCACAGGCAGATGCTACGTTTATTACTTTGCTACCTTTTGGCATATATTTAAGAGCATGATTTGTACAAGACAATACGCCAAATGTGTTGACGTTGAATATCGCATGTGCGCGCTCACTAGAAATGAGTTCAGTAACTCCACTAAGCCCATAACCAGCATTGTTAATTAAAATATCAATACGGCCATATTTTTGACCAATCTCATCCATTACTTGTTTGACACGTGCGTCATCACTCACATCACATTGATAAAAATTATCTACACCAATATTATTGTCGAGTGACAAAGAACACACAATGTCTCCATTTTGTTTATATAAATTTGCCGTCTCTAAGCCAATACCACTAGTAGCTCCTGTTATGACAACAACTCTTTCAGTTTTCTTCATTGCAAATCTCCCATATGTTAAATTTATAATTATAAAATAATATAATACTAACAATATTGTACCATAGCAAAAAAAATCCAAAAACAAAATTAAACAACAAAATAAAAATATACAAAAATATTTGCATAAATTGTATATAGTAACACAAAAGAGATTTTATACATAGTATGAATTGTATAAAGATGAATAAACATTTATTCACTTTATGCAAAATCTTCCCCCAATCTTGAAGATTGTTTTTATATATACTCTCGCAAGCCCTTTATTGCGAGAGTTTTTGTTTGCATAAAAATGAATAGAATACAAATACACAATGTATAATTATAAGTTATCCACATTTGCACAATGAATAGTGTATAAATTTTTGTGTATAAAATTCAAAAATTGAATATTTGTGCATAAAATTGTATAAAACAGGGGTGCAAAAGGGTAAGTTATCCACATTTCCACAAATTTTGGCATAGTTATCCACAATGTGTTATTATAAATTGTTCTATAATTTATGCAAAATGTGTACAAATTTATAGAACAAAGCAAAGTTATCCACACATATATTTTGTAATTATTAGAAAATGAAGGGAAGTATACAACATACATTTTTGTGAATAAAAAGTATGATTATCTTATATAATATTTTGCTGTGTGCCATATCTTGTGTTTTATAAAAATTGTGGCACAATATTTGTGGTTATAGTTATACAAAACTAATTGTATATACAATGAATAAAAAAAAGGTCATTCGACCTTTTCTGTTTGGATATTAAATTGTTCGTTTGAGAACTCACTTGGCAACTCGCAAGCGCCTTCGACTACTAGCCCGTCTTGTGCACGATATATATCATGACGAATTATTTCGCTTGATACCAATGTATTATTTTCGTATTTATCAAGATATGCTTGTGTTTCGTATCCTTCTTTTGGATAACTTATTCTATATTTTTCTCCCTTGTACAATACTTTGTCACTATATTTTTTATCATAGTCGATTATTTTGTTGTCTTGTGCAGGTAGGGTGCGTATTGTTTCACTTCGCGTTCTATAAAATGTTCCTTCTGGTAATGGTTCGCCATATATTTCGACATATACGTTTTCGCTATCACTATATGTGTGTATGAACATAGGATAATCACTATTGTTAGTAAAGCCCAGGTCACTAATACCTTCGGACACCATAGCATCTAGGCTCAATGGCACATATTTGACAGGCAGAGTGTGTTTTTGCACGTCATCAATTTGACGACCGGCAAGCAAGAGTGCGTTGTATAGAGTTGAGCTTGCTTGACATATTCCACCACCTACACCGTCTTGAAATTTGCCGTCATATATAATTGTTGCGATTTTATATCCATTAGCTTGTGTTTGTGGACCGGTTATTTGGTTGAATGAGACAAACTGGTGTGGTTCGACTCTAAGCCCTTCAAAACTTTGTAGAGCATGTTTGACATTATATTTTCTATTTCCTGTGTTGTCGGATACTGATGTTTTGAACGATGACACAAGGCTTGTACACAACAAGTTGTCTTCTTTGGTGATTTTAGGTGCGACGTCTATAATAGGCAGTTCAAGTGTGACGCTCGAAGATGTTGCATATTGTTCATTTATCATATTATATAGTTTTTCTTTGTCGACGGTCTGTCCATTTTTTTCGTCCAAAATTATTACATGTCCGTCCACTTTGTTGTCAAACGTGACTACGCTGTCGGTTGGAGAAACAGTGACTTCTTCTATAATTTTGTTGATATCATCATCAAGACCAACAAACAAGTAGTTGAAGTTGACTACAAGGTCACGCTCATTAGCGTTTGCCAAAAACTCTTTTGTTTTTTCATAGTCTTGTGATATGAGTTCGCGACGTTGGGCTTCGTCTATTATTGTGTATATATCACTATTTATTTTATAATCACTGCCTTTCAATTGCCATTCTTTGTCTCCGTGTTTTAGCGTGAGAGAAAATGTTTCGGCTGTGTCGTTAAAATATTGTGACAATTTTTCGACTGCTTGTGTGCGATTTAGGCCGTCAATGCTTATTCCATTTATTGTATAATTTCTAGCAACAGGCGACGTTGTTTTTGATAAAACGATGTTTCCTGCTAGTGCCATAAAAAGAAGCGCAATAATAAGTGATATTGCCCAAATGCCATAAGATGTTTTTTTCTTTTCCATACTATCTCCAATATATTTTTAGTATGGATATTTTGATATTTTTTATGTAAAAAAAGAGCGAGCGCTCTTTTATTAGTTATATAAATCATATCTGTTCATTTCTTTTACAAAAGTTGATAGGTCACTGCACGCTCCACAAACGCATGAGGCAATGATTATTATACAGTCTCTTATATATTTGACGTCATCTATTACGTCATCATCGTCTTTTTTGCTATACAACTCATCCATGATACTTTTGCTAGTCACTATGGGACGTGCGCTGTTTAGTTTGGCAATGTTGTTGATATCTACTTGATATTTTAGAGCATATTTATTTATCACTTGTACTGCACGCATATAATCGAAGTTGTCTAACAAATCATTGCACTCATTTATTTCTTTGATAAAAGGGGCACAAGAACGCAAGTTTTTGATGACATTATAATATTTTTCAATTACTGGATGCATTATTTCTCTCCTTTAATGAATATATACAACCACAATAATCTTGTCGGTATATGTTATATTCTTTACAAAGTTTTATACTTTCGAGATATCCGTTGTTTTTCTTGAAATCACTGTATAAGAACTTGATATTATATTTATCTTGCAATGTATACCCAATTTCATTTATCCAATGAGAGTTTTTGTATGGACTGATTGATAGCGTTGTTGTAAAGTAATCAAAATTGTTTTCTTTGGCATACTTTGCGCATAGTTTCATTCTTTGCTCCATACACTTTTTGCAACGAATGTCTCCTTCGGGCAGATTTTCATATCCCTTTGCTATGTCAAAAAATTCTTGTGGATTATATTTTGGCTGGACTATTTTATAATTAAAGTTCATTACTTTGTTTAATTTTATGAGTTCGCCAAATCTTTTTTCATATTCTGCCTGTGGATGAATATTTGGATTGTAGTAATATATTGTGATGTCAAAATATTTTGACAACAACTCCAAAACAGCACTGCTACAAGGCGCACAACACACGTGTAGTAATAGTCGTGGCTTATTAGCAGTGTCGATTGAGTCTAAAAATTGTTGAAATTCTTTTTTATTCATATTTATATGGTACTAGCATATTCAAAAATTTTCAAGCATTTTATATTTATATCACATTGTCTTACACATATTGGACGTGCATATACCATTTGCCGTCTTGCAAATAAAGATACATTTTTGTGTTGTTGATTGATACTAGATATCTCACCCCAATGCCACCTAATTTCAAATCTGCACAATTACGCACTTCATACACCTTGTCAATGACGTGGCTCGACCCGTCATTTAGACGAATTTTGAGTGGTTTTAATTTGCCAATAGTATCAAAATATGCAATGACTTCGACATATTCTTTTCTTTCCATATCTACCTAATATAACTTATGGGGTGGATTTGGTGGCGTTCGTCTTCGACCTTGACACTTTGCAGATTTTTGGCAAGAGTGCTGGCACGATACAATACGTTGTGCCCATATCTCTTTTTTAATTCGTTTGCGACTTTGTCCATATTACAGTCCTTGAAAAGAGTTTTGGGGTCACAAAACAAATCATATTGTTTTGGTTCTCCGGACAAATGACTGACACGAACGCCAACGGCACGAACAGGATAATCCCACGTATATGTTTCGTGAAAAATTTGCATACACGTGTCAATGATTTGTTTTGAGTTGTTGGTAGGAACAGACAATGTCTTTTGGTGGTCGCAACTATTTAGCGTGTTGTCTTTTATCCAAAGACAAATTGATGAGGCGTACAAATTTTTCTTTCTCATGCGCGCAACAACAGAGTCTGCAAGAGAAGACACGATTGCAAGCACTTCGTCTTCTTTGGTCAAATCGTATGGCAATGTCGAACTATTGCCTATACTTTTTATTTCATCCACTTGATATATGCTACGCACAGGTTCGTTGTCTAATCCGTTTGCGAATTTGTGTATCATGAGCCCATTTTTACCAAGCAAAGTGTTTAGTAGTTCGCTCTTGCAATTTGCAAGGTCGCCAATGGTCTTTATATTATATCTTTCTAGTTTATCTCCCGTGCGCCTACCCACAAACAATAGGTCACGAACAGGCAGAGGCCACACTTTTTCTTTGAAATTGTTTGTTGTAATTACAGTGACAGCATTTGGTTTTTTCATATCGCTTGCAAGTTTGGCAAATACTTTGTTAAAACTCACACCGATACTAACAGTGAGTCCAACTTCGTTTATAACACGCACACGAATTTCATTTGCAAGACGCTCAGCTTCTTCAAAGGAATTAACTATTTTAGATATATCTAGCCAAGCCTCATCGATGCCAAAACTCTCCACAAAATTTGTATATTCTTTGTATATATTTTTTACAACGCGAGATATTTTGAGATATTTTTCAAAGTCAGCAGGCACACACACAACAGGGCAAGTGCATTTTTGTTTTGCTTGCCAAATCGTGTCGCCAGTCTGCACTCCAAATCTTTTTGCAATATAGTTTTTTGCAAGCACAATGCCATGCCTTTTTTCTTCGTCACCGACAACAAGCACTGCGCTGTTTCTAATTTCAGGGCGATATAGACACTCAACACTAGCATAAAAATTATTCAAATCACTATGCAAAATGTATCGCATACACCCCTCCTATTCAAACAAACGTTCTATAATCTAAAAATAGTATAGCACTATATTTAGAAAGAGTAAAGGGAAATTGGGCTGGTAAAAATTGGAAAAGGTAACAAAATAAAACAACTAGTCGTATATATTGATATGAGAACAATTAGTGTATGTATGATAGTAAAAGACGAAGAAAAGGTATTAGGGCGCGTGTTAGAAGGAGCAAAACAATTTGCTGACGAAATAATTGTTGTGGATACAGGCAGTACAGATAACAGTAAAGATATTGCGCATGAGTTTACAAACAATGTTTTTGATTTTGAGTGGTGCAACGATTTTGCAAAAGCACGCAATTTTGGTATAGACAAATGCACAAAAGATTATTTTATGTGGTTGGATGCAGATGACGTAATACCAAAGGACACGATTGACGGTCTTAACAAATGGAAGGGTGGAGACGAAAACGTTGACGTTGTTATGATGCCGTATGAGATGTCGTTTGACAAAAATGGGGTGGCAGGATTTGTATATTATAGAGAGAGAATATTAAAAAACAAAGCAGGATTTTATTTCGAAGGCAGAGTGCACGAGTGCATTACACCTAGGGGAAGAATAGTATATTTAGAATATCCAATACAGCACAAAAAGGTCGAAAATAAAGACCCACATAGAAACATAAAGATATACGAACAAATGGAAAAAGAAAAAAAACAATTTTGTGCCAGAGAAAATTTTTATTATGCAAACGAATTGTTTTATTCGAACAATTACACAAAAGCAAAAAAACTATATGAAAAAGTATTGAATGACAGAACGGCATATGTCGAAAATCAAATACAAGCCTGTATAAACTTATCCATTATTTACAGAAGTCAAAATGATACAGAAAAAGAACGTCAAGTGCTTATCAAATCATTTGAATATGATTTGCCACGAAGTGAACCACTCTGTAAACTAGCAAACAGTTATTATGAGAAAAAAGAGTACAAAAAAGCAATCTATTGGTACAATCTAGCACTGCTATCTGGCAGTGGCAAAAAACATCATGGTGGATTTGTATACAAAGACTATTTGGAGTATATACCAGCACTTATGTTAGGGATATGTCACTATCATATTGGAGAGATAGAAAAAGCAATCAAGTATAACGAAATTGCATTACAATGCAAACCAAATGACGAAAAAGCACTGTCTAATAAAAAATTTTATCTAAACAGATTATGTGAAAAATTGTGACAATAGATAAAATAAAAAAAGAGCAAAATTGCTCTTTTTATTAAAACAAAAATGATACGTCACAACTGAAAAACATGCCAAGGACAATACAAAAACTTGCAATCCACACAACAAGTGTAACAGCGCCATGTAAACGACGATTAGAAAAGAGTTGATAACAAGTATTAAAAAAACTCAACAAACACAAAACACTCGACATCAAATATCCAAAAAACAATATTATACTAGCACTCAATACAAGGGCAACCCCGTCAATATTATAAAGTAGTGGTACAAACAAAAGACAAAGAGCAAATACAATAGAAAAGACAGACAAAAGTATTGCGCGATGTGAAAAATAAATAGATTTTTCTGCGCTATTTTTGTCTTTTTTAATTTCCTTAAAATCATTATGAGTTTTTTTGACCGACAGCAAGTGATTAAATGTCTTTTTCATGATTAAATTATATCATACAATATTATTATATTCAATAGTAAAAAAGTACAAAAATAAGAGCAAAAATGCTCTTATTTTTTATTCTGTTCGAAGTGCAACGACTGGGTCTTTTTTGCTAGCAATTCTTGCTGGAATGAGTCCAGATATTAGTGTTAGCATTACACTGATAACAACAAGTATTAGTGCGCTCATAGGTGCAAGCACTGCGAGATTGCCAACGTTTGCGACCAACGAATTGATTAATGCGTTTATTGGGAAAGTGAGAATAAATGCAATAAACACACCAATTAATCCAGCAGACAATCCAATAATAAATGTTTCTGCATTAAATACTCGGCTAATATCTTTCTTTCTTGCTCCAATGCTACGAAGAACGCCAATTTCTTTTGTCCTTTCGATTACTGAAACATAAGTAATAATGCCTATCATTATAGAACTAACAATTAGAGAAATGCCGACAAAAGCAATTAGAACATAACTGACAGAGTCAACCATAGTAGAAAGAGCACTTGTAAGGACTTCCATCATGTCATTATAGTACACTCTGTCTTCGGCTTCTACTGATTCGTTGTAAGCATCCAAATGTGCTTTTACATTTGCTTTGCTGTCAAAATCTTTTACATATATATAGATATTATTTGGAGTTGTTATTCCACCAAATCTTCTCATATCTTCTTCGTGTTGTTCTTCTGCTGTGCCGTCTTCCAAATTGTATTCTTCACCCGTCATTGGGTCGCGTGTAGGATTGTCCTTCATCCATTGTATAATTTCGTAGTCAGCGCTATCTAATGTACTATTGTTATTTAGTACATATTCATACAAATCATTTGTATAGGCAATGCCACTAGAATACATACCTGACTGTGTACTACTATTTGGTCTCAATACGCCAACAATTTTGAGTTTGAGTGCCTGCGACAGTGTGGCTGTGTCTGTGACCTTTACATAAGAGTAACAATTTTTTTCATTGTCATAAACGAAGTTTGTTGAGTTGGTTGTCACTACATATTCAGTTGAGCAAATGTCATCAAAGTCATACTCTGTGACATTATCTAGCATATTTTTGATACCAAGCGCACTTAATGTGATGTCGCTTATTTGATTGTATTTATCCACAATCAAGACCATTTCATCAAAGTTTGTTGGATACTTTCCATATATTAGGTCATATTGACTTTTTACAAATTCTTCGTTGTTAGATAGTCGTTGCATTGCAGATGATGAGCCAAGTGAAGAAGGAGCCGAACTTGCAATATCATTATCCAGTTTTTTATAGACGCCGTCTTTGTACAAATAAATATATCGTCCAAGACGCAGTCCAGATTCGTACAATATATCATAATAATCGTCAGTGTTAATAGTTTTTATAACATTTTGTACATATTCATCTGTGATATTTGATTTTTTCAAAGATGATTCTATCATTTTTTGAAACAAATTATTGACATACACTTTTTGACTGTCGGGATAACTTTCTTTTTCTTCGCTATTTTGAATATTATTTAACAGTCCTGCGATATCCGGCACTTCTTCGCTAATGGTGAGTGGGGCAGATGAGAGCGTGTCTGTTTGCATTTTATTTATGTAGATATTGAATCCATTTGATAGTGACAAAACGAGTGCAATACCAATTATACCAATAGAGCCAGCAATGGATGTTAATATCGTTCTTCCTTTTTTGCTCCAAAGATTTTTGAAACTAAGTGACAGTGCAGTAAAAAATGACATTGATGTTTTGTTTTTCTTTTGGACTGCCCCTTGTTTTTCTTGAACTAATTCAGTTGATGAGTCTTCTATTTGATAAGGATTGCTATCATCTATTATGTTACCATCTAACAATTTTATAATTCTTGTAGAATATTGTTCAGCCAATTTTGCATTGTGGGTTACCATGATGACAAGGCGCTCTTTGGATATATCTTTTATGAGTTCCATTATTTGAATACTCGTATTGCTATCGAGCGCTCCGGTAGGCTCATCTGCGAGCAATATTTCAGGGTCGTTGACAAGCGCTCTTGCAATAGCCACTCTTTGCATTTGTCCACCAGACAATTGGTTTGGTCGTTTTTTTGCTTGTTCTTTTAGTCCTACGCGTTCAAGCGCATTGAGTGCTCTTATTTTTCTTTCCTTACTAGATATACCGCTCAAAGCAAGGGCCAGCTCAACATTTTTTGCAATTGACAAATGTTGTATTAGATTATAACTTTGAAATACAAAACCAATACTGTGATTGCGATAAATATCCCAGTCTTTGTCCTTGAAAGATTTTGTGCTTTTGCCTTTTATTATCAAATCGCCCGAAGTATATTTGTCAAGCCCACCAATGATATTAAGCAGTGTGGTTTTGCCACATCCCGAAGGGCCTAATATAGACACAAATTCGTTTGCACGAAAATCAACAGATACATTGTTTAGTGCTGTTACAGAAAAGTCATTTGATTTGTATATTTTAGTAATATTTTTCAAACTTAACATATGTTTTCTCCACGATTATATCCTATCACAAACTGCAAATTATGGCAATTTGCTCGTTCTACATATTTATGAATATGAAAAGATTATTCAAAAGTGTATACAAACAAAATAAAAAAAATGACATTTCTGCCATTTTTTAGTGTTTTAGATGTTGAGAGTTTGTATAAATAACATCTCGTCTTGATTGTAATTGATATTTGTAGATTTGTTCTCAAATATATTAAAATATACACTATTTAGTTTTGCAATCTCTGTCAAGAAGAAATGGTTGCAACTCTCTTTGAATGTTTGTGACATATTATTGTATTCTTCTGTTGTCATTCCAACATTATTTATTGTGTCATAACCATATATATCAAATTGTTTAGCCCCAATATCAAAGTCACTTTGAGCACAAATGTATACATATCCACCAAACTTTCTATAATATGTAGATATGGTCATTTTGTTAGATAAGTAATCGTGAGAAATAATTGTCGCGACATATTCGTTTGTGCTTTGGTCAAAATCAATTATGATTTTGTATTCTTCAAAGTTGGTCACTTTTTCGTTGTCAAAATATATTTTTGCACAAGATATGATGATGTTGTTTTCTGTATATACAGAGATTGGCATCGACATATTATCTTTTACTATTTGGTAGAACCCACCATATATTTGATTTTGTCTAAAATCTTCTTTTGATATTATTTTGTTAGCCAAATCTATTATTGCAAAATCTTCTTCAATAGGCAGTTGTGCTTGACCTGTTTGTGCAAATGCATTCCAGATATCATCATATCCCCAAAGAGAGCCACTATCTAGCATATTGTTTTGAGAGTTGTATGGTTCGCTCCTTGTGGATACGCTAGATAAAATATTTGCCACCTGTTTGTTGTCGAGCATGGAAACTTGCGAGTGAGAAAAATACAGCGACAAACAAATAACAATAGTCACTAAAATTGCACATATAACAAATGTGTATAACAAGACTTTGTTTTTACTAGTCAATTGTATTTCCTCCTTTGTAAAATCACAAGTATTTTATCATAACAGGTTAGAAGTTGCAAATATAATAATAAAATTGCATATGTTACAACAAAAAAATAAAGAGTGCTAGTCAAAAACAAAGTAATGTGTTATACTACAATTGCATTTGCAGATGTGGCGAAATTGGCAGACGCGCACGATTCAGGGTCGTGTGGGGCAACTCGTGCAGGTTCAACTCCTGTCATCTGCACCAGTTCAAGCAGTCTCAATAGGACTGTTTTTTGTTTAATGATATAGTTCATTGTTTGTTTGAAATTTTGATAATCTATGTTATAATTGCGTTGATTAAACAATTGAATTTTGAGAATTTGATAAAAATTCAAAAGAGGATAATATGTACGAAAAAGAGAAAAAGTTTTTAGAGAAAATAATTGTAAAGGCATATAACACACAAATAAAAAACCACGCAAGAAGCGCGACTATCAAAGAAAATCAACATTTCAATAGAGATGTTGTCACAAGTTGTGATATTGGTAGTGAAAAATATATAATTAGCCAAATAAAAAAATATTTTCCAAATGACAATATTGTGAGCGAAGAGTCAAATGCACACAATATTGCAAAAGACAGATGTTGGATAATTGACCCATTAGACGGAACAGTAAATTTTGCTAATAATATTGATATATACTGCATCCAAGTCGCATTTTTAGTAGAAGGCAATTGTGTGTTGAGTGCTATATATTGTCCAACAATTGATAAATTATTTGTTGCAGACGAGACTGGAGCCTTTATCAACGGCAAAAGATTCGAAACTAAACAAATTGATGACACCAAAAATGCAATAGTAACAACATGTGATTATATCAACAAAGACAAGTACCTTTTGGATGCACAACTAAAACTCGTTAGATACATGAATACACAATTTGAAAAAGTGCGCTGTTTGGGTTCGGCAGGGTATGAATTTGCTCTTGTTGCGACAGGCAAGACAAATGCGTTTGTATCTTTTTCATTTAATTTGTGGGATATAGAACCTGGACTATTTTTGTGTAAAATGGCAGGCTGTGAGATAGAAAAAATCAAACACGATGATATGTATATAGCCTTTGCGTGCACTAATGATAAGATAAAGAAAATCGTACTAAAAGGCTTAAAAGAATGTATGAAAAAATAAAATATATAGTTTATACAAATTCTTATTGCAATATTTTGATAAGTTTGATACAATACTTTTGCAATGAAGTATTAGTCAAATGATAGATATTTTGTTGTGAATTTGTTATAATACTATATATGGGCGATTAACTCAGCTGGTAGAGTGCTTTCTTGACGTGGAAGATGTCAGGGGTTCGAGTCCCTTATCGCCTACCAACACACAACGGCAAATGCCGTTGTTTTTTGTTGCTTGATATCAACATGTTTGTTATACTAGACAAACAAGATAAGGACAAACAAAATTTATTGATTTTATTTTTAGAATGTGATATCTTGTATTTGCAATGCAGGTATGGTTTAGTGGTAGAATATGAGCTTCCCAAGCTTTGGGTGCGGGTTCGATTCCCGCTACCTGCTCCAATCAAAAAAAGAGACACACGTCTCTTTTTTTATTGATTTTTCAAATAATTTTTCAAGTAATTTTGCCACGCTGCATTATCTTCTTCTCTAAAATAGTTAGATAAAATATCTACCATTATTTTATGTCGTTTTTTTGCTTCTGCACGTCCAGATTTTGTGAGGGTAAGATTTTTAATTTTTAGTAATTTTTCAAATGTGTGATTGACGCTAGATGAACTGATTTGTTTTTTATATTCGTCAGCAGACATGTCTAGTCTAGGGAAAATGGTGTTATCAAAAAATGGCTCATTATATGCTAAACTATATTTGAATGTACGCAAAATTCCGTGTACACCAATAGCGTCACACATATCAGCATCTGACACAATTTTGCCTTCCAAAGTTTTTGGACACTTCCCGTCTAATCGTTTACTGTAACCAATTTGAGACAATTCGCTAATGACTATGTCTTGTATATTTTTTTCAATATTATGTTTTTGCAAAATATTTTTTGAGTTTGTCAAAATTTTTGCATTTTCTTCGCCAAACAATTTGTAATCATCTACATCATGTAATAGAGCAATAAGATAAACAATTTCTTTATTTGCTTTTTCTTTATTGGCAAATTTTTGTGCAAGAGAAATTACTCTATCTATGTGGTCCATATTGTGACCTGTTTTGTCTTTTGACAACAAATTTTTTACATCATCATATATTTTTTCAAACATATTTTCTCCTTTTATTTGATATGTGGAAATAATTCATACAAATCATATCCTAGCATTTTATCAATTTGTTTTTTTAATTTGAATGCTTCTTTGATTTGATATTGTGAGTTTGGATACAGTCCACGACGAGTCACTATGTCGATTATTCTTTTTTCAAGAGTCATAGGCCTTGTGCCGCACATTAGGTCACAAATATTTATTACTTTTTCGTAAATGCTATATTTGTGATGTTTTATGAAGTTAGTTCTATATGGTATATTGTTTGGTATTCCGCCCAGAGTGCAATTGACGTCATGGTTTAGATATGAGTGAGTAAGGCAAATATTTGCATATTCACTATCATAACCTAATGATTTTATATAGACATATCCTTTGACAATATGGTCTTCTTCTCCCTCAATTCCTTTTCCAATGTCGTGTATGTAGCCAAGCACTCTTGCTTTGTTTGCATTTATTCCCAATTCTTTTGCTATTTTGTATGCACAATTACCAACACAAATGGAGTGGGTTATCCACTCTTTGTTTTGTGGGTTTTTAGAAAATTCTTTTAATAAATTTTTTGCATCTTTTGTGGTCAATTTCATATTTCACCTTTTTAATTATTATAGAAAAATAATATATCATCAAATACTTTTTTGTTGTCAAGTTCGTTTAGTAACTCGTGACGCATGTCAGGATAATCAATCATTTCTATATGGTCAAACGCCTTTTTTAATGTTTTTAGGCTTGATTTTCTACCTTTATCATATCCCACACAAGGGTCATCTTTACCAGCAAGCAACAGTATTTTTATATCCTTATTTATGTTTGTATATTTTGCATTTTGCATGGTAATAAGCAAATTATATAAATCAATAAAAGCCGAAACAGTGAAGCCGTGTCCACAATATTTGTCTTGAAAGTAAGTCTGTATTGATTTTGTATTTCTAGACAGCCAATCAATAGGAGATTGTGGATTTTTGATTTTTTTGTTATATACGCCTAGTGTATTTCTTTCTAAAAATTTTGAATAATATTTTGGTCCACGAAAAAGACGAATGCTTTTTGCTAAAATTTTTGCAAAATGTACAAGAGGTGTGTAATGTGGATAGCCAGACAATATGACTTTTGGGTAATGAGTTGAATATGTTTGTAAATATATTCTAGCAATTATTGTTCCCATTGAGTGGGCAAAAAGATATTTTGGCAGATTAGGATATTGTTTGTCTATCCAATTTTTTATAAATAGTTGGTCTTGCAAAAGTAATTTATCCCCACATCTATCTGCAAAGTATCCTAATTGTTGTGCTGTTTTGCCGTGCCCACGCATATTAGCCGTGACAACAGAATATCCAGCGTCATTTAGTTTGTGAACAAGTGGTAAATATCTGTCTTGATACTCTTCCATACCATGAATCACTTGAACTACGGCCTTTGGATTTTCTATATTGAATATGTGAAGACAAAGTGGGTAATTGTCGTTTGTGTGTAAAATAATTTCTTCCATAATGTTTCCTTGCCTTTATTTTATCATACAAAAGAATATTTTGCTAACAAAGTAAAATGTAAAAAAATAAAAGACGAAAATATATTTATTTGAGTGATATATTGTTACAAAAAGTTTTATAATTATATTTCTTTGTGGTAAACTAAACATAAGGAGAACATTATGAATATAGCAGTAGTAACAGGTGCATCAAGTGGACTAGGAAAAGAGTTTTGTAAAAGACTAGACCATACAAATTTAGATGAGATATGGGCAATTGCACTTGATATTGAAGGATTAGAAGAATTACGCAAAGAGTGTAAAACAACCGTTCGAGTCTTGCCATTTGATTTGACGGATAAGACAAATTTTGATAAATATAACGAACTTTTGAAAGAAACAAAACCAAATATAACATGGCTTATCAATTGTAGTGGATTTGGCAAGTTTGCAAGATATGACGAAATACCTGTCGAAGTCAGTGCCAATATGGTAGAACTAAATTGTATTGCTGTTGTCAAAATGACAGAATACAGCCTTCCATATATGCAAAAGGGCGCAAGGATAATGCAGATTGCAAGTGTGGCAGGGTGGCAGCCAATACCATACATCAATGTGTATGCAGCGACAAAAGCATTTATTATTAGTTATTCAAGAGCGCTCAATAGAGAATTAAAATCTCGTGGAATATCAGTGACAACAATTTGCCCATTTTGGACAAAAACAAAATTTTTTGATAGAGCAATCAAAGAAGACACAACAAAAGTTGTGACCAAATATGTGGCAATGTATACACCAGAATATGTCGTGGACAAAGCAATGCAGGCAACAATCAAGAGAAAAGATTTGGTTGTAGTAGGAACAAAGGCAAAATTGCAATGTGCAATGGTCAAGATGTTGCCACACAGCCTTGTAATGAATACATGGATAAGACAACAAAAATTAAAAGAAAAGTATAAAAACAAGTAAAAAAGAAATGGGTCACCCCATTTCCTTTTTTATAATTTTGCATTTTTACAAAGTGTTTTGTATTCAACGTCCTCAACGTCTTTACAAGATGATATTATTGCAAAATATGGTTTTGATTTTATTATCTTTTCAAACAAGTTTTTTGTATCTTCAAATTTGATATTTTCAAATGTTCTATATTCTTCTTTGCTTTTAATTATTTTATTGTAATGTAAGAACATATTGAGAGATAATGAGTTTATGCGTTTTATATTAGAAAAGTCAAAATTATAAGAATTAATTATTCGGTTTCTATGTTTTTCGAACAATTCTTCTGTTAAATTATCTCTTAAAAATACTAACATATTATGATACTCATCAATAACGCTTTTGATATTATTATCACTACATTTTACAAAGAAATCGCACATTTTATAAATATTGCCTCCAAATATGTCAGCTGAACATCCATAACAAAGATTTTTATTTATTCTATAAAATTCAAACATTTTTTCTTGAAGGCAATTAGAAAGCAGTGCAAAAGTGGTATTGTCTTTTATGTTGTCAAATTTTGTTCTATTATCAAATAAGTATCTTGCAAGGAATATTGATTGGCCCTCTTCATCTGCGCTGTCTTTTATCAAACAAGGTGTGTGATATCCCACATAATTTTCAAAATCAAAGCCTTTGACATCTCCTACGGGTATCCTTGTGAAAACATATTTGTTTATATATTTGATTGCTTTTCTCAAAGGTAAATGTCCAGTAATACTTATAATCAAATTTTGTTGTGTCATATATTTTTCAATATAATTTTTTATGTCATCTAATGTAATATTTTTTACCGTATCAACAGAACCAGCAGCGCTCACCGTCATTTTATTACACTCTTTTTCTTTGTTCCATTTTTTATACATGAGCATATTGAGTTTGCGCCCATTTGATTTTGGTCTAGTCAAAATTTCGTCGATTATTATTTTTCTTTCACTCTCACATTCTTCTGGAACATATTTTAGACTATTGAATGGTTCAGTCAAAACGTCTATCGCTTCTTCAAAATCTTTATAATGCATATCAATGACAAATTGTACAAAAGGAGTGCCGGTGTATGCGTTAGAATATTGAAACTTTTTCTTGATAGATTTCCTTTCATTTCTTGTGTGTTTTTCTGTGGAAAAAGCATTAATTAGAGCGTGTTCACAAAAATGAGCAAGGCCCTCTTTTCCTTTTGGGTCGTTCAAAGAACCAGCCCTAAAAGTAAATTCCATTTCGACACCATTCACATCTTTTGTATAGGTATGAATTAGTTTTACGTTATTTTTTAGATTTAGTATTTTTGTTTTCATTTGTACCCCCACAGTAGTTTAATTATAATACCATAAAAAAGATGCGTTGGCAATAACAACAAAAGGGGGTTTATATTTTCCCCTTTTATATCAAATCCAATGCAATCTTTATCATATCTACAAAATTATTTTGTCTATCTAGGCTGGACGCTTTTTCGTTTCGCAAAGGACAATCGGATATGGTGCAAATGATAATCGCATTTTTACCAAATTTCTTTGCGTTTTGATAAAGTGCGCCGCCTTCCATTTCAACTGCTAGATATCCACGCTTTTGTGCCTCTTGTGTTGTTATGTCTCCGTCATAAAAGGTGTCAGTCGACAAAATCGTGCCTGTCCTTGTATGAATATTATGTTTGTGCGCAACATCTTCTACCTGATTTACTAACAATGTTGGTGCAGTTAGTGTCACAAGCCCACCATTTTTTGTCACTAAATTGTCATAATTTGTATCAGTTACAATTTTTGAGCCAATCACCAAATCGCCAATGCGCAAATCTTCTTGATATGCACCGGCACTTCCTACACGAATGATTGTGTCTACGTCGTAGAAGTGAAACAATTCATAACTATATATACCCATACTTGGTGCACCCATACCCGAAGCCATAACAGTTACGGGTTTGCCATTGTATGTTCCAGAATAACCCTGTACTCCACGAACGTCATTTACAAGTATTGGATTTTGTAAAAACGTTTCTGCAATCATCTTGCTTCGTAGTGGGTCGCCAGGCATAATGACTGTTTTTGCAATTTGTCCGTATGATGCACTAATATGAGGGGTTGGTGTATTTTCTTTCATAAATATCTCCTATACTTTGAATTATATGAATTTTTGTAAAATTAGTCAAAGGATAAAATCATTTTGGCTTTTTATATTTTAAGCACATAAAGTTTGACACAAAAATTTGTCAAATGTTATTATATTATAACAAGGGGGAGAAAATATGAAACAAAAATTGTTATATGGTATTTTGACAGTAGTATTATCAATCTTTGCTTTTGTTGCACCATTCCTTGATATGTTTGCTTTTAGAACAGAGTTTGGAGATACGCCTATCAAGTTGTTTGGAGACACGGAAGGAATCAATATTCTTTATGCTGGGACAGGAAAAGAATTTAATAATGCTTGGCTTGTGCTTACATATATTTGTGTTTTGCTACTTCTATTACTCTCGATATTGTACATTGTGATGTTTGTACTAGAACTTGTCAAAGTCAAAGGGTCATGGATTGGTCTTCTTAAAAGGATTGCTGCAATTGGTCTAATTGTGGTTACAATCTTGACAATAGTATTTGTAATAATTGCTTCTAGTGCAAACTATGCTGAAAGAGTTGTTACAGGAGACACGGTGGGCATTATTCCACAAGTTGGGGTATATCTATCATTTATATCTTTGCTTGCAGGCATTACGGGATTTTTGTCTTGTGGCAAAGAAAAAACAACTAGAAGGAAAAAATAAAAAATTGATTGGCGTTTTGCCAATCTTTTTTT
>CALWPI010000004.1 GCA_944383385.1 uncultured Clostridia bacterium
TTATTAAAATCATTGATAATATTTAGTTTGCATAGTATTTGACAAAATAAAAAGAGCCACAATTTTTGTGACTCTTGGTATATTATGATTTGATAACGTACTTTAATTGTTTCTCGATTAGTTTTGGTGCACGCTTTGCATAGAATATTGACAGCGATTTGTATATTGATATAAAGGCATAGTCTTGTTCGTCCATTGACTTAAATTTTGTAATATCAGCATTTCTCAAATAGTTAATGACTTTTAGTAAATCATTAGGAGCCGTACTTACAAAATTTTCATTTGGTACGTTGTATAAAAGAATTTCATAAATTTCGCTTGGTAAGTCATATATATCAGTTTTCATCATTAGCAAGTTTTTGAATATTCTAATGACACTAGAATATACACCTTTGGTTTGTTTATCTTTTTTTACAAAATTTTTGATTGATAATTTTGGGTATTCTATCTCAACTTCGTTGCCACTTTCGTTAGCATATATCACACCAGTTGTTTTATCGTCTTTGGTATACGATATACATGGTATGATATGAATCTTGTATGACGTATAATTGCCGTCTCCTTCAATATCTTCTGTGTGATTCATGGATATATCAAATTTTGTAATCCAAAGTGTTGTATTTGAATCAAATATGTTTACAAGATATTCAAACATTTCTTTTTTGAATTTTTCTAATGAATAATGTAATTCTGGAAGGTGAATTTTATTATCATTCTTCTTCTTTTTCTTTTGAATGGCGTCAGTTGTTGTTTTGATATTTTTTGGCTGACTAATCTCTACATACAATCTTATATCGCCAACTTTGTTTGTATTGGTATTTGTAACATAGTCGTCATAGTAATATAAGTCAAAATCATCAATAGAAAAAATTGGCTTGTCTATAATTATATTTTCTATAATTTCATGAACCATACTTTTTAGATTTTGTTTGACAATATCATAATTTTTGCAAATAACTGATTTGTCAAAATTGTCACTTTGGTACATAATCTTCTCCCCATTTTGTGTTATGCAAAATCATTAAATTTATAATCTATAATATCATATTTTTATTACTATCTCAAATAATTACAGTGTTTTGTCTAATGAAGTAATTTAATTAATTTTCATATCTCATATCAAATATATCAAAAATATTTTACAACTATTCGCAAAATAATTATAATAGTAATATGAAAGAATTAGATTATTTTTCACATCGTGACGAAGAAAATACATTGAAATTACGTGATATTCGAATGGAATTGCCATTTTTCTGTTCGGAATTTTTTCTGGGTATTGAGCAAAACACTACCCCACTCACACGTCTTGGATATGCTCGTGATTTGAAATTGTTTTTTGAGTTTTTAACAACGGATACGGAAGAATTTTATGGTATGAAAATCAAAGATATCAAAATTGAAGACTTGAAAAAAGTGACAAGCACGCATATTGAAATGTTTTTGAGTTATGTATCTGTCTATAAGCAAGACGAAATAACATACCGAAATGGCGAACGAGCAAAAGCAAGAAAATTGTCGGCAATACGTGCCTTATTTAAGTATTTGTTTAAGAAAGAAAAACTAGATAGAAATGTTGCAGCAAAGATAGATACACCAAAGATTCACGAAAAGCCAATTATACGCCTTGAAGGAGACGAAGTAGACAAAATGCTCGATTTGTCCATAGACGGCAATGGCTTTTCTCAACAACAAAAGAATTTTCACAATCACACAAAAGCTCGTGATTTTGCAATGCTGTCACTATTTTTAGGTACTGGAATACGTATTTCTGAATGTGTTGGACTCAATATTGAAGATATTGATTTTAAGGAAAATGCTTTTAGAATAACAAGAAAAGGTGGCAACAAAGTAGTATTATATTTTAATGATGATGTAAAGAATGCCCTTCTGTCCTATATGCCGATAAGAAATGGAATAAAGGCTGAAAAAGGTAGCGAAGACGCATTATTTTTGAGTCTACAAAACAAGAGAATGTCTGTTCGCTCTGTTGAAAAACTAGTCAAGAAATACGCTTCTGTTGTCACTCCCCTTAAACATATCACTCCTCATAAATTGCGTAGTACATTTGGTACTAATTTGTATCGTGAGACAAATGATATATATGTTGTCGCTGATGTTTTGGGACACAAAGATGTCAACACGACAAGACGCCATTATGCTGCAATGAGCGAGGACATTCGTAGAAAAGCGGCTACTGCTGTTAAATTGAGAACAGAAGAATAATGTTAGAACAAATGTTTGACATTGTGTTTGATATGTGATATTATTACAGTAAGTAAGAGGAAATCATGAGATATAACAAAGAACATCAATTATTAGAATTTATAAAATCATTTCAAAATACACATAGTTATCCCCCAACAGTTCGTGAAATGTGCAGAGCAATCAATGTAAACAGTACAAGCACTATTGCTTATTATATTTCAAAACTAGAAAAAAATGGTTTGATTAAAAAGAGCCCTTTTAAGAATAGAGCACTTGAAGTTGTACAAAATGAAGATAATGATAAAATCATAGAAAATACCCCTTCATTTACACGTATTCCACTTGTGGGAACAATTACTGCTGGTGTGCCAATTTTGGCTGTTGAAAATACAGAAGAATATTTTATGGTAACTCCAAATATGTTCCGTGGTGACGACTTATTTATGTTAAGTGTTCGTGGTGATAGTATGATAAATGCTGGAATTTTTGACGGAGATAAAATTGTTGTACAAAAATGCCCAACGGCAGAAAATGGAGAAATCGTTGCTGCAATGATTGACGGTTCTGCAACTGTCAAAAGATTTTATAAAGAAAATGGTCATTACCGTCTTCAACCAGAAAATGACACAATGGCTCCTATAATTACAGATGACGTCACAATACTTGGCAAAGTAATAGGCCTACTTAGAAAGTTCTAATCACAATTATATTAGATATTGTTTAATAAAAAAATGAGTGAATTTCACTCATTTTTATTTTATATTTTGTTAATAGCATTGTTTATAACATTTTTGATATTGTCTGTCAGACCATTCGTCATATCAATAAAAATGCTATTTGCAGGACGTTTTTTGAACCAAGTTATTTGTCTTTTGGCATATCTTCGTGTTGCCTGTTTTAGATTGTCTTTTGCTTGTTCAAGTGTTATTTCCCCTTTTACATAAGGTATCATTTCTTTATAGCCAATGCCTGCCATTGATTGATAATTTTCGTTTAATCCAAGCGACATCATTTTTTTTGTCTCATCGATAAGGCCATTATCTACCATTTCGTCAACACGTCTATTTATACGTGAATATAATTTTTTTCTATCCATAGTAATAGAAAAGATGATTGGATGCAAATATTGAGAACATTCTTGCATATTTTGTTTACTACGAACAACACCAGTATTATAGTAAATTTCAAGTGCGCGTATTATTCTTTTTTTGTCGTTTTGATGAATTTTTTCGCAACTATCTGGGTCTATTTTTTGTAATTTTTGATACATGCTATCTAGTCCAGATTTTTCGCATTCTTCTTCTAGCATGCGTCTGGTATTAGAACTAAAAGAAGGCTTTATTTCGCTACCATTTATAATTGCATCAACATAAAATCCTGTTCCACCACATATTATTGGCAATTTACCACGACTTTTTATATCTTCAATACATCTTTTAGCATCATTGATATATTGCGATACGGAATAACTTTCCGTAGGTTCTACGATATCTATCATATGATGCTTTACAAGAGCTTGTTCTTCTTGTGTCACTTTTGCCGTTGCGATATCCATATGCTTGTATATTTGCATACTATCACAAGAAACTATTTCCCCATTTGTTAGTTGAGCTAAGTAAATTGCAAGAGCAGATTTGCCACTTGCGGTTGGCCCAACTATTACAATGCTATCAATTAGACTATTCTTTTGAACCACTTTTCTATCTCCTTGTCAGAGATTTTTACAACAACTGGTCTACCATGTGGGCACAACAAAACTTGATGGTCGTTATTTAGCATTGATAAGATTGATTTTATTTCAATGTCTGTCAAAATATCATTTGCTTTTACAGCAGCACGACATGCACTACGAGCCAAATAATCTTCAAGCATATCAGTTTTTTTAATTGATAATGTTGTCATATCTGAGAGAATTTTATTAAAAAATGATACAAAATCAATATCCTTAAAAAGCACTGGCAAACTAGACACCTTGATACAATTATTGCCAAACTCATATATATCAAATCCAAGTGTCTTGAATGTATCAATGTTGTCCATTATAAAAGCAAATTCTTGGCTGTTTAGATTTAGAACATATGGCACAAGCAAATCCGTTGACAAAATTTTTGAATTGTCTAATTCAGCCTTAAATTTATCATACAAAAGTCTTTCGTGAGCTGCATGTTGGTCGATAAATAACAAGTTTTTGTCTTGTTGTAAAATAATGTATGTAGCAAAAGCAACGCCAATTACTTTATATTCAAGGGCTAGTTCCCTAATACTATCTTGAACAACTTGTTGTTTTGGTAACTCAACTTGTTCAGGTTTTTCAAAACTTGTGTAGTTTGATAACACCCTTTCAGCAATTTTATTCTTTTCTGTTTCGCTATGTATTTCTCCAATAGTATCAGTGGATGACTTGAATGAATTTACAATATTTGCAAAATGAGAATAGTTTTCATTTTGCATAGTATTTTGCATAGTATTATGTAAATCTTGAATATTAGGCATTTTTGGCTTTATTTCGTCATTATTTGGTTGATAATTATGCCCTTCATTTTTGTCTAATACTTCAAGTTTTGATGTGTCTATTGTGTCTTTTTTCTCTTCAATTTCAGGCGAATAAGTCGATATTGTTTTTGTGTGATTGAGATTGTACAAAATTTCGCTCACCACACCATTTACGAGTCCAAATATCTTGTTTGAATCTTCAAATTTTACATCTAATTTATTTGGATGTACATTGACATCAACTTTGTCAAGTGGGAAATCAAGGTTGAGAATAAATACAGGAAAACCACCCTTCATCAAAAATGGTTCATATGCTTTGTAAATTGCAGTTGATACAACTTGATTAATTACATATCTTTTGTTAATAAAAAGACTTTGGTATGTTCTATTTGCTTTTGTAAATGTTGGTCGAGTAATATATCCGTGGACATGAATATCAAGTATTTCATTATAGTGGTCGACCTCAATCAAATTATCAACAAACTCTTTTCCGTAGATTACAAAAATTGCATCTTTTAATCCTGTTCCTTGTGTGTTAAAAATTATTTTATTATCAACAATATACTTAAAAGATATGTTAGGATTTGCAAGAATCAATCTAGTAACAATATTGGTACAATCTGCTTCTTCCAATTTTGGTTTTCTCAAAAATTTTTTTCTTGCAGGTACACAATAGAAAAGGTCCTCAACAGTTATATATGTGCCATTTGGACAGCCTTTTTCTTTTATAGATTCGATTTGACCACCATTTATTACAATTTCGCCACCTATTTCACTATCTTTTGTTTTGGATACTAATGTGGTGTGTGACACACTTGAAATACTGCTTAAAGCTTCTCCACGGAATCCCAATGTTCCAATTTTAGATAAATCATCAATACTACTTATTTTGCTTGTAGCGTGTGGCATAAAAGCATTTTTTAAGTCATCAAAATAGATACCCGAGCCGTCGTCAGACACTCGAATTTTTTTAATACCACCTTGCTCAATCTCAACTGTGATATGAGTTGCGCCAGCATCAATACTATTTTCAACTGTTTCTTTTATTACACTGCTTGGCTTTTCTACAACTTCGCCAGCTGCAATTTTACTAAAAATTGACCTATCTAAAACATTTATTTTTGTCATTATTTTTTCACCTTTTCTACTAGATTTACCAATGTATCAAATGCACCTAATGGAGTCATATTGTCGACATTGATATCTTTTAGATAATTATATATTTCATTGGCTATTTTGTTTGTCTTGCTTTCCTTCAAAGTATTTTCATCAATTACTCCAAAGTTGGATGCCAGACTGTGCTCTTCAAGTTGATGCAATATTTCTCTGGCACGAGTAATCACTTCTTGTGGCAAACCTGCAAGACTAGCAACTTCAATACCAAAACTTTTGTTTGCACCACCACGAACGATTTTACGGAGGAAAATAACAGAATTGTTGAATTCTTTGACACTAATTCTATAATTTTTTACACCGTCCAATTTGCCTTCCAAATCAGTTAATTCATGATAATGCGTTGCAAATAAAGTCTTTGATAAAAAGTGGTTAGCAATATATTCCATAACACTCCATGCAATACTAAGTCCGTCAAACGTGCTTGTACCACGACCAACTTCGTCAAGAATCAAAAGACTATTATTAGTTGCATTTTTTAGTATGTTGCTAACTTCCAACATTTCAATCATAAATGTACTTTGACCAAAAGCCAAATTGTCACTTGCACCAACACGAGTAAATATCTTATCGGTAAGTGCAATTTCAGCCGATTTTGCAGGCACAAAACTGCCGATATGAGCAAGTAATGTAATAACAGCAACTTGTCTCATATATGTGCTTTTACCTGCCATATTAGGTCCTGTAATTATCATTGTACGATTTTCGTTATCATCAAGTAATGTGTCATTTGGTACAAAATCTTCGTCTTTGAGTAATGCTTCGACTACTGGGTGCCTACCTTCAACGATTTTTATATGGTGCAATTTTGAAGAGACCGTAGGCATAACATAATTGTGTTCACAAGCAACTCTTGCAAGTGATAACAGACAATCAAGTGTAGCAATTGCCTTGCTTGTTTCCTGCAATTTGGAGATATATTTTGATAGGTGTTCACGAATTTCGTTAAATAATTGTTGTTCAAGTTCAAGTCTTTTTTCGTCTGCACCCAAGATTTTTTCTTCAATTTGTTTCAATTCATCTGTAATAAATCGTTCACAATTTGCAGTTGTCTGTTTTCTGTGGTATTCAAAAGGAATGAGTTCACTTTGACTGCGTGGTACTTCTAGATAATAACCAAAGACTCTATTGTATCCTATTCGAAGTTTTGCAATTCCTGTTTTTTCTTTTTCTTTGCTTTCCAGTTCAGCAAGCCAAGTTTTCCCAACATTGCCAATATCTAGCACATCATCAAGTTCTTTATTATAACCTTTCTTTATATATCCACCTTCTTTTAGTACCATTGGTGGGTCATCAACAATTGCCTTATTTATTAATTCAATAATGTCACTATAATCGTATAGTTTAGTAAAAATATTTCGAATAATTGGTGTAGAAATATTTTCAATTTGACTTTTTATTTCAGGAAGTTTTTTCAAACTATTGGATAGTGCAATACAGTCTTTTGGTGAGAATGACCCAAAACTCAATCTACCACACAATCTTTCTATATCATACACTCCCCCAATGCTTTCTATCAAAGACTGACGGACATATATATTATCGACTAGACTGCTCACTCCTTTTAGTCTTGCATTAATCTTACTTTCACTATAAAGTGGCATATCAATCCAACTATTGAGCATCCTACCACCCATAGCCGTTTCTGTTTTGTCAAGCAACCACAATATACTACCACGTTTTTTGTGGTCATAGAGTGTTTCTGTAAGTTCAAGATTGCGTCTAGTATTCATATCAAGTGACATATATTCAGTAGATGATACATACTCAAACATCTTGATATGTCTTAAATCACGCATAGAATTTATATAAACGTATTGCAAAATCGAGCCAGCAGCAATTAGTACTAGCCTTTCAGTTTTGTCAATCTTTTTTATGTAATCATTACCGAACTGATTAACAAGTGTTTTGTGGCACACCTCTAAATTAAAATAAGAATCATCTAATTGTTGAAAATGTGGTAATTGCATTGACTTTACAGCAAGCATTTCGTTAGCAATATCCATAGTTTTTGAGTTGCAAATAATCTCTTTTGGCATGGATGTTACTAATAAATCATTTAGATTTTGTAAATAATTGTCACCAGAAAACATAGAAACATAAAATTCACCAGTAGACATGTCCAAATAACTGTATCCAAAGCTGGTGTCTTCAACATAAATTGATGCAATATAATTATTTGCTTTGTCTACTAGCATATTTTTTTCCATAACTGTACCCGGAGTAATGACGCGAACAATGTCTCTTTCAACCATTTTGACTCCTGGTTTTGGTTCCGTTAATTGTTCACAAATGGCAACATTATAGCCTTTTGCGATGAGTTTTGCAATATATCCTTCGACTGCGTGATAAGGCACACCACACATAGGAGCCCTTTCAGCTTGTCCACAGTCACGACCAGTTAGTGTCAAATCCAACTCACGACTAGCTACGATAGCGTCTTCAAAAAACATTTCATAAAAGTCGCCCAAGCGATAAAAAAGTATAGCGTTTGGACAACGTTGTTTTGTTTCTAAATAATGTTTCATCATTGGTGATAATGGCATAATTTCCCCTTAATCTTTACAGACAGTTCCGTAAAGCATATTTTTTTCTAATTTATTTACTAAAATGTTATAGAATTTACCAGGTTTGATATCGCTATTTTCAACAATAACACTTTTACCGCAATCCAAGGTGCAAATTGTATTTGTGCCTTTTTTTTCTGTACATAGCGCTTTGTATCTATTTCCAACATATGTTTTAGATTGATTTTGAATAATTTGTCGTGATAATTTTAGCAATCTATTGACCCTGTCATGTTTTGTCTTATCGTCGATTTGACCTTCCATTTTGCTTGCAGGAGTGCCTGCACGTGGGCTATACATAAACGCAAAAACACCACTATATCCCACATCTTTTACTAAATTGTATGTGTCCATAAATTCTTCTTCAGTTTCAGTAGGAAAACCAACAATTATGTCGGTTGTTATTTTTGCATCACTTATTTTTTGTTTTATGGCATCTATAAGTGATTTATAGTGTTCAATTGTATATCTTCTGTTCATTAGTTTTAGTATTCTATTGTTGCCAGATTGAACAGGTAAATGAATAGTATGACTAATGTGTTTTGAATTGGCAATCACGTCAATGACTTCACAAGACAAATCTTTTGGATGAGATGTCATAAATTTTAGAACATAATCACCCTCAATTTTGTCTAACTCTTTTAGTAGATTTGCAAAGGTAATATTTTTGTCGTCTATATCGTTGCCATAACTATTTACATTTTGACCTAATAAGGTAATAGTCGCATAACCTTCGCTTACAAGCTCTTTTACCTCACATATTATGTCATCAAAGTTTCGTGATATTTCACGACCTCTAACATATGGTACAATACAGTATGTGCAAAAGTTGTTGCAACCGTACATTATATTGACCCATGCATTATAACCACTTGTTCTATATAGTGGCACATGTTCATTGATTTGTTCTGTTTTGTCCCAAAGTTCAAAAATTTTCTTTTTGTCTTTTTTATATCTTAAAAGATAATTTTGAAATTCACTTAAATTATGTGTGCCAAAGACAATGCTTACTTGTGGATATTTTTCTTTAATCAAATCTGCCCTTGCCTTTTGTTGTGTCATACAACCACATACTGCAATTATCAAATCGGGTTTTAGTTTTTTTAATTTTTTAGTAGCACCAATATTTCCCAATACTTTTGTCTCTGCTCCGTCTCTAATTGCGCAGGTGTTGAAGACGATAATGTCAGCATCCTTTTCGTCATCACAAGAAGTGTATCCCATATCTTCCAGCATACCAGCAATTTTTTCACTTTCATGAACATTCATTTGGCAGCCGTAAGTATTAATTTTGTAGTAAAGTTTTTTCTCCATATTCTCCCCAAGGTTGTAAATTAGTAGTACATAATATTATAAAATATAATATTTATTATATCAAGACTTTTTTTATCTTTGTATTATATCGTATGAGAAATGTTATTTTACATAAAATACATTTAGAATAGACAATTGCCAAAAGGATATATTTGCTTTTACAAAAAATGGTAATTTTGGTATCAAACATAAAAACTTATTTTATATAGAGAATTTGTGTGGAGAACTTATGAGTAAAACAAAAAAGGTCATTTTTATAATATTTTTGATAACGATAATATTGAGTATTTTTATAATGGTTTGTGGCATTTTATATTACAATAATGTCACAAACAATATAGATATTTCCAAAAACAGTCTAATATTATTACAAAACGAGACAAAATTGTATGATGTAAATAATGATGAAATTTCATCAATTTCGACCATAAATCGTAAAATGATAAATATTGATGATGTTCCAGAAATATTAAAAAATGCTTTCATAAGTATTGAAGATAAAGAGTTTTATTCTCATAATGGTATCAATTATAAACGAATTATAGGTGCAATAATTAGCAATATTAAGGCTGGTTCATTTGTGCAAGGCGCGAGTACAATTACACAACAATTAGCAAAGAACACACATTTATCTAGTGACAAAACTATTGAAAGAAAATTAAAAGAAATTGCGCTTGCAAAAAAGATAGAAAGTACATATTCAAAAGATGAGATTCTTGAAATGTATCTCAATGCAATTTATTTTGGTAGTGGTTGTTATGGTGTTGCAAGTGCTAGTCAATATTATTTTGATAAATCGCTTAATGAACTGGATATTGCAGAGTGTGCAACACTTGCTGGAATTATCAAGTCTCCTGCCACATATTCTCCAATATATCATCCTGACAAATGTATTGAGCGAAGAAATCTTGTATTAAATGAAATGGTAAAAGACGGTGTTATATCAAATGAACAATATAGTATTGCGATTTCAAAGCCAATCATTGCAAGTACTAACGAAGTCATTACACCATATAATCTATATTATCGATATGTGATAAATGAGGTTTGTTCTATTCTTGATATTGATGATAAAGAAATTGGTAGTATGGGACTCAAAATCGCAACATATTTTGACCAAGATATTCAGGATTGCTTAATTGATACTATTGAAAATGAAGATTATTATATAGAAAATGCTAATGGTATTGTGGCTGATAGTTTGGGTATAGTTATTGACAATAATACTTTTGGGGTTAATGCAATTGCCGGTAGGTCACAGTACGATTTAGTTAATTTTAATAGACAACCTGGTAGTGCAATAAAACCTATTTTAGTTTATTCCCCTGCACTGGAAAATAATGTAATTGGTATTGACACTCAAATATTAGATGAAGAAATTGATTATGATGGGTACAAGCCTCAAAATGTTGGAGGATACCATGGGTATGTCTCTGCTAGTTATTCTGTTGCAAAGAGCCTAAATATACCAGCTATCAAAATTATGAAAATGACTGGAATTGACAAATGTAAAGAGATGGCAAAAGATTGTGGTGTCACTTTTGATGAGAAAGACACTGGCCTTGCCATTGCTCTTGGAGGATTCACAAATGGAATTACGCTACAAGAATTGTGCAACACTTACTTGCCTTATAGTAACCAAGGATATTATTCTCCTAGTCATTTTGTACGACGAATAGAAGCAAAAAATGGTATGGTCATATATGACGACAGCATTAATGCAAAAACTAAAATAATGGGAGATGACACAGCATTTCTCATGACAGATATGCTTATCGAAGGTGTGCAAAATGGTACGTCAAAAAGACTAGCATCACTTCCATATCAAGTTGCAGGCAAAACAGGAACAGTTGCTATTCCCCATACAAATAATAATACAGATGCTATAAGCATTGCTTATACGACAAAACATACAATGGGTGTTTGGATGGGTAATTATGACGGTAAGAACAATTCGTATTTGCCAAGCAATGTCAATGGTGGTACAATGCCAACTTCCGTAATCAAAGATGTTTTCAGCAATATTTATAGTAATAATCATCCAAGTGATTTCGCCATTCCAGACTCTGTGTCAAAGGTTGAAATTGATACGTTGAGTTTGGATAGAAATCACGAAGTTCGTCTAGCAACTGATATTACGCCTGATAGATACAAAAAAGAGACTTTTGTAGCAAATAGATATTATCCAAGTGCAACAACAAGTCTATATAATACTTGTGATTATTCTTCTTTTAGTGTCGAAAACAAAGGTACAAGCAATTATATTTATTTTGAGCCACAAGATTATTTGGATTATAAAATAATTAAAAAATATCCAAATGGACAAGAATATATGTTGAAACTTATACAAAATACTAGCAGTACTATTGAGATAGCTGACAATGACATTTCTCCAAATACACGATATGAATATGTTTTGCAGTATTATAATTTGGTTGATAATAATTGGCATGATGCAACATTTGTAAACATAATTACACAAAAAGAAGAAAAGATATTTGACAATATAATTCAAAATCAAAATAAAGAAAATAAAAATATAGCAAGTCAAGACAATTTATTTGCATGGTATTATTAAAAAAAGGACAATTTGTCCTTTTTTTAGTGAATGCCATAGTGCTCTTTGACTTTGTCTTCAATTTCATGTAAAACATCTGGATGTGCAGTTAGATAGTTTTTTGCATTTTCCTTTCCTTGTGCAATTTTTTCACCATTATATGAGTACCACGCACCAGATTTTTCCATTATACCACATTCTGTTGCAAGGTCGACAACACAACCTTCGTTGCTAATGCCCTTGCCATACATAATATCAAATTCTGCTTGTTTGAATGGTGGTGCCATTTTATTTTTAACAATCTTGACACGTGTTCTACTACCGGTAAAGTCATTACCGTCTTTAATGGTATCGACTTTTCTTACGTCCATTCTAATGCTACTATAAAATTTTAGTGCTTTACCACCAGTTGTTGTTTCTGGATTGCCAAACATAACCCCAACTTTTTCACGCAGTTGATTGATAAATATAACAACTGCTTTGCTCTTACTTGTCACAGCAGTCAATTTCCTTAATGCTTGACTCATTAGACGTGCTTGTAGTCCTACATGACTATCGCCCATTTCCCCGTCAATTTCGGCTTTTGGTGTCAATGCAGCAACACTGTCAACAACGACAATGTCAACAGCACCACTTCTAACTAATGTTTCTACAATTTCAAGTGCTTGCTCACCTGTGTCTGGTTGGCTTACATACAAGTCATCAATATTAACCCCCAATTGTTCTGCATAATTTGGGTCAAGTGCATGTTCGGCGTCAACAAATGCTGCTGTCCCACCCATTTTTTGTGCTTCAGCAAGTATGTGTAATGACACTGTTGTTTTACCACTACTTTCTGGTCCATATATTTCAATTATTCTGCCACGAGGGACACCACCAATACCCAAAGCAATATCAAGTGATAGGCAACCCGTAGGTATGACTTCTACACTTTGTCTTTCTTCATTGCCCAGTCTCATAATAGAACCTTTGCCATATTGTTTCTCTATTTGTAATATGGCTTGGTCTAGCATTTTCTTTTTATTCTCATCCATTTTGTAAAAGACTCCTTATCAAACATTTGTTTTATAAATATATTATATACTATCTCTAATAAAACTCAAATCATTTTGTTTAAGTTTTTTAATTAAATAGAACATACTTGTTTTGCTGACACTTTCTATAATTTGTTCATGAGTACCAATAAATGTATTTTTATATACATGTATACCTGCATTGTCTCCAACGGCAATACTGTATGATTTGTTCCTTGGATTGAATTCTGTGTCCCCAGCAGTTACTAGTACCAAATCAGCATTTGTGACTTCAAGCATACCAGCTCCAATTTCGTAAGCCATTTCTGGACTATTGCAGGCGTAATTGCTGAGTACTCCATTGTCGACCTTTGCCCTATCATGTTTTGATTTGTTGGTATTACAGACGACACCGTCAACAATATATTTGCTTGCCTCAATATCACATGCAAGGAGCCCGGCCATAACATTACCTCCTGTAATACATTCAGCAATGGCAATTTTTTTGTTTTGTAGTTTCAGTAAATCTAGTGCACTTTTATAGATGCTGACATCTTCATTTGCATAAATATATTTATTTAGTCGTTCATATATTTTTTGAATAAACTTATCAATAATCTCACCACTCAATGATTTGTTGTATCTTACAACAATGCCGACTTCAAGGTCTTGAGGATATGTTGTAATAAGTATTTTGTATTTGTTTGATAACAAATCTTTGAGTAATGACAAAATGTCTTTTTCTACAATACCAAAAGTTTTGATATTATATGCCAAATATTCAAGTGAAAAACTTTCAAGTAATATTGGCAGTACAGAATAGTTATACATCTTGGATACCATTAGAATATCATTAGGCAAAAAGAGTATTGATTTTTCGTTGTTTCTTATAAAAAATCCTTGCATTGGACCATTAGAATTGATTATTACACGACTATTTTCTGGCAAATAATACTCATTTTCGTGTTCTAATAATACAGGTTGTCCTTGTTTTTTATAATAGTTTTGTACAGCATTGATTGCCACATTGTTTTGGACTAGTTCGGTGTCGTAATAGTTAGCAATTGCTTTTTTAATATTTACATTTTTGACACTAGACTTTTCTCCCAAAATGACAACCAAATTGTCTTTGCTGTCTTCAATTTCTGATAATATTTCATTAGGAGCATTTTGTATTGTATTGATGCGCGAAAAAGTGATGCCACTTTCAAGTAGTCTTTTAGATAAGTATTGAATAGTATTATCACTTTTTTTGCCAAGTAGTACGTCACTACTTGGAACGATACAAGTTGCCCTCATTTATTCCCCTTCTTTATTATTATCTTCTGTATTTGATTTATTATCAGTTTGTTTTGTTGTTTGCTCTGAAATATTTTCATCTTTTTGTGGTTCAATAACTGTTTTGTTGTCATCTTCCACTAATGCTTGTTTATTTCTTACAATATATCTAACACCACTGTAAATTGTTAAAATTGTTGTCACAATGAGCAATATATCAAATATTATCTGTAATACTTGCATTGTAATATATAATGAGTGGTCTGTTTGGACAGTATCACCACTAATTGTGTTTATATAATTGATTACAAACCCTAAAATAATTGAAACATATGTAAAGTTCGCTTTGACTTTCCCTGCCATGTCAGCCGCAATAACAATGTTTTTTGCGGCAGCAACTTGACGCAATGCACTAACGATAAAGTCACGCAAAATCATGATAAACAAGAAAATAATGCCATATGGATGAGTTATTGTTTGGTCAACAACTAAAACAAGCACACCTGTTGTGCACAAAATCTTGTCTGCAATAGAATCTAGAAATTTGCCAAGAGTGGTTACTTGATTGTTTTTTCTTGCTAAATAACCATCTAAAAAGTCAGTAAATTCAGCAAATAGGAATACAACAAAAGCAATGATTTTGCCAATTCCAAAAGGAATAAATGTTGCTAAATAAAAGAATAAAAATACTGGCAACAACAATATTCTTACAATTGATATTTTATTTGGTGTGTTCATCTTCATATATTTCTCCTTCTAAATCATACCAATCGACAATAGATGTGATTTTGACTTTGTATCTATTACCTACAACCAAGTTAGGATTCTTAACATATATCACATTATCAACATCAGGACATTGATATTGAGACCTACATACAGCAACTCCTTCTTGAATGCTATCAACAACGACATCATAAATTTTGTCAATTTTTTCTAAATTCTTTTCAGTTACTACTTCTCTTTGCAATTTTGCAATATTTTTTAGTCGCATTCGTTTTATGAAATTAGGTACTTGATGGCTGAATGTACTTGCTCGCGTCCCCTCTTCCCTAGAATAGATAAAAAATCCAACATGGTCAAGTGCATATGTAGCAACAAATTCTTTTAGTTCCTTGAATCGTTTTCTGTTTTCTCCCGGTAAACCAATTATAAATGTTGTACGTATAGCAATATCTGGAATTTTTTCACGCATTTTTTCAATAAGAGAAATTGTTTGTTCTTTTGTATTTCTCCTATTCATCTTTTTTAGGATTTGATTATTTACATGTTGCAAAGGCATGTCTATATATTTGCATACCTTATCATTATTTGCAATCTCATTAATGAGTTCGTCATCAATTTCTTCAGGATAACAATACAGCAATCTAATTTGTTCCAAACCTTTTATTTTTGATAATTCTTTGATAAGAGCGACTAACGAATGTTTTTTGTATAAATCAATACCATATCTTGTGACATCTTGTCCAACTAAAATTATTTCTTTAACACCCTTTTTCACAAGTTCTTTTGCTTCATCAACAAGATTCTCAATAGGTGTACTTTTGAATCTTCCTCGAATGTACGGAATAGTACAATATGCGCAAAAGTTATTACATCCTTCACTTATTTTCAAATAAGAATAGTGATTTGGTGTTGTAAGAATACGTGATTGATTTGCACGCAATTTATCTTTATCTGCTTGGAATAGATTGCTAATAATGTCAATTATTTTGTCATTATCACAAACGTTAATATATCTATCTACTTCGGGAATTGCTTGTTTAATTTCTTCAAATTTGTAATCTGGAAGACATCCGGTTACAATTATTTTTTTGTTAGTATCTTTTTTCAATTCCAACATTTCTAGGATTGTATCAATGCTTTCAACACGTGCGCTTTCAATAAATGCACATGTGTTTATGATAATGATATCAGCACTCTTTGCATCATTAGTAAAAGTGAAACCATAATCTTTTAAGAGTGCCATTATGTGTTCTAAATCTACACGATTTTTATCACAACCAAGAGAAACAAATCCTATTGTCTTTTGTATTAATTCATCTTTTGTCATTATAAGTCTTCTCCAAATTTTTCTTCAAATTCAAGTTGTGTAATCATTATTTTTGTACTATTTTTATTATTTGGGTCTGGTGCAATATAACCTGCCTTTATGAGTTGGTCATATATTTTACCTGCTCTTGGATAACCCAGTCCAAATGACCTTTGAATACCTGAAATAGAAATTTTGCCACTTCTAATTGCTTGTCTTAAAACGTCCTTAAACAATGGGTCATAGTCTACCAAATCATTGTCACCACCACCTGAACCACCATTTTGTTTGAACATTTCTTCTTCAATTTCTGGGTCAAAATCAACTTCATTATGTTCTTTGACATAATCGACAACATTTTGAATCTCGGTATCACTTAAAAATGCACCTTGTATTCTAACAAGTTCTGAACTGTCAGCAGATTGATATAGCATATCTCCTTTGCCCATGAGTTTTTCAGCACCCGTTTGGTTTATAATGATTCTAGAATCAACAGCACTAGATACTTGGAAAGCTATTCTACTTGGCAGATTAGTTTTGATAACACCAGTGATAACATCAGCGCTAGGTCTTTGTGTAGCGAGAACAATATGAATACCACAAGCACGGCTCTTTTGCAGCAATCTTTGCAAATAACCCTCAACGTTCTTTTTGTCTTGTGCCATTATATCACCCACCTCATCAATGATAATAAGTAGGTATGGCATTTTTTCTACAACACCACTTTTTACTGCGTCACAGTTGTTATATTCGTCAATTTTTCTAACCCTTTGTTCTTGAAACTTGTTGTATCTTCTCTCCATTTCATTGACTGCCCAATGCAAAGCACATATTGCTTTGTCAATATCACAAATAACTTCTGGAATAATCAAGTGAGGAATACCATTGTATGGTGTAAATTCAACTCTTTTTGGGTCAATAAGCAACATTCTAACATCTTCTGGTGACGATTTGTAAAGGATACTTACTAGTATTGAGTTTAAGCAAACACTTTTACCCGAACCAGTGGTTCCTGCAATAAGTGCATGAGTCAATTTGTCTACACGCGAAATTTTTGCTTCACCAGTTATATCTTTACCAAGTCCAAATGTGAGAGGAGATTTGCTGTTTTCGAATGCAAAGCTTTCAAGAATATCACGCAAAGGAACAAGGTCGACATGTTTGTTTGGCACTTCAACACCAAAACTATTTTTGCCTGGAATTGGTATTTGCAGTCTTACTTCACCTTGACTTTGCAATCTCATAGAGATATCGTCTTGATATGCAAGCACCTTTTTGACAGGCACGCCCTCTGGCATTGCAAGTTCGTATCTAGTGAATGCAGGACCTCGCATAATATTGACGACTTTTGCATCGATTTTGAATGAACGCAATGTATTTTCAAGCATTGCAGAACTGGCCTGAAAATCTTCTTGTTTATCTTTTGGGTCAATTTCAATTTTATTGAGTAAATCAATAGGTGGAGCGTTATAATGATATTTTTTCTTTTTAGGATGAGACAATTCATAAGCCTTTTTGTAAGAAACGTTTTCATATGTGGTTTTTGGTGTCATCTTATCAAGTGCTTTTATTGCACCACTATCAAACTTTCCGTCTGGTATTGATTGCCAAGTGCCCATATCCACATCATCTATTTCATCATCACTTTCATTATTAGTATCATTATCATATTGAACATTCAAGTCTTTTGTATCAAAAATATTCTCTTTGACTGACTGGTATTTTGGACGTACCGTTCTTTTATAATTTTCTTCGGTGACATTATCATCATAAATGTCTTCACGATTATTAAATACAGAGTCAAAATTATCTTCTTTAACGACATCAAAGTCATTATTTTTACCTTCACCAAGTTTGCCTTGCGTGGCACGCAAAAATTCAAGATTTTTTCTATCTTTATCGCTCAATAATCTTCTACCAGCAACAGTTTTCGTTGTAGAAGATTCGTCGTGGACAAATTTCTTTGGACGTCTATCGTTTTGTTCATCATCATGTAATGGTTTGTTTTGGTTAAAGAACGAATCAACGTTTTGGTTAATATTAGATGTTTCTTTATAAACTGGCGTTGTTGAACTAACGTCAGTTAGTCTGGTTTTCTTTCTCAACCCTAGCACTTCTAGAATGCGTTGTTTTTTAGTTTGTTCGTCTTCTTCAATAATATCATCATTATTTTCACTTTGTAGGACTTCTCTTTCGGTATTATCACTTTCCTCTTCAACGTGTTCGTCTTCATCTTGAATAAATATATTATCATCAATACCAAATTTTTTGTCTTCATTATTTGTTTCAACAGAATTAAGAGCAGATGATACCTTGTTTGACATTGCTTTTGCAGTTACAGTGTCACCTTTTTGGTTCTTGATGTTTTGATAAATCATCACAATAAATAGACAAGCGATAATGCATAAAACACATGACAAAATGACAAAACTGCCAACAACACCACAAAATTTGTATAATGGATATAAAATAATAGAAAATAACGCCCCACCCAATGAAAATTTGTAATTATATGTTGCGCTTATAAAATTACCATAACTACTATCATCGAGTTTGAGTATTGTGATTTCGTGAATAATCATTGCAAAGAAAAACACCCAAATTGCAATAGTTATTGCCTCACGTACATAATAAATATTGATTTTCTTATTAGAGATAATGAGAGCACCCTCAATAATACCACAAATGAGTAATACAAAATAAAGGATTCCAATAGAACCCAACATCAATCTGTTTAGTGGATTGAATACACTAAATATTGCGTTCAATATCAATAACACACATACAAAAATCAAAATTGAACCACCAATGATTTTGTTATTGATATTTATTTTTCTATTACGTTTTGAATAATTAACTGGCACAGTACATCTCCAAATTTTACTTCACTTACAAGGATTATACCATACACAACACAAAAAAGAGAAATAAAATAGTCGTTTATTATTACGATTTATGTATTATATACATAAAATTCGAACCATTTATTTGTTAGATGAAATAATTGATATTATATTTTTTGTCTCCACAAACTTTTTTGCAACACAAATAACTTCATCTATTGTCACCCTTTTTATATCATCAATTATATCTTTGTAATCAAACACTTTGCCAAAATGCTTATAGTCGATTGCATTGCTTGTAGCCACACTCAAAGGTTTGTCTCTTCCCATTAAAAGTGAGATTTCAAGAGTCAATTTAGCATTTTCGACAAGTTTTTTTGTGATTAGTATTGGCATATTTTTTTGAATGTCTAAAATGATATCAATTGCTTTTTCAATATTTTGTTTGCTGCATGCACAATATGTTGAAAGAATGGAAATATTCAAATATTCCTCAACATATGAATAACAAGAATATACCAAACCATATTTATCACGCAAATTTTTGACTAAAAAATTATCAGTAGAACCACCAAACAAAGCCAAATATATTAGATATGCATAGTAGTCTTTTTCACCATAATTTATACCCTTTTGCATAATGCAAATATGGGATTGAACTGTTGGAGCCTCTAACCTACATTTTTTCTCTTGAATTACAAAATTTGGATTGAAATATATTTTGTTTTTGGATGTATTGTTGCAAATTGTCATATATCTTTCAACAAGTTCAATTGCTTTTTCTTTATTGATATTCCCGGCAAAACTGATAATAAAATTATTGGGTGTATAATACTCATCATAAAACATTTTTAGTGTGTTTTTATCAATGCTTTTTATAGTGTTTTCAGAGCCAAGCGTATCGTGTGAGTATTGTGTTCCACGAAAAAACATACTGCGTGCCAATGTGCATACTTTGTCACTGTAAATATCGTCATATCTTTTTATTTCTTCTAAAATAATACCAAATTCATTATTGATAATTTTATCATCAAATGTAGGATTAGAAATAATGTTGGCAAATACTTCAAAACATTTTTCAAAGTATTTATCTAAACATTTTAGGTAAAATCTTGTCCCCTCTATTGAAGTGCTGCCATTATACTTTGCACAGTATTTACCAAAGATTTCTCTTACTTTTTCCTTTGGATATTTTTTGTTTCCTGCAAAAATTATGTGTTCAAGAAAATGAGCCGTTCCCCATACTTTGTCTTGTCCACTACCAACCTTTATATCAAACGACACAGAAAGTGTATTAGTTGGTAGATTTTCACAAATAACTAAATATCCATTTTTTGTTCTAAATGTTTCGACCATATCAAATTATGGGCAAAAAAACATTAAATATTCAAATTATTCTAAAACATTTGATACAGTTGTTGCAATAATATTATTATTTTTGCAGTATTCTAAAATATCGGGCAAAGCTTCCATTGTATTTTGAGTTGGATGCATGAGTATCAAATCTCCACCCTTTATATTTTTTATTGCCCTATTATAAATAAGTTGTGTATCATGGTCACGCCAGTCAATTGTGTCGCGAGTCCACATAATTGTTTTATAATTTAGATTTTGAGCACTAACTAATGTTGTATTGTTGTATGCTCCACTAGGAGGCGCAAAAAGTGTCATATCAATATTCAAAATGTCTTTCACTATTTTATGACAATTTGAAATCTCGTCTATATTTTGCTGTGCACTCAATTTATCATGGTCTTTGTGATAATAACCATGATTTGCGATTTCGTGTCCTTTTTCATACATTTTTTGTAACATGTCTGGTTCTTTTTCTGCCCACATACCACCAACAAAAAAGGTTGTTTTTACATTATAGTCATCTAATGTATTAAGCATTTCATCCAAAAATTCAGTTCCCCAATAAACATTTATCATAAAACAAACTTCATTTGAATCGGTATTCCCTTGATAAATTGCAGATAATGTTTCTCCATAACTAAAAACTGGCTTTGCAATATTTATGCTCATCATAAGTGTAAATAACAAAATTGAAAACATTATAATTTTTGTAATTTTATTTTTCATACTATAATATATGAAATGCTACTTTTTTATAGAATAAAAAAAATGAGCAGGAGCTCATTTTTCTATTATTGTTGTTTTGCAATAAGTCTAAGGTCAACTCTACCTTTGTCGTCAATTTTGATTACTTCAACTTCGACATTGTCACCAACTTTGACCACATCTTCTACCTTTTCCACTCTTTCTTTTGAAAGTTTAGAAATATGAATCATACCTTCTTTATTGAATCCCATTTCAACAAAAGCACCAAATTGTAATATTTTTACAACTTTTCCACTATACATCTTGCCTACTTCTAGGTCTTCTGCAATGTCTAGAATCATTGCTTTTGCTTTTTCGTTCATTTCAGTATCAGTTGATGCAACCATGACTCTACCGTCATCTTCAATATCAATTTTGACATTTGTAGCGTCAATGATTTTGTTTATCATCTTACCACCACTGCCAATGACATCTTTTATCTTATCAGGATTGATATTGAATGTAATAATCTTTGGTGCATATGGCGACAATTCTGCTCTTGGTTTATCAAGGACAGCAGTCATTTTATCAAGAATATATAGCCTACCAGTTCTTGCGTGCGCCAAAGCAGTACGCAAAATGTTTTCGTCAATACCTTTGATTTTGATATCCATTTGAATGGCAGTGATTCCGTCTTTTGTCCCAGCAACCTTAAAGTCCATGTCACCCAAAAAGTCTTCAAGTCCTTGAATATCTGTTAGAACGGCTACTTTGTTTTTGTCAACGTCTTTTATAAGTCCCATTGCGACACCAGCAACTGGTTTAGAGATAGGAACACCAGCATCCATAAGCGCAAGACAACTTGCACAAACACTTGCCTGGCTTGTACTACCATTACTTGACAAAACCTCACTAACAGCACGAATTGCATAAGGAAATTCTTCTTCACTTGGCAAAACTGGTACAAGTGACCTTTCTGCAAGAGCACCATGACCAATTTCACGACGTCCAGGAGTTTTGAGTCCCCTTGCCTCACCCGTTGAATATGCTGGGAAGTTATATTGATGCATATATCTCTTTTCGTCTTCTTCGCTCAACCCTTCGAGTTTTTGCATATCAGATAATGAACCAAGTGTGACTGCATCCAAAACTTGCGTTTCCCCACGAGTAAACACAGCACTACCATGAACTCTTGGCAATATGTGAGTTTCACACCATATTGGACGAATTTCTTCTAGTTTTCTTCCGTCTGGACGAACGCCTTTATCAATAATTTTTGAGCGCATTACTTCTTTTTCAAGTTTATATAAAACATCATTGATTTCACGAACTTTTTCAGGATAAATTTCGGCAAAGTGTTCTTGAACGTTGTCAGTTAGTTCTTCTAATGCTTTTTCTCTAACATGACGGTCAAAGTTTTCCATGACTTTTACCATAGGCTCATATGCATAGTCATGAACATCTTTTGCCAAATCTTCTGGAATTGTGTAATATTCGATATTTTCATTTTTCTTTACACCAAGGGCTTTAACAATTTCCTCTTGGAATGCTACTTGTTTTTTGATTTCTTCATGAGCAAATAATATACCTTGCAACATTTCTTCTTCTGTTACTTCTTTTGCTCCTGCTTCGACCATAAGGACAGCGTCTTTTGTTCCTGCAACAGTCAAATCCATTCTACTTGCTTCTCTTTCAGCAACAGTTGGATTGATAATGTACTTGCCGTCTACCAAAGCAACATCACATGAACCCGTAGGTCCACCAAATGGAATATCAGAAATTGATAATGCAACTGAACTTGCAAACATCGCAATTGGTTCTGGTGCGATATCGTAATCAACCGACAATGCTGTTGCAATAACAGAAACATCATTAAATAATCCCTTTGGGAAAAGTGGACGAAGAGGACGGTCAATCAATCTACTAGTAAGAATAGCCTGGTCACTTGGTCTACCTTCTCTCCTTTTCCAACCTCCTGGAATTTTGCCAACAGAATACATCTTCTCTTCAAAGTCTACACTAAGTGGGAAAAAGTCTTGTCCTGGCCTTGGTTGTTTGCTCATGGTGACATTGACCATAACAACAGTGTCACCTGCTCTTACGATACAACTACCATTTGATTGCATGCAGTACTTGCCTGTCTCAACAATCACTTTTGTTCGACCTATTGTGGTCTCAAATTGTCTAAATTTCTCCATAATTCTCCTATTTATACAAAACAGCACCCTACAATTTAGGGTGCATATTTGTTATCTAATACCTAAATTTTTCTTCAATGCACGACATGCTTCAAGGTCTTGTTTTTCAAAATATGTTAGCAATTTCTTTCTCTTGCTGACCATTTTGACTAGCCCGTGTCTTGAATGATTGTCTGCTGGATTTGCTTTTAGGTGTTCGGTCAATTCTTTAATTCTAGCAGAAAGTAAAGCGATTTGGACTTCACAAGAACCTGTGTCGCCTTCTTTTCTTTGGAACTTTGAAATGACTTCTTGTTTTTTCTCTGCTTTAATCATTTTTATCCCTCCAATTATATTTGCGAATAACCAAGTAGAATTACGGGACATAATTGCTACCGAGCCATCGTACAAGCTTATAATACCATATTATAGACTTTTTTGTAAAGACAAAACTAAAACTTTTCAACACTTTTACACAATTATTAATACATTTTTATAATTAATGCACAAAATACTTAAAATTTAATTAAGTTCTTTTGAGTTTAGGTCGAACAGTTCACATTTTCTTTCAATCATTTCATCTATTCTATTGATATAATCGGGAAGATTTTTAACATTTGGACTTCGCACAATCTTATCGTTTATGCAGTAGTGCCTTTTTGATATTGCATTTGCTCCAACAGCAATCACGCTCGAAAACTCTTCCATACTTGTTATATTTGCAACACATCTATGACCAGGCCTTGTGTATCCAATGTTTTCCAAATTACCAAGCATATTTTTTTGTCTATATAAGTAATAAGGATTGTATCCGTTTTCAGTCAGTGTTTTATAGGCATAATCAACCATTTTTTCGACCACACTTGATTTTGATTTCGTTGTAGGATTATCAATTAGTATACTTGCACGTTTAATTGACAATGTGTGAACGGTAATATTTTCAGGATTAAGTGCCAAAGTGTATTCCAGACTCTTTTTGAAAGTTGCAAGACTCTCTCCTTCAAGTCCAGCAATCAAATCCATATTTATATCAAACGGATATTGTCGCGCAAGTTTGTATGCATCAAACACTTCTTGGACAGTATGACTACGCCCAATTTTTTGCAAAGTTTTCTCGCAAAATGTTTGAGGGTTGATGCTTATTCTTGTTACATTATGTTTTTTTAGAATATCCAATTTTTCTTTTGTAATTGTATCCGGCCTTCCGGCTTCTACTGTAAACTCGTCTGCATCATAAGAAAGGCTATCAAGTATTCTGTCTAGTTCATTTGCAGGTATTGCAGTTGGTGTGCCACCACCAACGTAAATTGTTCGTACGATGTAATTTTTCTTTGCAATGAGTTTTTTCATCATTTCAATTTCATATATAAGTTTGTCAACATATGGTTTTACATACTCTTGACATTTTGAAAGTGGAGCAGAAATAAAACTGCAATAACTACATCTTGTTGTACAAAAAGGAATATTGACATACAAATCAACTAAATTATCATTTTTTATTATATCTTTTTGTTGTTCAATTACTTTGACTGCAATATCAGCTTTTTTCTGTGACACCAAAAATGTATTGATTAGTATAGAACGTGCTTTATATAGATTGCCACATTCGTCATATAGCTCATATAAAAGTTTTGTAGGACGGATACCTGTCAAACTGCCCCAAGGCAAATTTTTACCTGTGATATTGACCAAAGACTTGTATAATGCAAGCTTGCAAAATCTTTTTATGTGTTTGTATTCATGATGAGTAGAAATATCAAAATTATAAGAAAAATCATAGTTTTTTTGCTGTATTTTCATAACAATATTTACAACAAGATTTGTGCCATTATTGTCATAAAGTAATGATATATTGTCACAATTCTCATCGTTATTTTCAAAAAACAACTTATAAACTAGTAATAATTCATCTTTTAATTTTTCATCATTTAATGTAAAGTTTACCATAATTTCCTACTTTGCTCTATAAGCATCAATAACGTGTTCTAGGGATTTTACTTTGTTTACAACATCCAAAATATCGTTGTTATTCGATACTTCAATTGATATATTGATTGTTGATTTGTCGTTGTTCATAACCTTTGCATTGACACCTACGATATTGATTTTCATATCACTTATCTTCTTAGTAATATTTGCTAGGACTCCTGTGTTATTAGTCGTTATTATTGTCACTGAACCTACAAATCTTCCTTTGCTTTCTTCGTTCCATTCACACTCAATTAGTCTTTCTTTTTCATAATGTTCGAGAGCAACACAATTTGCTCTATGGATAGTAATTCCATTCCCTCTTGAAATATAACCGACAATTTCATCTCCTGGCAATGGTTTGCAGCATTGTGCAAATTTTGTAAGCAAGTTGTCTTCACCACGTACAATAATTTCACCTTGATTTTTTGGCAATGCAGAGATTACTAGTTTTGGAGTAACAACTCGTTTACTTTTGTCAATTTTGATTAGTTTATTTACTATTTGACTTGGGTTGATTCCGTTATAACCTATACTTGCATACATATCATCTATGCTTGACAGTGCATATCTTTCTAGCACTTCTTTCACATACTCGTCTTTCATCAAAGAAGATAATTTGACGTTGTGGTCTTTTGCATAAGTTTCAAGCATTGATTTGCCTCGTTTTATGTTGTCTTCTTTCATTTCTCGTTTAAAATATGCATTTATTCTACTTTTTGCGCTAGCAGTCTTTGCTAAATTCAACCAGTCTCTACTTGGACCTTTGGAGTTGACATTTGTTATGATTTCAACCATATCACCATTTTTTAGTGGCGTTGATAGTGGTCTCATTTTACCATTTATTTTGACACCCACACATTGTTCGCCAATTTTTGTATGGATAGAGAAGGCAAAGTCTATTGCTGTACTCCCCTCTGGCAATTTTACAATTTTGCCCATTGGCGATTGTACAAAGATTTCTCCGTGATAAACGTCTACTTTTAGCGCGTCCAAAAGTTCGCTACTGCTCTTTTTCTTGTACATATCAAGAACGCTACGAATATAATTAATTTTTTTATCAGAGTCGCTTGATGCTGTTGTTTTGTTTTTATATGCCCAGTGTGCTGCAAAACCATATTCGTTGTAGTAGTGCATTTCTTTTGTTCGAATTTGAATTTCTAGTGGGTCACCATTTTCGACAATAACAGTTGTATGCAATGATTGATATCCATTTTTCTTTGGATTTGATATATAATCTTTGAAGTGGTTGATTGGTGGATATATTGCATGCACTTTGCCTAGTGCCAAATAACATTCGTCAACAGTATCCACAATAATTCTCACTGCAAGGATGTCATAAATTCGTGATAAATCATAGTGCTTCTCGTTAATAATTCTATAAATAGAGTATAACTGCTTGTGTCTGCCGTATATCTCCATGTTTGGTATCAAAGGACGCAACTCTTTGTTTAATCTATCAATTGTGTAATTGATTTGCTTTGTCCTTTTTTCATAATATTTTGATACTTTTTTGTTTAATTCATCATATTCTTTTGGTTTATAATATTTTAGTATTACGTCTTCAAGTTCATTTTTAATTAGAGTAATTCCAAGCATTGATGACAATGGCGAATAAATATCTCGAACGTATTGATACAATTGTTCTTTCTCATCTTCGCTAAATAAATTGCTATTTTTTGTTTTATATTCTTCGATAGCAAGTTTTAGAATGATAACTCTTATGTCTTTTGCAAGAGCGATAAACATTATTTTGACATTTGCTTCCTGTTTTTCTCTATCCGACAAGTTGACATTGTCCACTTTGTCAATAGATTCCAAAATGTTTTTGACATCTTTATTTTTGATTTTGTCCAAATAACTTTCTTTATCTAATGAATTATGAAAACTAGGATATAAAATTCCGGCACAAATCAAGTTGCAATCCATTTTTAGGTCAAGTAAAATGTGTGACAAACTAATTGCCATATCAAAATTATAAATTGTGCTTTCATAAGTGAATTGTTTTGCGTGCTCAATACTATTGCTCAAACTATTCAATTCATTATCATTAAAATATTTTTTTGCTAGTTCAAATATTTTTTCCACTATTTTCACCTCCTAATAATTTTTGAAGTGTTGAAAAAATTTTGCTATATTCAAGTTTGGTTTTGTTTTGACCAGATTTATTTAGTTTGAACCCATTGTCAATATATTGAATAGCAAATATATCCAATTCAATAAAAACATTTAGGACAAAACAAAACATATCATATTTCATAGCTTTATTTTGTGGGTTTAGTTTTTTTAGTAACATAAAATATGAATACTTGTCATTTGCACACAATTGTTTGTTGACACCATCAAGAATAATATTGTGATAAGCACCAAAATCGCCTCTTAATGTGCTTATATTTTTGAATAAATCTAACGATAAATTTTGTGTTAAACAGTAATAATTTGTTCTATTATTAGGCTTTATTTTTAAGCAATTGCCAATATTATCTGCAAAGACAACATTTGAATAATTTTGTAATGAAATATCCTTATCTGGACATAAAATTACAGTGTTTTTGCCATTACTTGATGATAAATTCTTATAATCATAATTCACATCATAATTTTTATCAGCAATATTTTTATATGTTTTATAATCAAAACAAATTATAATTGTACCAAAATCATCTTTCAATACGTCTTCTACGTTTTGCATATAGAATAAATTAATTTTATTTTCGCCAATCCATTCTATTGCACTTGCAGCCTGTTTTTCAAAAGATATTGGAGTATTTATCTTACCAAGATAAATTGTTTTTGTTTTGCCACTCACACGCTCTTTTTTTGTGAAATAATCCTTATCAAATTCAACTAATGCAAATTTATCACAATTGAATGATAGATTTTCTAATAAATAACCAGAATTATATGAAATGATATCAACATTTTTAGAATAATATTTCAAATGTTGCTCATGATTTTTCATTTTATTAAATTTTATATTATTCAAATTAATTCTAAATACTGGACGTGGATTGCAAAAACCAAAAGGTTCGAGTTTACAAATATTATCTATCAACTCGTAGGTCACTTCGTCAATATTGCAATCAATATCATAATATTTTTTGTCTTCAAAACACAATTTGCCATATTTTTTTAGAATCAAACTAGACATTTTTTGTGTAAATGCTTGAATGTTTTCTTCCAAAATACCCAATCCACCCGCCTGTTCGTGTCCACCAAAACGCAAAAGCAAGTCTTCACATTGCGACATTATTTCAAAAATATTGATACCCGGTACGCTTCTTACACTGCCCTTATATTCATTATTTGATGTTTTAGTTAGTAAACAGACTGGTCTATGATATTTCTCAACAAGTCTAGCACAAACAATTCCAAGAACTCCTTGCGACCAATTAGAACTACTCAAAACAATAGCTCCCACTTGTGAAACATTGATTTTTGACATTTTTCTTTCGCAGTCATCAAACACTTTGTTGCACAAATCAACTCGTTTATCATTTAGTTGCAACAATTTGGTTATATTTTTATTAATTTTATCAATGTCTTCTTCTATAAATAAATTGTATGATATTGTGGCATCTTCTAGTCGTCCTGCCGTGTTTAGTTTTGGTGCAAGTTTATAAGATATGTCAGTAGATGTTAGTGTCTTTATATCAAGTTTTTTAACAAGTTTTTTGACTCCAATAGGAGCAGTATCGTCAAAACGTTTTAGTCCTTCAAATACAATGACCCTGTTTTCGTCAACTAATGGCACCATATCAGCCACAGTTGCAATACTTGCTATACTTATATAGTCAAGTGCAGTTTTGACGTTTGAGAGTGCTTGAACAACTTTAAGAGCAACCCCTGCACCACAAAGATTACAAAAAGGATATGATTTGTTCACTTCGAGTTTTGGGTCGATAATTAAACAATCGGGCAAAATTTCAGGTATTTCGTGGTGGTCAGTAACTACAACATCCATTCCCTTGCTTTTTATGTATTCAATCTCTTTATAACAACTTATGCCACAGTCAACAGTTATAATAAAATTTGGACTGTATAATTCAATAACTTTGTCTACGGTATCCATTGTTAAGCCATAACCATCAAGCATACGATTTGGCAAAAACACATTCACCTTTTTACCAATTGATAAAAAATATTTGTATAATATTGCGCTTGCACAAATGCCGTCGGTATCATAATCGCCAATTATAGTAATATTTGAATTTTTTTCAATATGATAATTTATCTTTTCAACTACTTTGTCCATGTCGTGTAGTCTAAAAGGATTATACAGACCATCAATTGTTGGATATAGGAATTTTGTTATTTCATCTTCGGTATTAATATTGCGTGCAAAAAGCAATTTCATTACATATGGATGCAAATGAAATTTTGATATCATATTGTTTAGATGTTTGTTGTTAAAATCAATTTTGTTTTCTATTAATTTCATAAAATGCCTTTTACACAAAAATAAAGCCTAATAAGAAGGCTTTATTTATTTTCATTTTCAACAAGTTTATTATTGTCTTTTTTGTTCTTTTTCTCTAATGCTTTTTTGAGTTTTATATCTTTTGTTCTATTATACAATTTTGTCCAAACAAATGGCAAAATCATATTTATCGTAACAATATTTAATATCATCCAAATTAGTATTGGTAGTATAGCAAATTTGACGCTTGTAATAGATACTGCCATTACAATAAATAATGCAATCCAAATAATCATATTAGATATTATATTGAACGACAAATTGTTTCTAATAGACAAGGAAATTAGTTCGTTGTTGAGCAATTTTGAATTTTGTTCATCATTCAAATTTTCTCTTATTTTGTCATATAAAACCACATTATTTACAAGTCCTAATAGTGTAGTTGTAACAAATACAGCAAGAATTGAAATATCCATTGGTATTCTACAAATCGAATATATTGCAAATAATAGCAACCAATCAATAAACATAGAAACTATGATATTTAATGCGCTCGCATAGTCAAATCTAATAAACAAATAGATAATAACACCAACAAGTCCAAGTCCAAACGCAAGAGCTAAATTTCCAATAATATTTGCTTGATATGCCTTTGGTATCAAATCACTGACAGTAACATCATTTTCATTAATTCCAAGTGCGACAATATCATCTTTTATTGCCTCTCCCAGTTCAATCATTTGGCTTTCATTTTTGTTATCAATTGCACGATATCTATATGTCAAGATATTATAACTAGAATCTTGTGAAATTGTAAATTCATAACTCGAAACATTATTGTCTTTAATTATTTTTGTTATATTATCTTTGTATTCATTTTTAACATTTTCTTCAAGTGATGAACTATATTTCACTGTAACACTGTACGTGTCTGTAAAGTCATAACTCAAATTGAATCCACAAAAACTAAAAACTATTAGTCCAACAAGTACTAGAATTAGAGGAATAAACATTAAATATCTAAAATGTTTTGTAAAATCATAATTTGAGTTGTTAAATTTGTTTTGTAATTTATTAAGCAATTTCATTTACGCCCTCCAATCTTTTCATACCAAGACCATTTGATTTTTTGCTAACAGCAACCAAATTTGCTTCAAATGCTCTAAATACCAAAAGTGACATAAACGCAGAAAGTAATATGCCAACCAAACTAGCAATACCAAATACCCACAAAGAATTTTTTGCAAATATAGCAAGCAAGATTGATACAATCAAAACAACTGCTCCTAAATCAAGTGTTGGGACAAGAGCCTTCTTAAATCCTGTCTTTACACTTGCGTTGAGCTTTTTGCCTAATGCATATTCTTTCTTAATCTTTTCAAGTGTGAGTGACAAACTAATTACAATAATTGCATGTAAAACAAACATTGCAATCAAACTGCTCATTGATAGCACAAAATGTGGAATTAGTGATAATATAAACATATACATCACGCTAAACAAAATCATTGTCAAGTCAGCCATAACGCCTTGCCATTTATAAATCACACCAAACAATATCAAAATAAGAGCATATGCAACAATGGTTGCAATTATAATATACAAAAGTGTATTTTCGCCATATGTTGGAGAAATCTTGTTTGCACCAAGAGAAGAAACGTTGACTTTATATTTGCCTGTTAACAATCTACATGCATAAATGTTTGCGTCGTCTTCGTTGTCCATACTGCCACTGATGAATATTGATGATTGGTCAACTGCTGAACTAAGGCTCATGCTTGAAACAAGAGTTTCGTCAAGGTAGATATATACTGTTGAATTATCCTCCAAGTTAGCAAATGCTTCTCTTCCTTCGTCATCATATGATACTACAACTCCCCATGTGGTACTACCAGATATCATTTGTTTGCTTGCAACAATGTCAATAATGTTGTCACCCGTCATAAATGGCTCGCCATTTTCACTTGTAGTAAATTTCAGTTCATGACTAGTGCCCATAACATCAAGCAAATCGATATTATTTTCACTATATGGGATAGTGACACTTATACTATCACGTCCATTCTTTTGGATATTATATTCTTGAAAACGAGATGAAATATTTTTTGTAATAATATCATATGTCTCATCAAAAGAGTTTTCGTAATTTTTCTCATCACCAATAATAGCAGAGGTATTCAATACAATATTTGCCCCATTGCCTATGTCATAACTCAAATTCATTCCACGAGAAAAACCGACAAAGGTATATGTTGTAAAAGGAATATCAAAACTAAAAAATGTGAACACTATTCCCAATACGACAAGTAGTGATAAAAATACTAAATTTCTAATGCCTGTTTTCTTTCTCACAATATACTCCTAGATTGTGTAATTCAAATAAAATGATATTACACCATATAAACAAAATGATTATACGAAATTATTGACCAATAGTCAATTAAATATCCAAATAACTATATAATATAAATAATATTATTACAAATAGAACACAAAAAAAGGCGCACACACGCCCTTTTTCATAAATTAATATAATTTTTATTTTCTTAAATTTACAATAATCATTCCACACAATCCACCAATAACACATGCAAAAATCAAATCAACGATAACAGTCCAATCAAATGCAAAATTTTGAGACAATATAGAAAATACCAAATATGCAATTACAGAAAATATTGCACCAATTACAGCGCCCTTTTTAAGTCCTTTTGAGTTGTCACTTTTTAGTGCAATAACTACACCGAACAGAATTGACAACACTTTTATAACTTGATTGATTGGTTTTATTAAGAAATCTGGCACACTTGCAAATCTAATAACAAGTGCAAATATAAATATTGCAAATAATGCAACGGATACTGCTGTAAGTGACCCTTTTAGAATTTGGACCCAATAGTTTTTGCTAGCTATTTTAATTTTATGACTCATATAACATCTCCATATTTTTGTTACTTTATGATATGAGCCAAATTTTGTAAATATGATAAAAAAGAACAGGTTGTCCTGTTCAATTTTTTATTCTTTTGATTCTGTATTACGAGCCTCAACTTTAACATCGGCTTCTTTATCTGTTTCTTTATTTTCTTTTTTGGTGGTTTTAGTGTTTTTTGTTACCTTTTTTGTTGATTTTTTTGTTGTTTTAGGTTTCTCTTCTACAACAATTTCTTCAACACTGCTATCTTCTGTTTTTTCAGTTGGTGTACTATCTACGACATTGCCCTCAGCATCATAAGTTACGAGTTCGCTATTATCAATACCATATACTGCATTGATATGAATTTTTTGATAACTTACATTTTTGCCTTCACCAGTTTTGATAACTAAAAGTTTGCCATCTGTTGTATCAATAACTGACACGACTGTACCATATAGTCCACCATATGTTTTGATTTTTGCACCAGGCACAATTTGTTCACTAAGTTGAGCGCGATATTGGTCTTCAAGTTTTTTTCTTCTAAAACTGTATAACATTAGTGCAGCAACTAGCACAACCAATATAATAAGCATACCATAAGTTGCAAAAAAATCATTTGCTAATAATAAATTTTTCATAATATCTCCTTTCAATATCAATAGTGTACCAAATTATTTCTTCTTATACCAAACAATTTTTTGGAAAATTTTGTAATAAAAACTATTTTTCAGGAGTTTCTTTACTACCATAATATTTAGTAAAAAACTCGTCTTTGAAATCAAGCAGTCTGTCGTGCCAAATAGCATCCTTTATTTGTTCCATAAGATGTGTCAAAAATCTTATATTGTGGATAGACAAAAGCCTTGCTCCAAAGATTTCGTCAGCAACCATAAGATGACGCAAATATGCTTTTGTATAATGTTTACAACAATAGCAATCACATTCACTATCAAGTGGTGTAAAGTCTTCTTTGTATTTGGCATTTTTGATAACAACTTTGCCATGTGATGTCATGGCAGTACCATTTCTAGCTATTCTAGTAGGCAAAACGCAGTCAAACATATCAATGTTTCTAATAACCCCTTCAAGTATACAATCTGGACTGCCTACACCCATTAAATAATGTGGTACGTTGTTAGGCAATTTATCTTTGATTGTGTCCATCATTTCATACATAATAGACTTTGGCTCTCCTACCGACAAGCCCCCAATTGCAAGTCCATATTTTACATATGGCAACGTTCTTTCTAAACTTTCAAGTCTCAAATCTTTGTAAAAATTACCTTGTACAATTGGAAACAACGCTTGATTATCGTTTTTGTGAGCATGATAACATCTGTCTAACCAATTGAGCGTTCTGTTCATTGCTTCCTTACTTTTTTTGTAATCAGTGCCATAAGGCGTACATTGGTCAAAAGCCATAATTATATCAGCACCCAAAGCATTTTGAATTTCCATATCTTTTTCTGGTGTGATATAAAGTTTTTCTCCTGACAAATGACTGCGAAATTCAACGCCATCGTCTGTAATTTTTCTAAGTTTTGATAATGAAAAAACTTGGAACCCACCACTGTCTGTTAGTATTGGTCTGTCCCAATTCATAAATTTATGTAGTCCGCCTGCCTTTTTGACTATTGCGTGTCCTGGTCTCAAAAATAAGTGATACGTGTTTGACAAAATGATTTGTGCTTGATTTTCTTTGAGTTCCTCAGGAGATAATGACTTGACAGTAGCCTGTGTGCCAACTGGCATAAACACAGGCGTTTCTATAACACCGTGTGGGGTTGTCAGCCTCCCTATTCTTGCGCCTGATTGCGCGCAAACTTTTATTGTTTCAAAACTAAATTTATCCATAAAAAATCCTTTTAATTAGCATAAGAATGTCGCATCGCCAAAGCTAAAAAATCTATATTTTTCTTTGACTGCAACTTTGTACATATCTAGTGTTTCTTGCACTCCACAGAATGCAGCAACTAACATTATTAGAGTGCTTTCAGGTAAATGAAAATTGGTAATAACTGCATCCACAATTTTGAATTTATACCCAGGATATATAAATATATCCGTTTCTTTTTTTGTAGGTTCAATTCTACCAAAATCAACTGCTGCACTTTCGAGTGTTCGAATAGATGTCGTACCAACTGCAATTACACGTCTATTTTCTTTTTTTGCTTTATTTATTATGTCACAAGCCTCTTTTGTCACTTCAATATATTCACTGTGCATTTTGTGGTCTAAAATATTATTCTCACTAACAGGTCTAAATGTCCCCAATCCAACATGCAACAGTACTTCGACTATTTGAACGCCTTTTTGTTTAATCTTTTCAAGTAGTTCAGTAGTAAAATGCAGTCCTGCTGTTGGAGCTGCACTGCTACCCTCATATTTTGAATAAACAGTATTATATCTGTCTTTATTTTGAAGTTTCTTGTGAATATATGGAGGAAGTGGCATTTCTCCAAGCCTACTTAAAATATCTTCAAAAACACCGTCAAAATCAAATCTAACAATCTTTTTGCCTTCATAAAGTTCTTGTTCAATTTGACAGGAGAGTTCGTCACTAAAAGTCACTTTTGTGCCCACTTTAAGTCTTTTTGCAGGACGACAAAGGACTTCCCAATGAGTGTAATCAATACGTTTTAGCAAAAATATTTCGACATGAGCACCTGTACCTTCTTTTGTACCAAATAGTCTAGCAGGAATGACTTTTGTGTCGTTTATGACAAGTACATCTCCTTCATGCAAATAATCAATAATATCTCTAAAAATTTTGTGTTCTATTTGTTTTGTATCTCTGTGATAAACAAGCAATCTACTACTATCACGTGGTTCTACTGGACTTTGAGCAATAAGCTCTTTGGGCAAGTCATAATAATAAGTCGATTTATTCATCAAATCCATTTTTTCCATCTCCAATGTCATCCTCTGTATTAGGCAAATACATATTCAAAAATCTTATACGGTCAGGAGTGCATTTTTTACCCAAATGCTTATAACAATTTGGCAATGCGACTCTGCCACGTGGTGTACGTGCAATAAATCCCAACTGAATAAGGTATGGTTCGTACACATCTTCAATAGTGTTTGCATCTTCACCCGTTGCAGCTGCAAGTGTGTCAAGTCCAACTGGGCCACCATTGAATTTATCAATAATCGTTTCAAGAAGTCTTCTGTCTGTAAAATCAAGACCAAGGTCATCCACTTCAAGCATTTTTAATGCCTCTTTTGTGAGTTCAAGTGTTATTATCCCGCTACCTTTGACTTCGGCATAATCACGTACTCTTTTTAAGAACCTATTTGCAATTCTAGGAGTTCCACGAGAGCGTTTTGCAAGTTCGTGACAAGCATCATCATCAATTGAAATGCCAAGTATATTTGCACTTCTGCGAATAATTGTAGACAATTCATCTTCGTTATACATTTCTAGTCTGCAAACTACTCCAAATCTATCACGAAGTGGTCCAGTCATCATACCTGCTTTTGTTGTTGCGCCGATTAGAGTAAATGGTTGGAGTTTGAGTCTCATAGTTCTTGCAGCAGGGCCTTTACCTAAAATAATATCCAAACAATAATCTTCCATTGCAGGATACAAGACTTCTTCAACAGAGCGAGATAGCCTGTGAATTTCGTCAATAAATAGAACATCGTGTTCATTTAGATTTGACAAAATAGATGCCAAATCAGCCACTTTTTCAATTGCAGGTCCACTTGTTATTTTGAGGCTACTGCCAAGTTCGTTAGCGATAATGTGAGCAAGAGTAGTTTTGCCAAGCCCTGGTGGTCCATACAACAAGACGTGGTCGAGAGCATCGCCCCTTTTCTTTGCTGCTTGTATATAGATTTCAAGACTATTTTTAACCTTTTCTTGACCGACATACTCGTCCATTGTTGTTGGACGCAAAGTATTTTCGACCTCTGTTTCATCTAAAAATTTTGTACTTGTTATAAATCTGTCGTCATTTTCTTCAAAATCCATATACTACCCCATATTCCTTAAAGATTTTGCGATAATTTCTTCTGTCGTATCATTTGGAGACATTACTTTTCTAACCAAATTTGTTGCATCAAATTTTGTAAGCCCCATGTCTACGAGTGCCATAACAGCCTCATCAAAACTAGTTGATGTTTTTGGTGCAGTTGACATTGTTTCATAATTAAACAAATTGAGTGCAACTCCACTATTTGATAGTTCCAGTACTATTCTTTCAGCAGTCTTTTTACCAACGCCTTTTATCTTGCTAATCAATGATACATCTTTATTGTATAGAGCAACTGACAAATCGTGGACATTGATACCTGAAAGAATAGTGATTGCCATTTTAGGACCAACACCAGACACAGTAATCAAATCCAAAAATAATTGTTTCTCGTCACGTGTCAAAAATCCATATAGTTGCATAGCATCTTCTCTCACAGCAAGATATGTATATATTTTGACTTCACTACCTTCTGCTGGCAAATTGTCAATCGTGTTGGATGATACACCAATTTCATATCCAACACCATTTGCATTGATAACAACAAAATTATTACCTTTTTCTTCTAATATACCACTAATGAATGCGTACATATCTTTCTCCTATTTTATATCCGTTCCTGACAAAACTATGTTTGTTTGTGCGTGCGTCAACGCAACTGCCAATGCGTCAGCAGCATCATCAGGTTTTGGGATACTCTTCAATTTAAGTATAGTTTTTACCATAAATTGTACTTGATGCTTATCTGCACGACCATATCCCGTCAGCGCTTGTTTTATTTGAAGTGGTGTGTATTCATATAAATTGCAGTGTTGTTGAACAGCACACAATAGAGCAACACCACGAGCATGAGCAACATTAATACCAGTTGTTATGTTAGTGTTAAAGAACAACTCTTCCATGGCTACACAGTCAGGTTTATATTTTTCAATCAATGCTTTCATGCTATCATAAATAGCAGATAATCTATCAGGGAATTTCATTGATTTGTGTGTCGTTATGACACCATAATCAATTACTCTCACTCCATTTTTCAGTTTTTCTATAACACCAAATCCAACTATTGCTAGCCCCGGGTCTATTCCAAGTATTATCATAAATTCCTCAACTTATAAAATAAGTTTAATTTATATTATATAATAAGTCAAACAAAACAAAACAAATGTTTGAATAACTATAAAAAACGACAAAAAATTTTTAATTTATCAAGTATTATGCAAATCGCAAAAAATAACTACTTATAGGCACAAATTTATTTTTGAATAGTAATAAAAAAGTCAGCTATCGCTGACTCTATTATTCTTCATCATCATTATCTGGCAAATTGACATTGTGGTAAACATTTTGAATATCATCGTCTTCTTCAAGGCCGTCAATCAAACGCATAAATGTCGCCATTTTTTCTTCTGGCATATCAATATAATTGCTTGGTATCATAGTTGTTTCTGCACTTTCATATGCAATATTAGCATTGTCAAATGCAGATTTTACTGCGTCGAATGCTTCTGGTGATGTGTAAACAACATATGCTTGGTCTTCTGTCACAACATCATCAGCGCCAGAATCTATTGCAATCATCATAACATCATCTTCGCTCACGCCATTACCATTAGCAATCACGATAACACCTTTTCTAGAAAACAAATATGAAACACAACCATTGCTACCTAATGAACCACCAAATTTGTCAAATAAGTGTCTCACATCACTTGCTGTTCTATTTTTGTTATCAGTTAGAGCTTCAACAATTATAGCGCTACCAGCTGGACCATAACCTTCATATGTCATATGTTCATAATTGACACCCGATAGTTCACCTGATGCTCTTTTGATACTACGATTGATGTTGTCACTTGGCATATTATATGATTTTGCTTTTGCAATAATATTTTTGAGTTTTGGATTCAAATTTGGGTCTGCACCTCCACTTTTTACAGCGACTACGATTTCTCTACCAATTTTGGTAAAAATCTTTGAGTTGGCAGCCTCATTTTTTGCCTTTACATTTTTAATTTTACTCCATTTGTTATGACCTGACATAATTCTCTCCTATTTTGTTAAAATATACATCAATATGCTAGCGGAAACACTGGCATTCAATGACTCTACATCATTTTCCATTGGTAATGTAATAATGGTGTCTGCAAGTTGTCTTGCGTTCTCGCTCACACCGCTGCCTTCATTTCCAATCACTAATATTAGTTTATCATTATTACTATGATAATCAAAAGCATTTTGACCATCTAAATCAGCAATTATTGTTTTATAACTATTGTTTTTTAGTTTTACAATATCTTCATATTGGCCAAAATGCAAATTCAGTCCTAATATGTGTCCCATACTACTTCTAATTGCTTTTGGCGAATATGGGTATGCACAATCAAATAAAATAATATCGTCAAATCCCGTCGCTCTTGCAGTTCTGGCAATTGCGCCTAAATTGCTTGGGTCTTGTATACAATCAAGAAACAATATTTTGTTGCCATACCTATCATTATTTTGTGGCAATTTGATTGTTGCAAAGATATCACTTTTGTCAGCGAATTGAGATAATGTTTTGCATACTTTTTCGCTAATAAAGACAACTTTGTCCAAATATTTTTCTATTAAGTCATTGTATTTGTCTTGACTTGCCTCTAACACAAAAATATTTTCGACAGCACAAAAAGATGAAACGTCACAAACTACTTTATATGACTCAATAAGGACAAGGCCAAATTGCTTAATATATTTTTTGTCTGTACATTTTATTATCTTTTTTATTAGTTTATTTTCTGGTGATGT
>CALWPI010000005.1 GCA_944383385.1 uncultured Clostridia bacterium
CTAATATCAGTAAAAAGTCCGTTGAGATTTGCATTAATAGCAAATAGCACATCAAAATCCACCTTGCAATCAAAACAAGCCTTTTCTATATTGTTATATGCTTTTTCAACATCATAATCGCCCATGAGCGGGATTACAAAACCAATTTTCATAATTGTCCCCTTATATGAGTATTATACAATTTTTTATCTTAAAATACAAATATTATGGTATATCTTTTATTTCGCAAATTTATATATTATATAAATCGACAATATTGAGCGAAAAAAAAGAGTGGTTACCCACTCTTAATCATCAACACCAGTTACGATATAATTTTTTATATTTTTCATATCTTCTAATGTCAATTTGTTTAATGACTCGCATGCTTGAGCAAAGGCGTTAAGAAATGAAGGTTTCACATCCTTTCTTTTCATTGCCACTTCTTTCATAGCATTGCTCACTTCGAGAACATGTTCTTTGGTGTCAATTTCAGTATTTTTAATGATATATTCAATAATATCAAATTGATTTACTTCTTTCATAACTACCTCACACAATTATTTTACTACATAAATAAATATTTTTCAATACCTATTTATAACAAAACATCATTTATTGCACTTTCACATTGGTCAAGAAAATTTTCAAATGAGTAAAACGATTTGTTTTTAGCCTCTGCGAAATAATATATTAGTGACATATATGGGTCGTTTGATGTATTGACACTAAATGTTGGAATTTTGACCATAACATCTAATTTTAGTCTATTTATATAAGTATCAATTCTTTTTAGAACACGCATCGTGGCTTGTGTCTCTATAACATAACTCTTGCTAAACAAAGAGGTGTTAAAGTTGCGAATAAAATAGTTCGCATAGTCAGATAGATTGCCAATGTTGTTGTCATTCAAGCAACTAGACACACGCGCATAAATGCCGACCTCTCTTTCATATCTCTCAAAATCATAATCTGCATATTTATCAGACAGTGCTTCCATTTTTTTATGATAAATATCCGTTATATATAATGCAGTCTCAATTTTGATGATATTATACAAGTCATTGGCCATAATGCCAGTTGGCACATAATTATATAGATTGCGAAACTTGTATTCGCTCATTTTTTATCCCCTTTTAATTATTGTTAGTTAATTCGTTTTCGTTAATCTTTAATAATGCAAAAAACTTTTTGTTTAATTTGATGTTATTCAAATTGCCTGTAATTTGCAAATTAAATTGTTTATTCAAATAATCTACAAATTCGTTATTGTTCATTCTACTGATTTTTTCTTTGTTTTCAATAAAGTGACTTTTTAATCTTTCGGCAGCGATATCACTCAAAGAGATTGTGATTTCACCATTGTGGACTTTGACCTTGCCTTTTACTTCAACAGCAAATTGTTGACGTCTTTGCAAATCTTTCATTGCATTCTCTGGACTTATAAATTCGCCTTTGATTGCAGCATTTTGTGTCACGTGCGAAACAAAATTCATAAAGTCTTTTTTGAGTGTTGGACTATCTTTTTTGCTTTCGTCCAGCATAATGCCATAATTTGCATAAAGATAATTATAAAACTCTTCAGATGTATTAATATATTCCAAATCTTTTTCGTTTGCAAGCAATCTTTGCATCTTGCCTACTGTTTCAGTATTTATCTCCAACATATTATTTTCTTTTTCTGCAATTGATTGGCTGATAGAATCCAAAACATTTTGATGCAAATCACTAGATTGCAATTGTGATTCATTCACTTTGACACCAAAATTGATTAGCAAATAATTTGCAAATTGTTTGTTATCCATTTGTTTAAGAAGATTGTCATCCAATAATAATTGACGTCTTAATAATATCAAAGTTTCCTTTGGTACATTTACGATGCCAGTTTGACTGCCTTCGTTATTCCTTTTGATTTCTTCAAGAATTTTTTCTCTTGCATCTTCTTTGTCCTTGTCAGGAGAGACATATAGCACACTTATTGCATGATTGTCCAGTTGCCACTTAAATTGTTTTGCATGCGAAATTTTGTTCCCTTCAACATCATCTTGTGGAACAAACTTCATTTGATATTTTTCTAACAATGTTTTGTCAAAACTATCATCATCCAATTTGTCCCAACCATTTTTCTCATATTCCCATTTAATGTCGTCTATCATTTTGCTGTTTTGGAATAATTGACCTTGTTGAATTCGCAAATCTCGAATAACATTTTCTCTTTCTTTTTTCGACAAAGAGTTTTTAAGTCCTTTGTTCAATTCTTTCAAATGTTGTTTGAGCGTTTCACTTGAAGACGTGTCTATTTCAACACCTTCTTTTTCTAGTTGCCTTATGTCTTTGTCTGTTAATTCGCTAACTTTTTTGTCCTTTAATCTATCAACAGCACTCTGTTCTTTAAACTCGCCATAGTTCATAATAGTGCCGTCTTTTTGATATTGATTGCTTAATTCTTGATACAAATTGTTGCTTGTTCTAACTTTTTCGTTAGAAATATTGACACCGTATAAAGACAATCTATATGCAATTTCTTCATTGCTCATGCTAGTAGTAGACTCTTCTTCAATATATTTTAATAATAAATTTCCAGCATTTTTGTCTATAACTACATTTTGTATATTCTTGTCATTATCGTCACGTTTTCTGTCAGCAAGCGCAATCTTTTTGGCAAGCACTTCTTTGCAAATAAATGTATCTAGATTTGTTGTCCTTACATTGAGAATACCAGAAGTCAAACCTTCTGTTATAAAATCTACAAGAGAATTTTTGCTATCTATTTTGTCATAATCAATTATGATACCAAATTTTTTGTACAAGTTGTCTGCCAGTGTCTTATTGTCAATAGTTGGATCTAGTAGATTATTTGCCTTTAATTCATTTTCCAACAACTTAATATTCTCACTCGTCAATGAAACAATGTGATTGGCTGATTGTTTGCCCAATTCTTCTACAACACTATATTTTGCAAGCTCTTCGTCGTGTTGTTTTTTGTTGTATCTTTCTGGTGTAACCAAATATCCTTCGATATATATTGTTGAGTTGTCATTATCATTATTAAATGCGTCTAATATGATTTGCATCTTCTTATAATCATCTTCACTTTGCAAATTTAATACAATTCCAAATGTTACATTTAGAGCATTTGCCAATGTTGTAACATCAATGTTTTTGAAATCATATGCGTGAGATTCCAAAACCATTTTCATGCTCTTTCTAGTAGCAGCATCAATAACAACCATTGTTTTATTATCAACAAAAGTTATATTCTTTTGCAAAGCATTGCATATTGAGTCTACTTGTCTATACTCTTGTTTGTGCTCTGCATCATATTGTCTAGCTCCAATTTCGACTAATCTAGCAAAAGCTTTGTTGTTTGATTCCATCTCCTTCATTTTTGCAAGTTTCTTTTTGTTGCGTTCCAAAATCTTTTGCGAGAAAATTTGCAAATCTTTTGATGTTAATCTAACGGTTGCTTCAACTTCGCCAGCATAATGGTCAACGATATTTTCTTTTGCATCGTCTTTTTCTAGTTCTTTGTTGTCTTTTTCTAATTCACCCTTAAATATGCTTACGACCTTTTTCCAATCGTCTTCGCTCAAAATATTATTAGAAATCATATATTCGTGCATTCTATCGCCAATCGCAAGAGCTGGGTTGCCCAGTTTAGAAACTTCGCTAACAGCGTATGATATTTTTTGATTGACATCAGCAGTTCTTATAAGACTGACATTTATCATATCCTTCAATCTATCAAATATGGTATCACGAACAACGTTATTGCCTTTTGAAGCAGAATAACTCTGCATTTTGTTGACGAATCCCATTACTTCGTTAGGAGTATGGTTTTCAATAATATATTTTGCAAGCGCACTTTTTTCTTGGTTTTGACCATTGTCTCTCTTTTGTGTTTTTTCTCTATCAACATATCTTAGTACTTTTTGATATTCTTCATCACCACCCAAGAATTGCTTTGCATAATAATTTCTGTCTGCTTGCAATATATTTGAAATATCTATTGATTGATATACCAACTGGAAAGTTGTACTTTTCAAAATGTCTCTACAATCTCCATAAGCAGAAATATTTTTTACATATGACTCACGTATATCAAAATTGAATTTGTTTTTCAATACTGGATTGTTGTTTACTTCACTCAATGTATCTTTTGCAGCATCAATTATTGGTTGTGTGCCATTTTCAATTGATTTTTGATATACGATATTTTCTACTAATGCATTTTCGTATAGACTAAAATTATTTTCTGCATCTAACAAATCTTTGTTAGATTCGTCTTTTACTATTGATTTGCATTTTTGTATGGCTTCAAAATTCTTTTGTGAAATATCCAATTCATAGCCAAATAAGTCATTGATTTCATCAACGTCAACGAGATTATTACCGTATAAGTAGGTATACAATTCTTTTGATTGTTTGTTTTCTATTGACGCAATTTTGGATAATATTGATTTTTGTTCGTTAGAGACATTGGCCATTAATCCAATATCAAAAGCCTTCTTTGAGACATATTCATCTAAAAACTGTGGTATCAAAATACGATTTTCAAAATCTTTGACTACGGAATCTAATAGTGCTGCACGCAAGTCAGATTGTTGAGCGTCATCTAGGATATCTTCTTCTGCTATTTGGTCTAACAATACATCTAGATGTGATACGTCTTCTTTAATTTTTCTCTTAATAGCATCCCAATCAATTTCTCTAAATTTGATATTATCTTTTGATTTTTTGGTTTTTTGTACGATTTGTGGAGTGCCGTCAACTAATCCAATTTGAGTGTCTTTCATTTTTTCCATTATCATACTTTTGCAATTATTAATTTGTGCAATGATATGATTAACGTAATCATTAGAGCTACTATATTGTTGTAGTTGAGATTGTAGCGCATCAAATTTTTCTTTTGATATTAATTCTTTTTCCAAAGCATTTTCAAAAGACTGTGCATCAATAGCCTTTTCTTTTAGAATTGATTTTTCTTTTTTCTTTAATGTTTGTCTTTCAAAATGGTCAATTAGTGCCGACTCAAAATAAACACTTTGTGAATCAATAAAATCACCAACTATGCCATTTAACATTTCATCTTTAGAATAAAACTGTTGTTTGTATTTTTCAAATTCTTTTCTAATTTCTTCATTTTTCAAATATTTAGTAAAATCACAAGCCTTTGACACAAAAATTTGAATATGTGGTGTTGCTTTTGATTCTTCTAAATTGTCTGACGTTTTTAACAGTACATTAACATCGATATATGGAGCAATATCTTTGTCTAATATTGTATTATTCAACAAAACTTTTTTAAGATTTTTTGCATAAACGTATGGAGCATTATTTACTGCATTTTGAACACATTCATTTTGCAAATTATATATCATTGACGCTATTTCTTGTCTTTTAATATTGAGTGCATTAAAAACATTTGATTTGTTTATCAAATTGTCATAAACGCCTTCAATCAAACGCACCCATCTATTTGAAGACACAGAAGACAAACGAGCATAAATCTCGCTATCATCAAGTATATCATTTATGTCATATCCAAAAACGTCTTCACCTATTTTTTCTTCAAAAATTTCGTTTATTTTAGACTTATATTTATCATTAGAAAGTTCACGAAAATTTAATTTGGCATCACTTTTGATAGATTGTTGTAGTTTTTCGATTAAAAATTCGTATATGGTTCTTTTTGTTGCCATTTTTCCCCCAAAAAAACAAGAAATAAAATGTCTGCACACTTTGTGCATTATATAATATTATAATATCACTTTTTATAATATTAAGCAATATATTTGCAATTATACATATACACGTTTATTCCAATAATATCTAACAAAAAAGAGAGTAACATTACTCTCTTATTTCAAACATTGCACGCACTGTGGATAATGCCTCAATTTGAAGTATTGTTCTATTCATTGCACCAATAATCAAGAAACACTGTCCAACGCCGGCTGTGACAATTTGGTCTTTTTCTTCGTCATTTATACCACCAGCATTTCGATACAATTCCACAAGGTCAGTAACGTCATTAGGTGATAGTGAGAATATCATTGAATACAAGCTTGCATTGATAACAGCAGTTGATTGACGAGCAATCTCTTCCGAGCCCACAAAGTCTTTTATGTTCTGCGTAATGATGATTTGCATTCCATGATATTTACGAATACGTTTTGCCATATTTGCCATAAAGTCAAGAGCAATTGGATATTTTGGGTTAATAAACACGTGCGCTTCATCGACTGCAACAATTATTCTACGATACTCATACTCTTTCTTTTGCGAGCCAAAATATTTGTCATTGAAGTCTTTGTTTTTACTAATTTCGTTGTCAAGATACTTAAAGACAAGCAACATTTGAGCATTTGTGATAACGTCGTTTCTATTATTTATCAATGAACGGAAACTGAAACAAACAAAGTTTTCGTTTGTAACAATACTTGTTGGTCCATTCCAAAGGTTTGAGTTTCTGCCACCTGTTGCAAATTTTTCAACATATATTCTAATTGTTTGCAAGTTTGATTTTTGATAAGGGTCTTGTTCGTCTTTTAGTTCGTTATCAATAACTGTAATAAGGTCATCAAAGATTGGAAAGTCTTCTGGTTCCAATGCTTCTAGTCTTGTTGAACGGTCAATATTTTTCATCGCATAAAGTTTGACCACGAGTGCATTTAGTTTTTCAAACGCATCCGAACTCATACCAGGCAAAATCAATCTAAAAAATTGTTCTAGGAATTGCAAATGCTCATTATATGAGTCAGCGCTCTCTCCTTCTTCATCTTGTAGTGTAGTAAAAATATGGAAAGGATTGAATATACCATTTGTAGAGTTGCCAACATCAATAATCTTCCCATTAAGGCTGTGACATAATGTTTCATACTCATTTTCTGGGTCTAGAATAAATATTCTAGTATTATCGGCCGCAAGGTTGGTAAGAAGCGTCTTTGTAGCAAAAGATTTTCCACTACCAGATTTGCCGACAATAACCATATTACTATTTGCACGATTTTTGTTTCTAATAAAGAAATTTGTAAACACAGGATATTCATTGTATCCCAAATAAAATCCTTTGTCGTCTTGCAATGCACTTGAAATAAATGGAAACATTGCTGCAATACTAGAAGTGTGAATACCACGTTGATAATATGTCAATTTGTCTAGTCTACTTGGTGATGCTGAAATAAATGCATCAACTTGACGTCCAAAGTTTTCTGTATAACGAAAACCATTTTGTTTGAGTTGTGCACGCACCTCTTTTTTCTGGTCATCTTCACAAACAATGTGCATATTGACGTTAAACAAGTTTTCTGTGCTATTTTTGAGACTTGCCAAAAGATTTGTCAATGTCTCTCTATGAGTTGTGAGCGCAATCTTGTCGCCTTCCGCAAAAGCCTTTCTCATCTTTGCATCAACTTCCATAATTGATTTGTCGAGCATTTTTTCTGCTTCGTATTTGCCTAATGGCTCAATATTGACAACAACACGTGATTTGTCTAGTTCAAACAATGGATAAGCCCACGCATCTGGCACATATATTGGATATTCGCTAATTGTAAATGTTCTATACAAAACACCATCAATATTGGTATTTGTACTGTTGAATCTCACTTTGTCAGGACGAGTCCATTTGATTTGGTCTTCGTATGTCAAAAGGTCCAAATCTCTTTCGTCAAAATTACTATTATAATTTGATTTCAAAAATACTAGTAAATCACGACCCGTCACCATATCGCTCTCAATTGGAGTGGACGAACTTGCAAGAGAAGAAATCATACCTTGGATTGTTGATTGCAAAAGTTCTCTATCTTTGTCATAAACAACAATGTAATAGTGTGTCTTCAAAACTTTATTTTCATAATTGAGCATTTTGAGTGTAGCCAATCTTTCTTGGAATATTGGTTCACGTGCTTCAACTTCGATGCTATTATACAATCCTCTATCAGCCATATCAAGCAATGTGTTGTATTTGTCATCTTCAAATGATTGCATTGCGTCAAGAATCATAGGTTTTTTGATTTTTATAATGGACATCCTTTGATTGATTGACAATCTATGAATAGCGTTTGTCATAGTCCTTATGACACTTGTTCTTTTTTCTTCATCAAGCAAGAAAAACTCAATTGGCTTGACTTCTAATACCATGCCATAATATTCGCCATAATCAATATACGTATCGTTCTTGATTCCTTCATATGGCAAAATTCTTTTTATGTCATGGTTTTTGTTAGTAAATTTTTTCTCATATTCTTTTTGAAAAGCAAGAAATCTAAAAGCCAAAACAACACTATAATATAGTTTGACACCATCAGCAACTGGCACAAATAACATACACCACATTGCAATGAATGCAAATCCTATCAAGATATGATATGGAATATTTGAAAAGAAAATAAGCATTGATAGAAGTATTCCTATCAACCCAATGATAATGTCACCAATAGTAACATTTTTATATAACTCGAGTTTCATTTTTGTTCTACGAGGTATAAATCTTGCTGCCATTTTTATCTCCTATATAGACCACAGTCTTATAACTACTAATTATTTTACTACATAATAAAGATATTACAAAATAAAAATCATTATATCTTATATAATAAATTATACCTATTTACACCCATAATACACAAAATTTGTGATAAACGCATAAAAAAACTCTATAATAGTGTGTTATTCAAAAATTACAATCAAAAAATAAAAAGACGGAATAATTCCGTCTTTTTATTTATTATTTTTTGCTGTTATCTTTGTTGTTTTCTTTCATTGCGCTGACAAGTGCTTCTTTCAAATCTTTAATAGCAGCCACTTGTTTGTCGCTATCAGATTTGGATTTAGCAGCAATTTTTTCTGCAGCTTCCATAGAAGCAGCTTTGACTTTTTGTGCAAATTCATTTACAACACCACTACCAACGTTTGCCTTAAATGTTGCTTTCTCAATAGCTTTTAATAGGTTACTATCTTGCACTCCTTTACCACGAGCCATTTGTGAAGCACTCATGTCAACAGCATTTGCTTTGAGCGTTGCCCTATCCGTCTCATCAAATTTTTTCATGAGTTTGTCAACACTCAAGTTTGATACATCCATATCAAATTTCTTTGCTAATTCTGCATTGTCGCCAGCAAGGGTTTTACCTAATTGTCTTGCATTATTTTTCTCTTTTTCACTAGTATTCTTGTCTTTGAGTGTTTTTAAGATATCTTGCAATAGTCTTTCAACCAATGTATCAGCACGGTTAGCAACTGCACTTTGAGCTTCGTTATATCTTAATCCCAAATCGCGACTCTTTTGTGGCAACCCCCATTTTACATTAGGGTCTAGAGCATTATTTGTTCCTGTAACAATACCAGAAATTGCTTTACTCCACAATCCACCTTTGCCTTTTGCATTATTGCTTAATGCCTTATCAACATCAATATGGAACCCATCTTTTAATAGACTTTTTATACCAGATTGTGCTCCCCAATTAAGTGTCGCAACAGATGATTTTAGCAGGCCTGAACCAACATTTTTAGCCTTATCCATAATCTTAGTTGTAGTTTCCTTTCTTCTTTGTTCTCGGGTGAGTTTAGATCTTCTTTCTTTTTCTTTTGCATTGTCACTTTTGCGCTTTTCCTTAGAGCTCATATATTGTCCGTTTTCTTCTACAATATATCCTGCTTCCTTTTTCTTTTCTATTTCATTAAGTTGTTCTGATGCATAATCTGATAAATTGCCATCTTTATCAATAAGATTACTTTTTTGATATTGGTCAAAACTTGATTGCTCTTCGGCACTGAGTTTATTCTCATCATAAGATTGTTGAGCCTCTGCATACTGCTTTTTGTATTGTTTTTTGCTTATCTGACCATTTTTACGTTTTTGCTCTAAATCTTCCATCTTACTTTGAGCAACATTCATCATTTTATTTTTATTTACCAAATTAGCAGCACCTTTAATTGAGTTACCTGTCTTGGCTAACGAGGCCGCCCCCTTCATTTTTACGCCCGACATAACAGCACCGCCTGCTTTAGCTCCTAAAGCAGCAGCTCCTGCACCTGCAGTCAGGGCAGCGACACCTACCATTGCTGCGCCTTTTGCAACTGATTTTGCAATACCTTCACCAGCAGATAATGAATCATCTGCACCAATTAACCCAGCAACCTCAGTAACAAACTTTTTGACCATTAAGAGTCCCACTATTGCAAATATGGCTTGCATTATTAAATTATATCCATGCGCCCTTAAAAATGATAATCCCTCAGGTTGAAATACTTCTATTTGTTGGACAACAGGCAAAACTGTGAAAAACAAATTTATTCCAACTACTGGACCATAAGCACCAAGTATATTTCCAATAAATTTTTGTTTCCAACTACCATAAGCATCTTTGATAGGGCTAATTGCTAGAATTGGTGGCAATATCATAAAGTAAAGTGCAGCCTTGTACATTCTCATAACCATACCAATAGTAACGCTCAACATCATCCATGCGCACATTACTTCTCCACCGATAAATACAATCATATTAAATCGACTAAAATTATAATATTGTTTTACCAATGATAATTCTTTGTAATCAAATCTATTAAAAGACAAAAAATTTTGTCCATTAGCGTTATCACCAAGGAATAACGAAAAATTTCTAAATGCATAGTCAATATCATCTGCAACTTCACTACATGTGCTTGTAGCCGACCCTATTGTACCACCATTAGAGTATGACGTCTCTAACCAACCAGATTTAACTGGCTGGTCGTCCTCTGTGTAATAATCCGAAATTCCAGAACGATTTATATATTGACTAATATCAACCCAACTCAAAATGGTGCCTGACATATCAATAAGTCCACTATTTTGATATGCTGGACTGCGCATATAATTTGCATTATAAGCAGCGGCAATAAACACGGTTGCACCAATTGATTGAGAACTATTAGATGTTGCTTTGTCAAGCAATCTCAAAATTGTGTTTGATAGCAAAATACCAATAATACATGCTACTGGAATGACAATCATATTAGAAAATGCTTTGACTGCTTTGCCTAAGATTTCGCCTTTACTGTTTTTGGCCCCTTCTGTCGTATACTCTTGTCTAATCATTTGAACTATGACAGACACAATCATTAGTCCAATACCTACAACAAATAAAGAAATAAACATGTTTATAACAATTCTATTAGATATTAATCCAAGAACAGGGTCTTCTGCGATTCCCAAATAAGCATCTGATGGGGCATCATATCCCACCTGCCCAATTCCTGCCAGCGCCTTAAACACAGCCTGAAACAAATCTGCAAAATATGCGAATGCTGCACCTATTAAATAATACACCACACTTAAAATTGCATATATGAAATTTATCCACAACATAATAATGGAAACAAAAATGTCCATAATGAAATTCATTATTGCACTCAATATTCCAAGATTCAAGGACGAAACAACCATAATATTCCCCTTATATTATATTATATTTACGAAAATATTTTACTACATAATTATACAAAAATCAATCAACTGTACATTAAAAATACATATTATGACAAAATTATTATGTACATAAAATTATTATAGATTTATTTTGCACTAATTACGAGATAATATTAATACACTATTCTAGAATCTCTTTATTTCACACCATGTACGAGGATAACGCCATTATTTTAAGTAAAAATACAATAAAAAGGCGGGGAATTCCCCACCAAAGTTTATTGAACAGCGCCGGTATCTTGTGTTCCAAACAATCCTTTTAGTGAATCCATTATTAATTGATAATTATCAAGATACAAGAAAAGTATTCCCATAAGAACAAAGACCAAAACAAGCCCAATTATAGCGTTTGTTAAACGTTTCTTCATCTCACGTCTTTTATCATCCCCGTCAGCTTTTGCCATATTGACACCAATAGCGATTGCATATATTGTTCCACCTGCAGGTATTACAATCAAAAGAACCAAACAAAACACTTTGAATCCTTCTACTATTTCATTAAAATCTTCATCTTCTGTTGTCCACTCCTGGTCTGACGCCTGCGAATATACATCAACATTTTGTACTACTTGCGCGTCATCAACGACGGCTTGATTATTTGATTGCGTGCATAGTGGCGCAAAAATCATCATCATAATGACAATTAGCGCTGAAACACCTAATATCTTAAACCAGAAATTACTTTTAGCCATATACTGTTCCCCTATATTTACTTTGTTATTTTACACTATTATTTGCAATTTGTCTATAATATTGAACAAAATTAGCAATGTGACTATTGAGATCGTTGTGTTTGTGTTGGTTTTATATTAAGTAACAACAAAAAAGCCCATTAGGGCTCTTTTGCTTTTGTTATTATTCTGTTGGTGTTCCTTCTTGGCTTACCAATCCAAATATTGTGTCAACATTTGCTGCAAGCAACTTGAGAAGTACTAATATAATGATTGTGACAACAAAAGCAATGATAAAGTATAGCATTTTCTTCTTTGCTTCTGTCCTTGCCTCTTCACTCTCTGCCTTTGCAAGCTGGACACCTAACCATACTGCATATATTGCACCGACTGCTGCAACTATTATAATAATTGGCCATAGTGCTGTATTGATACCGTCAACAATTGGTTTCAAAATGTTAGTATACCATTCTTTATCTTGTACACCAGTACTTGTGTCTCCTAAAAGGCGTAAAAACATTCCCATTTTTATTTCCTCCATTCGTTAGTTTTATAATAACACATAAAAACTATCGTGTAAAACAATTTTGCGTCATTTCTAAAATTATTCTACATTTTCGTCTTTTAATACATTTATTTTATTTGCAATCACAAAACTAGTCAAATATTTTTGACTATAAATTTATAAACAAGTATACTTATACTAGATTATTTATTCTATATTGAATGCGGAGTGTAATATGGACAAATTTCTTAAAAATTTATTTATTGTATTAGGAGTAACTGTGCTTGGACTATTGCTGGGAGCATTGCTTGATGCTGGTAGCAATAGCGAATTTACTTCATTTAGTTTGCAATTATCCAATTTTTACTCAACCTATGCTATGATATTTTTATTTGTTGGATTTTTGGGTGGTCTATTATTTACATTATCTTCCGTCGCAAAAAAACTTGACAAAAATGAAGGCAAAGCAAAAGTTCAAGATAAAGACGGCCTTAGCAAATTCTATGACCAACACTGGTGCACAGAAAAAGAACTCGAAACCAATCCAAAATATTTGTATACGACGTACGATGCTCTACCATACAAAAACAAAGTAGGTTTTCCTATCCGTGCACAAATGGTTAATAGCCACAAAATGAAAATCAATATGTATGACAAAGACTTTCACTGTTTGGTCATTGGTACAACAGGTGCTGGTAAAACAACACAATATATGAACCCTATGATTCAAATATTTGGTGAATCTGCTGTAAAACCTAGTATGGTCATCACTGACCCAAAAGGCGAACTATACAATTTGCATAGTGAGAAACTACGAAAGAAAGGTTATCGTATTATAGTATTTGACCTTGCTGACCCATTTCGTTCAACTCGTTGGAACCCAATGGACAAAGCATATATGTTACATCAAAGAGCACTAAATATACACAAGGAAGTAAAGGTGCATACTCAGCCTGGCGATACTCCTGATAGATATCCAAATTTGAGAAAATTCCAAGGCACAACATATGGTAACGAATGGTATGAATTTAATGGCATGGCCTTTGCAGATAGACCAACACTTGATAGAAATCTAAAAAGTAAAGCACAAGCGTTAGATAACGAAGCCGAAGAAGACTTGAAAGACATTGCAACTGCACTTTGTCCTATCAAAGACCTAAATCAACCAAGATGGGAAGAAGGTGCTCGTGGATTTGTCTTAGGGGTCATGATGGCAATGCTAGAAGACTCTGGTGACCCATCACTTGGAATGACACGAGAAAAATTTAATTTCTATAATGTTGCTAGAATTTGTAATACAAAAGATAATGATATCAACAATCCACAAAAGACAATTTGTGAATATTTCTTGGGTCGTGACCCACTAAGCCACGCAGTACAATCTGCAAGCGAAGTTGTAAGCAATACAGAAAAAACTCGTACAAACTATATGGGTATTGTGTCTGGTTATGTGTCTGTGTTTGCTGACAGTGGTATATGTTATGCTACAAGTGTCAATGAAATGGACCTTACAAACTTTGACAATCAAAGCACTGCTCTATTTATAAAGATACCTGACGAAAAACAAACTCGTCACGCAATTGCTACAATATTTATCACACAATTATACAAAATACTTGTCGAAATCGCTCGTCAAAATGGTATCAAAGCAAATGATGATACTAAGGCGAAATTGTCACATCCTACCTACTTTTTGTTAGATGAGTTCGCCAATATGCCAAAAATTGAAGAATTTGAAAAGAAAATTGCTATTGGTAGAAGTAGAAGGATATTCTTCTGTTTGATACTGCAAGCATATTCACAACTTACTAACTTGTATGGTCAACAAGCAAGCGATATCATAAAGGACAACTGTAATATGCACGTATACATTGCCTCAAATGATAGCGAAACCAAAAAAGCATTTTCCGAAAGATGTGGTAATATCACAGTCACAACAGAAACAACATCAGTCTCTCATGGTAGTAAGAAAGAAGACGGCAAGAGCACAAGCACATCACAGCAAAAAGACCAAAGGCCACTTATATACCCTGACGAACTTGGTTCATTGAAGGACGAACTTATTGTTTCTATCTTGAAAGAACCTCCTATCAAAACAAAGTTTACTCCAAGTTATCTTGCCACAAACATTTATAGTATGACCCCTCCTCCACAATCTGCTGCTGTATCAAACTATTTTGATGAACACGAATTTTTCTACGATATTAGCAAGAGAAACAAAATGATCTTAAAACCTACTTCTCGTGGTGGATTTGATGTCTTCTCATAAAAAGAAAGAGTGCGTTTGCACTCTTTTTGTGTTGTATAAATTGCTAACAATTTGATAAGGGGCAGTTTTGCGCCCTATGTTGAGTTTCTATTATAGTTTATTTGTTTTTTATAGAATATAATTTTGTATATCTAATACGCGTGTGCGTATAATAAAATTATAATACTTATACAATGTATTTATTTGGCAAAAAAAAATCATTATGCTAAAATAATTTTAGTAAATAAAATGTCGCATTATGTAAAAAGTGCTTCGCACTTTGATATGTAAGTAAAAATGGGGAGATAAAAATGCAAAAGAATATTATTGCTAAAATTTTCGCAATTACTATTGCCGTCAGTTGTATGCTGACAGGATTTTTTGTGGTAAGTGGCAAAAAGGTCAATGCTGCCGAGACATATACTGTTATTGAACAGTTGCCTGACGCAGAAAGATTTGTAATAAACAAAGTAAGTTATAGACAAGGCAATATTACAAATTCGAATCTTACTTTTGAAGGCGCAAGCAATCAAACAAATGTGTTCAATATGAGTGCTGCCCTATCTCCTGATAACAATGTCGCAAAAGGCGAAGATGTCATGCTTAACAATTATGGCAACAATCAAAGCACAGATTCTTATGAAATGTTGCTTATCTCCTTTGGTGATATAAATGGTTCATACAATGCTGATATGACAAAAGTGCTCTACACACATATCGTGAGTGTTACTTTGGATGTAAATGGCAACAGTTATGATATATCAACTAGCGACAATTATTTTGGTGGCAAAGCCGAAACTGGATATACTAATTATCCATCTTTAACAGACCAAGACCTTGGACTACAACTTGGTTCAAATAAAATGGTAGAAACATCAAACATAGTCACATCTCAATTTACAACATTGCTTGACTTAAATGCACTTGGTATAAATAGTTTGACAGAAGAAGGACACTATACTATTTCCTTCAATTTCTCATACATGGTATGTGATTATGTCGACGGACAAGAATCTAACCCACAAGTCGTCAATAACGTAAAATATGTATACGACTTTTATTTGTTCAGCAACACAAATTTTGCACAACAATACAAAGACTATAATAACTATCCAGAATTTTTGGGTTACAACATAAATGAAAGCAATGATGCAAATGATTTTGTCATAAGTCCAGAAGGCACGATGACATACTATGATTATAACAATAGATTACTCTCTCCTACCCTTCAATATGACGCAGAAAATTATAACTTGTCATATACAAAAAAACGTACAACAACGGATACATATACCACAGTATTGACTAATGGTACGGAAGACACAAAAATTCTTACAACATACAAAAATGGGAATTTTGCATTCTATCAAGAATTGTCTCCTACTGTCATTGACGGCGTAAAACGTTATATTGTCAATTACGATTTTAGCGATATGAGCACATACAATTTGCATTTTGCTTATCAAATCAAAGCTGATAATGGATATCGCATCTTGGATAATGAAGGATATACTGCTGTTATGTATAATGGCAAAAGCTCATTAAAAGGCGAAATCCTACACCCAGACCAAGCAATCCTACACGTCTATGGGGTTAGAACTTATATGACAGGAGCAAAGCCAACATTCTTTGCTCAAGACGGCTATACATTTAATGCTGACTTCACTGCTAGATATTATTTGTATTCTACAATTGGCACTATTGATAATACGCATTTGTATGCTAGTATGTATGACTATTGGAATGATGCTGATTTGACAAAAGAATATCAATACGATAGCACAAGTGATATGCTATTCCCTGAAATCAACTTGTCAAGTCTATACTTTGATGTATATGGTGTAGCAAATTTTGAAGACAATCAACCAACAAGCACAATCACTAGATACTCAAATCTAGATGATATGATTGCTGGTGTGGATGAAGATAACGTTTCGCTTGGCACAACTTCAAGACTTTATCTAGATAGCACTATTGGCGAAGAGACGGGTTATTATGTCGTCAAGGTAGATATCAAATTTAATGAAAGAAGTAATGATGCTCACTATACTCAATATTTTGTATTTGCCAGAGTCAGTGGCGAACCAAAAGTCTCAATACATACAATAGACCAAAATAGCAGCACACAAAACTTGATTTCTCCTTTCTATACCAATAAAGACGTTGTCTTCTCTATCGGTTATGATAGTCACAAAGAAAGTGGCAACGATTATATTGGTTATCTAAACTATCAATATTTTTGCAAACCATATATCGCTGAAATATATTATGGTGGAGAAAATTATGCATCAAATTATACACTTATAACAGACAATATCATAAGTTACTCCCCTTATGGTGGGGCAAATGCTAACGCAACTCGCGTTACAAACAGTGGTAGATATAGATTGGTTGTAAAATATGGCAGTAGTGGACTTGGCAGTAATTCGTATAGTTTTATTATAGACAAAGACCCTATTGACAAGGTGAACGCATATAATGTATCTTTGACTCTTGATGAACAACATTACGTGCGAGAAAGTATTGCAAATACTACTACAAACAAAATTTTTGCACTAGGATATGATTCAAAAGCAAGTGGTGCAAGTATCGTTGTAGAATATAAAAAATACGAATTGCAATCAATAAAAGACTATGCTCAACTATACAGTATGACAGGCTCTTCAATAACAGCAATTTCTACTAATTATAAAATTGATTTTAACAACGTAAAAAACATTTTTGATAATCAAAATGTTGAATGGGATATATACAAATATCTATTTGATGGCTCAAACAATAATTATGAAATGAATTCTGTATTGCGTCCAAGTGTACCTACAATATATTATTTTAGACTAACTGACCAAGCAGGCAACACGACATACCTTATTCATTTCTTTGACAACTCTACACCATATGCAGTCTTTGAACCACAACCAACAAACAATTACAACATAGTTTCAAGCGAAACAAGTTTGATTTGGGCAAATAGAAAAGGTATTTTGATTGAAAATTATCAAGCAGACCCTGATTATCCAATTTCAACACTAATATTTAGTAACGTCAATGGTATTACGAACAATTATGGTGTTCAAAACGTACAAAAAGACGGCACCTATGCACAAATGATTTTCAATTCATTGGATAATGTTGACGCATCGTTTACAGTTCAACAAGAAAATGGACAAAACTTGACAGAACAAACATCTTACAATCCTTTGGCAGTAAATAAATTAGTTTATTATCCAGAGGGAGAAACAAATATCGCTAGCGCAATATTTGCTGGCGAAGGCAATATTGATGTAACAATAACTGATGCATTAGGCAATAGTTATAACACAAATATTGAGATGAACCTTGACAATTCTTTGGGACTTGTTTATGCAAAAAATAGTAGTGATTCTACTATAACTAGAATAAACACACTAAATACAACTATTATAAACGACCAACAACTTTATTTCTCATACTTAAATGACGTTCCTGGATATGAGTTGGGAGAGGGTGATGTACAATACATGTACTTCCCTATTGACCAATATAGTTATGCAAATGTCAATTCATTACTCGAATTTAATAGACTGACTGACCTTACGAGTTACGAAAACCTACCAACAGGATATGCTATTTCTTATCCATTTGTGGCAACAAGTAATGTTTGGTCAACAGTTACTATTGACAATAATTTCGCATACCCTGACGGCAACCTTAGTGAGAGCAACACAAGAGTGTATTCCAACATAATAAATCCAATGCCTGTTGGTGCAAATACATATTCAAAAGAAGGTCTTTACATCATAAAGAGAACTTATCCAGATTTGATTGATGAAAACTCAACTGATAGTCAAACAAAATATTTTATCATCATTCTAGATAGGTCAAATATATATGATATTGACGCTTCAACAGTTAGTGTTGACAGTCAAGGCAACAAGACATACAGCATTGATTATTATTTTGAAAACGGGTCTGGAACATCAATTGTATTGGGCGTCAATGGCACACCAATCACGCTTGATGCTGTGGATATTCAAGCATACAAAAATAATAATGCAACTCTCTCATTCACATCAAAAAGATTGCCAATGAGATTGACTTTACCACAAGACAAATACAATACTTATCAAGCATTAAATATGTTGTCCACGCTAAACTTGACTGACGAGACAATTGACGAGACAACAATTAGAAACATTGCGCTTAATAACTCATCTAGTCAAAAATTCAAATTGACTGCAACTTTGAGTTATGCAAAAGATAATAATTCTATTGTGCAAACAATTGCAAGCACATTAGACAACACAAATTATACACAATACTTTGACATAAATAGTGCTGGTAGATACACCTTGAATATCAAAGCCTCAACAGATGGCGAAAACGAATATTCTTATAATCTTGTGTTTAATGTAGAAAACTCTACCCCACAAGCAATATTTACAAGCACGGTCAATCATACAAACATTGGTAGTAGCAGTGTTGTAAATAGTGAAGGAACAACAAAAACCGTTTCATTCAATAATATAAATGACAACGAATTGTTCCTAGAAATTGAAGATTACAAAACAACATTTGAGTCTCGTATCAATCTATCAAACATTGTTCTAAATTACGAAAATCAATCTTATACACTTGCAATTAGTTATGACGGAGAAAAATATGTCATGACAAGCAATGGTCAAGATGTTTCAAATAGTTTAGATGTCACACAACAATCAGATAGAACAAAATATGTCATTGATATGTATGCTGTTTGTGGTAATCAAGAAGGCAATTATTCTGCCACAATTTACTACTATGATACAAACAATTCAACCACATTGAATGTCGTTGTAGACAGGACAAAGCCTACTATCAACTTGAATAAACTCATATCTTATGACAAGTGGAGCGATACTCAAATAGATACTTCTACCTACTTCCTTGCAATGCCAAATGACTTTGAGTTCGAAAATAATAATAGCGCTCTTGAAACACAAAATATTTATATTAGAAAAATTGCTGATGTTACAGCAAATGGCTCGATGCCAGATTATACTCAAACTGTTGACTTTAACCCAACGGACAAAACATTCACAGCTCTAAACTGGTCATTATTAGATAAAAATGATAATGACAATATCTATATTGCAGAAATTTTGCAAACAGCAAATATGACTGATTCTGGATATTATGAGATTGTAGAGGCTGACCAGGCTGGCAACTATACCATTTATGCATTTATTATAATAAACGACACTGCACTTGAACCTCAATACAACTTCTCTTATACTAACTTAAATAGCGAGACAGTCAATAGCTTTACATTACCAAACAAAGATGCCGTGGTAACCGATGACCCATCTTCACCAATACTATGGAGTAGCAATAACTCTGTTGAGATAAAAGCAAAAGAATTGCAATTCACTGCAATTGACACAGCATATACAAGTATGTTTGTTGACCCATGGCAAAAGATTATTATTCGCAGAGGCGATAATAACGCCGTTGTTTATACAATTACGCTTGACCCTACCCAATATGGTATGAATGCAAATTATAATGATTTGATGGATAGATTCAATCAAGCAATTTCTGCTATTGAACAAGATGACAGCAAAACTTGTTATAATTATATAATCACAATTACGAATAGATTTGGCGATGATTTTACAATACAATACAAAATACCTACTGCAAAATTATCACTAGAAATTCAACAGATATCTAATAATTTGTTTGAAGTAACTATTCCAGTTGATACTGTTGTCGGTGGAGAAACTGTCATTACAAAATTTAATGTATACAAGTTTAGTCAAAACAGTTGGCAAGAAATAACTCGTGATGACGAAAACAAGAGTATTTCACATAGCCCTGCAGGAAATACAAAATATAGATTTGGTGTGGGTATGTATCGTTTCTACACACAAGATAATTTTGGACGTGAGACAACGGTCTATTATGGATTTGGAGTCGCATACAACTATGAGTATTCATATTCTGGTATTGCACAAGAGATAGAAGACACAACTTATACTGCCGGAATGGTTACAACTACTTATACATCAGACACTTACACCTCATATATTGATTTCTATGACGGAACAGCTTGGATAACTTACAATTCAGCAATGAATAATATTTATACAAGAAATACTGAAATATCAATCGTACAAGCAGATTCTACTACAAGAAAAATTGTGTTTAATCTCAAACAAAATACTGAACTTACAAGCGTCACAATTAGATTAAGGCTTGTTGCAAATGGTATAACTGACCAAGGACAAAGTGTTGTAGTGTCCAAAACTTTCTGCATCACACACGAATTGCAAGACATTATTCTAAAAAATAATGGCGACCAAGTCATTAGTGGTATCAGCCATGACAGAAACAACCCAACTGAACTTAGCGAAGATGTCAAAATCACGTGGGAAGACGGATTGTTTGGAGCAAGTGTCAATTTGACGCGTACATACTATGACGAAAACTTGCAAAGAGATGTCACTGAAACAATCAACAACATTCCAAAAGATTATACTATTTCAAATGTTGGTCTATACAAAATAGAAATAACTAATGGACTTGGCTATACGTCTAATGACAAAACACTATATATTAGACGTTACGAAGCAGATATGATAACATATGCCGTAGTCGGTGTTTCAAGTAATGGCGCTGAACAACGTCTCAACGCAAGTCCATATCTGTCTAGTTATAATGGAAATCCTGTCTATGTATTCTATGCTCCTTCTAGATACACTCAAATCGTGTATGAAGGCAGTGACACAATAGATAGCAACTCATATATCTTGATTAGAACAAACAAAAATAACAATTTACAAGTTGAAAAAGTTGATGATACCGTCCCTAACCTATATAGAATATATGGTGCAGGCTCATCAGGTTCTGAAAGATACATTCAAATTATATTAGTACCAGAAAGTAACAATATCTTAAATTACTTTGAATTGCTCGATATGGATTTGAGTGCACCAATCTATAACTACGAAGACTCTGTACTCAAAATAACTTCCAATACAGGCGTGCAAGTATCATTTAGTGGATTCAATCCAGTTGAAATAACTGCTGGCGAAACAAATATGGGTAATATAATATCTGCCAAATATTATTTCAACAACGTTTATATCGACACAATTTCTTCATTAAACGAGATTAATACCGTTCTGCTTTCAACAACTGGTCTGCATTCATTTGAGTTCTATGACCTTGCTGGTAATCAACAAATGTTTGGTTCATCAAATAGATTGAACTTCTACATTGTCAATAGTGTTTTGTTTACGACAAATGACCAAACACCAATTGACGGAAGAATATATAACGAAGACGTATTGATTACATTAACCAATCGTTCACAAGGTAGCAATCTATATGACCAAGCAACACCAACGATTGTTGCAACTAGAAATGGAGTCGAATTTACTCCTGAAAAGATTGAAGCATCAAATACATTTGCTTGGAAATTTAGTGGTCAAGGTAGATACAAAATAACGATAACAAGCAAAGTGGCTGACTACTTGAACCCATTACAAACAAAAGAAATTTCAACAACTTACACATTTACAATTATCAATCCAAATCAAGCAGTATCATTTATGAGTATTTCACAAAGCCTTGGATTCACTATTACAAAAGTGACAAAGGGCGTCAATACAAATTATCCATTGACAGATACACATAGTTTGATATTGTCATCTACGACCTCAGGCAATGATATGTACACAGTGTATGTATCTGCCCCAGTTGAAGGATATAATACAACGTTTGATTTCTCATTCCAAGTATGGATAAATGACGAAGTCCCTGCAATAGCAAGTTCTATTGACTTTGGTACAGCAACAACAGATATTATTACTATTACTTTCAACAAAAACATTATATATGGTCAAATTGGCGAAAGTTATATTACAATAACTGGATTGTCAACCCCAATCGAAATCAACACTGAAACGTCAACTGAAAACGTAAGAACAAGCGTTCAAATCTCTATGATTGGCGACACGTGGATTCGCATTTACACAAAAGACGGCAACTTGGTTGCTTCATACAAAGTAACAAGAAATGAGCCATTAAATACTACGGCAATCATTGTTATAAGTATAGCAGTCGTTGCAGTCATAGTTGCTATTATACTCTTTATCGTACTAAGACGTAGATTACGTGTAAGATAACAAAAAAAGACACAGAGATGTGTCTTTTTTGTTGCAATATAATAGCACTTTTGTTTTTAGGTTTTGTAATGTTTTATATAAAATAACATTAAGACCATAATTTGTTTTGGCAAAAAAAGATACCCTACAAGGTATCTTTTTAACACATTTATAAATAATTATTTTAGTTCAACAGTTGCGCCAACTTCTTTGAATTGAGCTTCGAATGTTTTAGCTTCTTCTGCTGGAACATTCTCTTTGATTGTTGATGGAGCGTTGTCAGCCAAAGCTTTTGCTTCGCCAAGTCCTAGACCTGTGATAGCACGAATTGCTTGGATAACCTTAATCTTGTTTGGACCAACTTCCTTCAAAACAATATTAAATTCTGTCTTTTCTTCTGCAACAGGTGCAGCACCTGCAACAGCGCCTGCTACGACAGGAGCAGCAGCACTTACTCCAAATTCTTCTTCTAACATTTTAACTAAATCTGCTACTTCAACAACAGATAGCTTTTTGATTTCTTCAACTAAACTCTTTAATTCCATGATTTTTCTCCTTTTTTAATTAATTTTTCTTTGCAATTGCATCCAATGCTCTACACAATGCAGACATAGGAGCGTTGAGTTGACCAAGCAACATAGCAATAAGTGTCTTCTTGTCTGGTGTCTTTGCCAATTTTTCAATTTCGTTCTTGTCAATGACGTTGCCGTCCAACACACCAAATTTGATTTCCATTTTGCTATAATCTTTGATAGCGTCAGCAATAATTTTTGCTGCACCAACTTCATCTGAGCCAATTGCTACTGATGTAGTGCCTTCAAAGTATTTCTCGTCAAACCCAGTAATACCAAGTTCTTGCAATGCACGAAGCATCATTCTGTTTTTGTAGACTTTGTATGTGACGCCATTTTCTCTTGCCTTTTTTCTCAAAGCAGTGTCTTCTGTGACAGTCAACCCACGATAATCAACAAAAACAATAGATTTTGCATTTTTGAATTGATTTTTAATCTCTTCGACTAAAACTTTCTTTGCCTCTTGATTTGCACTCATTATAGCCTCCTTTATAAATGTGTTTGGCAAAAATAAAAACCTCACACCATAGTTAAAGTGTAAGGTTGTAAAAATCACAATCAAACATTCTAACCTCGGCACGATATTTATGACTTATAGTCCCGTGCTGTCTATGGCAATGCTTTTATTAAAACCGTTGTTAGTATACATATATTTATTTACTTTGTCAATACTTTATTATACTTTTTCATATTTTTATTTGCTTTACTTATTTGTTTTATATTTATATTGCAAAATATATAACACTATTTTATCTAAAATTATTTTTTATATATAAAGAAAAAGGGGAAAACCCCTTTTAACAAAGTTTTATATTTTCATCACTAATATATGCATGCAATTCACTTATAAGGAAACTATCTGTATTGACAAAAATATCAATTTGGTACACCTTATTTGTTGCCGAACACTTTACCACAACAGGACAATTGCCTGGATATGATTTGAGACAACTTATTACTTTTTCGTGTAATGAGATATCTGTCAAGTCATATTTGAGATAAAGTTTTTTCGTTTTTTGTGGTGTTTCTTGTTTCTTATTGTCTTCTTGACTCCAAGGAATAATGTTATCTATCACAATACTACTAGATTTGCCTTGCCTTATATTTAGTTTGCCGTAAATAGTCACCATATTGTCATCATAGAATTGAGATTTGAATTTTGTGTAAACATTTGGGAACAAAACGACCTCTATTCCACCATACAAATCTTCAAGCCTTCCAAATGCCATTTCTTTTTTGGATTTGGATACATGCTTTTTGCAATCTGCAAGCATTCCTCCACAAACGACCTCTTGTCCGTCAACCAATCCTGAAAATGTATTTAGTTCGCTGTAATCTTCGTCATTAGACATATCGTTATCATCTACAATCAAATCAGCACTAGACAAGTTATAGTCCTTGAACTTGTCTATATATTTGTTTAATGGGTGACCTGAAATATAAACACCTACGACTTCTTTTTCATATTTCAATTTTGTCGTATCATCAAATTCTGGAATATTTGGATATTCAATATTATTTGATGTATCGTCAACAAGTAATGTGTCAAATAGGCTATATTGTCCAATAGCGTGGTTTTTGTTGTCATGTTCGACTCGTTCTACAATTGCTGGATACACTTGCATTAGTTGACTACGATGTTTTCCAAAACAATCAAATGCACCAGACAAAATCATACTCTCAATACAACGTTTGTTGAGCATATTGCCATAAAGTCTATTGATAAAGTCATAAAGGTCTTTGTACTCCCCACCACGCTGTCTTTCAGCAATGATTGTATCAACTATGCCAATACCAACATTTTTAAGTCCTGCAAGACCAAATCTAATCTTGTTGTCTTTTGCCGTAAAGTATGTCATTGATTTATTTATATCTGGGGGCAATACTTCAATTTTTTCACTTCTAGCATGTGTTACATAGTTTGTAATCTCATCTGCGTTTGTTATTCTATCATTTAAGACTGCTGTCAAAAATTCTGCTTCATAATATTTTTTTAGATATGCTGTTTGGTAAGTAATCATAGAATATGCTGCTGCGTGTGATTTGTTGAACGCATAGTGAGCAAATGTTTCCATAGATTCCCAAATTTTGTTTGCAATCTCTTCACTTGCTCCTCTTTTTAGAGCACCGTCGATTTCTGCCACGTGTTTGCCTTTTTCGTCTACGTATGCTGCTCTACCATGCAAAAATGGCTCTTTCCATGCACGCATTTCGTCCACGTGTTTTTTACTCATAGCACGACGCACCATATCTGCTTGACCTAGTGTAAATCCTGCAAGTTTTTGCAATATCTGCATGACTTGCTCTTGATAAACTATACAACCATACGTTGCTTTCAAAATACCTTCTAGGACTGGGTGGTCATATTTTATATCTTGTGGATTAAATTTGTTGTGTACATACATTGGTATAAAGTCCATTGGTCCTGGACGATAAAGCGAAACACCAGCGATAATATCTTCAAGACAATTTGGTTTCAGTTCTTTCATAAACTTCTGGAATCCCGCAGATTCAAGCTGGAATATTGCTTTTGTATTGCCAGTAGATATTAGTTTGTATACTTCTGGGTCATCATAATTGGATTTTTCAAAGTCAATATCCACACCATAATTTTCTTTGATATATTGGCAAGCTTTCTTGATATCAGTCAAGTTTCTAAGTCCCAAAAAGTCAAATTTCAAATGCCCCAATTTTTCCATAAGGACACCTTCAAATTGTGTGGTAATATCTTCACCGTTTCTTGCAAGTGGCACGTAATTTCTAAGCGTATCAAAACCAATAATGACCCCACAAGCATGAGTGGATGGTTGTCTTGGCATATCTTCTAGTTTGACGGCAATATCAATGACTTTTCGAATTTCGTCATTTTCACGATATATCTGTTGCAATTCAGGAATAGAATAATCTTCTTCACCTTCTTCAACTGGTTTTAAGCCAAACACTTTACTAATCACTGGTTTTGGCACTTTGTTTGGAATGAGTTTTGTAACATTATCTGTTTCATGATATGGCACGTTTAGAACACGTCCAACATCTTTGATTGCATTTTTGGCAGCCATTGTACCAAATGTGATGATTTTGACAACACGGTCATCACCATATACTCGTCTAACATAATCATAGACTTCTATTCTTCTTTCATCTTCAAAGTCAATATCAAAGTCTGGCGCTGTCACTCTTTCACTATTTAGAAATCTTTCAAAGAGTAATTCATATTTTAATGGATTGATATTAGTAATACCAATAAGATAAGCAACTAGCGAACCTGCTCCTGAACCACGTCCTGGTCCAACAGATATTCCCACACTTCTAGCATATTCAATATAGTCACGGACAGTCAAAAAGTACTCAACAAATCCTTGTTTTTCTATGACTTCCATTTCGGTATTTATTCGGTTAGTAATCTCCTCTGTTGTCTTTCCAAAACGTTTTTCCACACCTTTGTTGATAAGTTCCCAAATATACTGAGTTGCAGTATAACCCTCTGGGATGTGAAATTTTGGATAATGATAGTGACCAAATTCAAAATTGTAGTTGCATTTGTCTGCAATTTCAAGGGTTGTTTCTAATGCATCTAGGTCATTTGGAAACAACTTTGCCATTTCGTCATAGCTTTTTAGATAAAACTCATCATTAGGAAATTTGAGTGTACGTGTTGGGTCATCAATTTTGACACCCATTTGGACGCACAACAAAACATCTTGCATCTCTGCATCATCACGATAAATATAGTGCACATCATTTGTTGCAACAGTTTTTATATTATACTTTTTTGCAAACTCTTTAAGCGCTGGATTGACTATTTTGTCTTCTTCAAGATAATGATTTTGCAGTTCGAGATAAAAGTCATCACCAAACACTCTTTTGAACCAAACGACATAGTCTTCTGCTTCTTTCATTTGACCACGCAGAATGGCTTGTGGTATATCCCCTGCAAGACAAGCAGACAAGCAAATCAGCCCTTCATGGTATTGTTCAAGCAACTTATAGTCAATCCTTGGCTTGTAGTAAAATCCGTCTATAAAAGCAAAACTATTTAAGATACAAAGGTTTCTGTATCCTACATCGTTTTTGACAAGTAAAATCAAGTGACTCATTTTGCTTTTGCCACTCTTTACATGCATATCATTTGCGACATACATTTCACAACCCAATATTGGTTTTATTCCTTGTTTTTTGCACTCATTATAAAAATTGACTGCTCCATACATATTTCCATGGTCAGTCATTGCAACTGCCGGCATACCCATTTCTTTGCATGTTTTGACCAATTTCTTACATCTGGCTGCACCGTCAAGGATACTATATTCTGTATGTACGTGTAGATGTACAAAGTTTCCCATTGTACCTCCTTTTGTATTATTGATTTTACCATAATACAACATTCACTACAAATAACTTTTTCGGTTACATTTCACAAAAATAAAAAAGAAAAGATTATCTTTTCTTTTCTTTCAATTCTTTTGCAATTTTTTCTATTTTTTGAAATCTGTGATTTATTCCACTTTTTGTAACTGGGGTTGAGTACAATTTTGTTAGATTTTCAAGTGGTTCATCTGGGTTTGCCAGTCTTATTAAACACAGTTCAGCAAGTGGTGCATCTAGACTGCTTATACCTATTGTTTTGTTGATATAATTGATTGCATCTAGTTGTCTAACACTTGCACTCAATGTTTTGGATAAATTTGCATTAAAACAATTATTTTGTCTATTTACAGTATTTCTCACTTCACGAATAGTCGCTTCGTTTTGCAATTTCATTACACATTTTGATGCGCCAACCAATGCTAAAATGTCGCATATTACTTGATATTCTTTGATGTAAACAAGTATGTTATTTTTCCTTGTTGTCCATTTTGCAGGAATAGAAAAATGTGCAAGCAATTTTATAAAATCTTGTGCCAACACTTCATTTGCTAAAATAAATTCAAAATGATAACCACTGCTGTTTTTAGTGTTGTTATCATAATTTTTGATTACAATATTACTTGTCGCACAACCGACAAAAATACCTTTTATATAAGAAATTTTGCAACACTCTTGTTTAATTAGAAATTCTGGTATACCGTCTACAAATTCATATCCGTCAGCACCTAGGTTCATAACTCCCAAATCCGTCAACAACTCTTCTGCATCAAGTGGAATATATATGGTGTATCTTGTAGTTTTGTTTGGCATGTCCTCTGTCACTAGACTTGGTCTTTCTCCATAATACTGTTCGATAATTGGACATATAGCACCAAAAAGTTCTTTGAGTTCGGTAAAAATCACTATTGATTTTTTGCCATTAGAGATGTCAAGTTGTCCGGCTGACTTTATAACAGCAGACAAAAAAGCCATAGAACAACAATCTGCGTCTATTTTTGTTTTTATGACTTCTAGTTTAGCATCTTTTGCAAATGACATTATTTCCTCTCAAAATTTGGTGTTTTATCTATGTTTACAATTCTATCACAACTGATATTGTGTTGCAAAATGACTTTGAGTGCTCGACTGTTTACCCCTACGGCACTTGCACTATGTGCGTCACTATCTACAATAAAATTGACATTTGTTTTTAACATATCTTCAACCTCTTGATATGTAAAATAAATTCCCTTGCCATTCAACTCAACAAAAACATTTCGTTTTGCGCAAAATTCTGCTAGTCTTTTGCAATCAACATCACAGTTTGCATATTTTAGATGAGCAAGTATATTTATTGGATATTTTTCTATTGCTTTCTCATATGCTAACGTATTTTTTTCTATTCTCTTTTTGCTAGCCTTCCCAATTCTAAAAGTATTTGGTATAAGAAAAGTAAAAAATTGTTTGATGCTTGTCCAAAACAATTTGTGATATCCAAGCACAATAATGTCAAGATGTGGTAGTACATCATCTGGCACATCAATGTCTCCATTGCTTGATATCAAATTTGCCTCAATACCAAGTAAAATCTTGATATTAGGATATTTTACTCTCAGCCTTTCAATCTCTGCTTTTATTTGCCAAAACTTCTTTTTGTTTATACCATGAGCCATGTGTTTGAAACTATGTTCAGTAATAGCAATTTCTTTTAGCCCTCTTGCAATTGCTTGCTGAACATTTTCTTCAATAGTCCCTGTTCCGTGCGTAAACACAGTATGTGTATGATAATCTCCAACTATTTTCATATATCTCCTTTATTTTATAAATATCACTTCACATTGCAAAGCAATACCATGTTTTTCAAAAACAATTTTCTGTATATATTTTACCAATTCTTGAAAATCTTTGCAAGTTGCGTGACCCTTGTTTACGATAAATCCTGCGTGTTTAGTCGAAACTTGGCAATCTCCAACACTTACTCCTTTGAGACCACATTGGTCAATTAGTTTACTAACGGGCACATTATCAATTCGCTTAAAAACACTTCCTGCACTAGGCATATTATATGGTTGACTATCATATCTCTTTTTTAGTATTTCAAACATTTTTTCTTTTATTATTGATTTATCTAATGGTACTAATTGTATGTCAACACGCAAAATAATAATATCATTTTGTTCCATAAAAATACTGTGCCTATATGACAAATCAAGTCGTTTTGCTTTGTCATAATACACTTTATCATTTTTCAAGTACAATACACCTTTTACAACGTCCCCAATAGACGCTCCATACGCTCCTGCGTTCATATAAACAGCTCCACCAATACTTCCAGGTATACCATACAAATTTTCAAGTCCACTCAAACCATAATCTTTTGCAAGGTCACATATACGAAATAGGGAAACTCCTGCTCCACACAAAAGAGTATCACCGTCTTTTTCAATATTACAAAACACTTTTTTGAGTAATATGACAATACCACCATATCCTTTGTCACTAACTACTATATTTGTGCCATTACCTATTATCATATGCTTTATATTGTCTTGTTTACAGTAATTAATGATTTTTATAATATCACCTAAATTATTAGGTTCTACAAAATAACTCTCTCCACCAATTTTTATACTTGTGTGATTTGAAAAGTTGTCTTTATACACTTTTGCCTGTTTGCAATTCTTTTTTATTTTTCTTATAACTTCTTTTATTTTCATATCAATATATATGATTGTAGTTTTATTTTTGATATAAAAAAAGACACTACACTGTGTCTTTCTTTGTATGAAAATAAGAATATATATCGGTTGCAGTATTTTTGTTTATACCTTTGACTGCGCACAATTCTTCTATGCTTGCATTTTTTATATTTTCAATATTTTTGAAATATTCAAACAATTGCGCAATTCTCTTTTGTCCAAGATTTTTGATATTATCAAGTTCACATTTAATCTGCCTTTTACCACGTAGTAATCTATGAAATGTAATTGCAAATCTGTGACTCTCATCTCGAACATTTTGTAATAATTTTAGTGCATAATCGCCTTTTGATAAAACAATTGGTTTGGATTCGTGTGGCACATAAATTTCTTCATTTTTCTTTGCAAGTGAAATCATATCTATATCAAGGCCACTTTGTTGTAGCATTTGATATGCGTATCCAAGTTGTCCTTTACCACCGTCTATAAGTATCAAATCTGGCAATTTACTAAAACTCGTATCCTCACCTTTTTTATATTCTAATAGTCTTCTATTGAGTGTTTCTTTCATGCACTCAAAGTCATTTGATTGATGAACGGTTTTTATCTTAAACTTTCTATAATTTTTTGATGATTTTTCGCCATTTTCAAACACAACCATGCTAGATACAATATCTGTGCCACTAATATTGCTTATATCGTATCCTTCAATTCTCATTGGCAATTTTTTGAGCATAAGCACCTTTTTTAGTCGTTCCATCGCCCCCATTGTTTTTAGGTAATGTAATTCATCTTTTTCAATGCTTCTATTTAGATACTCGCTTGCGTTTTTATTGCTCATTTTTATTAAGTCTTTTTTAGTCCCAATTTTTGGATTAAACAAGTGCGCATGCGCATTATATTGTCTAATATATTGTTCCAGAGTCTCCGTATCTTCAATACCTTGCACTAACACCATATTTGGCACAATAGAATTGGTTGGATAATATTGAGTCAAAAATGACGTAATCACTTCGCCGACATCACTATCCCCACCCAGCACATTATAATTGTTGACACCAAGCATTTTGCCACTGCGAATTATCATTACACTAACAGCACTGGTTTGACCGTTGGTTGCATACCCAAAGACATCAATATCCGTATTGTTTGCAAATTCTGTAAGCATTTTTTCGTCCATAAATTGCAACATTTTTAGGTCTTCACGGTATTCTATTGCTCTTTCATACTGCTCCATTTCGCTACACAAAAGCATTTTTCTAGTTAGTACTGCTTTTGCTACCGTATGGTCACCATTAAAAAAATCAATTACTTTATTGACTTCCAGACGATATTGTTCCTTGCTGACTCGTCCTGTACAAGGCGCAAGACATTTGCCTATATGGTAATTTAGGCACTCCCTTTTCAACTTTTTTGTTTCACTAAAATGTTCATGACATGTTCTAAGACAAAACACATTTTGTATCAAATTAAAAAGCCTATTTGCATTAACTGTGCCAAAATAGGGACCAAAATATTTGCTGCCGTCATTTTTGACTTTTCTTACAATCTCAACTTTTGGGAAATCACTTTTGACATCAATCTTAAAAAACGGATATGCTTTGCCATCTTTTAGCATAATATTATAAAATGGTTGATTGTCTTTTATAAGATTTGCTTCAAGATTGAATGCTTCAAGTTCGGTATTTGTGAGTATGTATTCAAAATCTGCTACATTGCTCACCATTTTCTTTACTTTTTCTGTTTTGTTCTTGCTGGCAATAAAATAACTTGAAACTCTTCGTTTCAAATTTTTGGCTTTTCCAATATATATGATGTGTCCACCACTATCCAACATTTTATAAACGCCAGGAGTCGAAGGCATGTGTGACACTTTGTTTTTAATTTTTTCTAAACAACTTTTGTCCATACTATATTATATCCTAATAAATAAAACTATTCAATCATTTACTTTGTTTCATCAAAAAAGGAAGATTACTCTTCCTTTTCTTCATTTGTTAATGTTTTTTCAAGCATATCTTCTATCCTTTTATCTTTTGATACAGTGAAAATACTGTAAGGACAGTTGAATGTTGGTTTATAACTTTTTAATTTTTTCTTAATCATATATGTAAAATGTTTCTTTATTATTGGTGCAAATATCTTATCAAATACATTTTCATATTTTGCTGTAAAATTGTTTTTTCTATGAAATTTTTTTGCTCTTGCTACACTATCCAAAGATATAAACTTTGCTCCAAGATATTTAGAAAAATTTTCTACATGTTTGTGTAGTTCTGTCCCTATACCCATTTTCCTCAAATCGCGTTGAACAAGCATTGTGGATATGTAGACATAATTTTCATTTTTATTAAATGAATATTCCACATAACCGACTGGAATTAGTTTTTCGTTAGTTTTAGAAAATGTGTATATCTCACACCCGTATACATCAGTGTCGTCATATAAATCGTAATTGTTTTTGATATACTGCACATAGTAATACAAAATATCTCGCCCATTATCTTCTTTTTTTTCACATTTGTCAATACCATATTGCATTGCTCTCGTTTTGCCTTGAAACATATTCTTTTCGTTTATGTCATAATTTTCTGCAATATTTTGACACTCTTGTTTGAAGTCAAAAAATCCTCTTATCAGTTCGCTATTACTTACCGGACCATAGGCAATTAAATTGTGTTCAAATTTCTTTTCTTGTTGTTTCGTCATTTTCTTGTACTATATCCTTTAATTTAGTATATTAACCATTTTATCTTTCAATTAAAAAAGCAAATGGACAAATTTTTTCTTTTTTTTCTAATACAAATTTTCTTTTTATCATTGGTTCTGTTGAGTTGCAATGAGGCATCTCATATCCGTCATAAATGTCATCACGTTTATGAAAATAATTGTGTCTATGAAATTTTATTGCACTGGCCACACTATCTAATACAATTGCTTCCATTTTTAGTCTACAAGCCAAATTTTCAATCTCTTTATGCATGCTTGACCCTAACCCATGATGTTTATAATTATCAGCAACATTCATATTTGAAATATATATGCACTTGTGTGTTGGGTCAATAAAATAATCAGTAGAGCCCACAGAGACCAATCCCTCTCCTTTTGGAGATAAGCTATACACATTATATCTATAACAATATTTCCCTTTGCCAAAACAAGACTGAGGAACATAGTGATTAATATAAAAATATATATTAGGCGTCTTGCCATAGACACTAGGCATCTTTTTGATACCCACCGAATAATTAGGCATATTGACATCAAGATGTGGGTTTTTGTCATCAATATCGTATGAAGATTTTATAATATCTAAAAATACAGATAAGTTCAAAATACATTTTATAAATTGTTTTTTACTTATCCTGCCGGCACAAAACAGTGGATATTTGATATTGTCATTCAATGATTGTTTTTCCATATTTACATTATATCAAATAACAACACTAATTACAATACTGAAAATTTTTCAATTAAACGCTTTATAAAAACAAGGATGCGTGCATCCTTGTTTTAGTTATTAGTTAGTTCTGTATCTTGTTTTGTCTTCAATATTTCAAACGGACATTTTATGTTATGGTCTTGTCTTTTAACATGTTTTTTTATCATTGATGGCAAAATTTCATCATCAAAATTTACAAAATCAAATCCATTATCAAAGTGAAATTTTATTGCTTCGCTTAAAGAATTTAGTCTCAAAATTCTAATATTTGCTTTTGCCGCAATGTCTTCAATACTTTTGTGTAATTGAGAGCCGACCCCATGATTTCTATATTCCTTTTTAACGGACATATTGTTGATATATATTTCGTTTATATTTCTATCTATTAAGTAATCTACACTCCCTATTTCAATTAAACTTTTAGGATTATATTTATCAACTGCAAAGATACAATATTGATAATATTCTTTATTGTCTCCCGAAAATTGTGGTACTAAAAAATTTATATAAAAATATGAATATTTTTTGTCATTTTCAATATCAGTCAACACATCTGCGCCCACAAAAATATTTTCAATTTTGCCCTCATCTTTTTTGCTATAATAATCAATGATTTCACGTTTTATTGTCTTTGATATAGTTGACACTTTCAACATCATTTTTATCATTGTTTTTAGTGATGATTTGTTTGAGCCTAAAATAGGATATTGTGTTGGTTTATCGAATTTGTTTTCTTCTAATTTCATTTCTTTCATGCAAATATTATATCAAAAATCTATCTACTATTCAATACCAAATTTTTTACATTTATTCATTAAAAGATAAAATGTGAATAAAAAAAGAAGAATATTATTCTTCTTTTCCAAGTTCACAATTTTGCAAAATTTGTAATGGACAGCGAATTTCTTTTTGCTGTTTATATATTTTTTTCTTTATCATATCTGGCATAATTTCCATATCTTTTGAATTTTGTTTACAAAATCTAAAACCATTATGATAATGAAAATTAATGGCATAATCAACGCTTTGTAACGTGATTTTGCGTATTTTCAGTTTTGCTGCAATATCTTCTAATGCATGGTGCAATTGACTACCAACGCCACAATTTCTATATTTTGGTCTTGTTTCAATATAAATTATTTCCATTTTTTTCTTTCGCAAATTGACCAAGTAACTAATCGAACCTAATGTTTCTATATTATTTGGGTTATCAATATCTACACCAAAAGCAACATACCTAAAATGCTCCATATCTTCCCAGAATGATTGTTTGACAAAATAATTAATATAAAAATAAATATATTTAGTATTATTATTCCTATTATTAATCAAATCAACGCCAACATCAATATTTTTTATTTTGCTCTCATCTCTTTTAACAAACTTCAAATCATATTCGCCTTTTATTATATCAACTTGATTTGACATTCTAAGCATTGTTTTTATCAATTGTTTAGTTGACATTTTTCCATATCCAAAAACTTGATATTTGCTATCAAGATGCATGTCTATTGATTTTGATTGTTCATTATCTTTCATACATTTATTATATCAAAATAAAAATATGATTTCAAGAGTCATTTTTAATAGTCATTAGCAAGCAAAAGGTCTACCCCTTTACTCATCATTTCACTAATGCATTTGGTTGTTATGCTATAATATATCATTTTGCCCAACCTAGTTGATTTGACTAATTCAAAATTTTTGAGCACTTTTAGTTGATGTGAAACTGTTGTTTGATTGATAGACAAAAGTTCGCTTAGGTCACTAACACACATATCACTCAAACATAGTGCTGTAATTATTTTGATTCTTGTAGCATCTCCAAACATACTAAATAGGTCTGCAAGTCTACTAATCGCCTTCTCCTCTGGTAAATAGTATGCCAATTCATCTTGCTTTGTTTGTGATAAAAATGCCATAAATTTTGCTCCTTTGTATTCAAAATTTTCAATAGCAATTATTGATAAATATATTGTAATATTTTTATAAAAAAAACAAAAAATATGCACACAAAAATATTTTGTCGCATAATAAATAATAAACATTTTTTTTGTAAAATGGAGGAGGAAAAATGAATTTTAGTCAAGATGTACTTTTGGTATTGTTACTATCAATATTCACAAGCACAACAAACACAGACCTAAATACTAACGCCAATTTCTTATTATTACTACTATTGGTATTGTCTGGTCAAAATAATAATAGTTCATGTGGATGTAGTAGTTGTAGTCGTTGCCAAAACAGTTCATTCTAAAATACATAAGAAACGCAAAAAAAAGAGATACCCTGATGGGTATCTCGTTTTTGAAACTGGCAATGACATATTTTCCCGGCTCGCTTCCAAG
>CALWPI010000006.1 GCA_944383385.1 uncultured Clostridia bacterium
CTGCCACTATTTGGGTCTGAATAATCATAAATAAAGTCATTAAATGCATCTGCCTTATTATATAATGTACTTTGCGTCATTACAGCCGTTTGAATTGTATTATACAAGTCATCTACACTCTTGCCGTCTTCTGTTATTATTGTAGATACTAATGAATCAAGATATGCTTGCAATTCACTTTTTTGTTTATCAGTTGGCGTTGTAGTATCATCTGTTGGATATCCATGGTTTGTCTTCCATTGGTCAATCAAACCACCATCACCTGTGATACCTTCATCAAATGATAATAAAATATGTTGCACTTGCACAAAAGTATCGTCAATGTGATAATACACACTCTCTGGACTTTCTGCCATTGCTGCTATATAAGCTTGTCTATGAGCCTCATTGAGCGCAGAATTTGTTGTATCTATATTATATTTCTTATAGTCGTCTAGATAGTTGTCTCTATATGATGTTGTAGCACCTTCCAAATTGACAACTGCCTCACTCATATATTTTGCAGTAAATATCTCAATGATTTTTTGTTGTCTCATTATTTGATACCACATATCTTTTCTTGCGTTAAATAGACCAAGTTCGGTCAAATCTTTTTTGCCTTCACGACTAGCCTTTGTTTCAAGGTCTTTTATATACTTTGTCCAAACAGCACGATTGAATTCTTCATCGTCACCAATTTGATAAAATTCACCAGCTGGTGTCAAATCTGGTTCGACTTTTTCGTGTACAAATTTAAGTGTAAAAGTGTCTGCACTGTAATCTCTTTCATATTCGCTTTCAAAGACTGTCTCTGCGTTTGTGTCTTCCTCTTCGCCTTCTTCTTCGTCTTCTTCAATGCCCCACTCTTTTCTAACCTCTTCTTCGTAGGTAGACAATTCTTGACGAATTTGGTCGTACACATCACGCGTTATGTCTTCTTTGTATGCTTGGTCAAACGTCATACCATCATAGTTTAGATATCCACTAGCAACGATATAATCAGTCATTATCCTTCTATCAATCATATCGTTTAACATTTGTTTATACAATTCCTCTGTTGAAAGATTGTAATTAGTATAATTATTTCTAAATACCATATCATAATTCAACAAATCTTCCATTGTAAAAGTGACATCGCCATATGTTGCTACAACTTGACTATAATATTTTGCATCATTGCGCACAAAAAGATTACACCCCGAAAGCGTAAACAAACATAACACAAGCATTATAATAACGGAAAGTATTTTCTTTTTCAAAGTAAACTCCTAGTATATTCAAAATTCTAATTTCTGTAATTTATCCAAATAACTGTAATTTATTATATAAGAAAAATAATAAATAATCAAATGATAAAATTACTTTTTTATACCTTTGTAAACATTAATCACATTTTTTAGTACATTATTTATCTTTGACAAATTGTCTGTCTGCAATACAAAAACAATACTTGGATTTGCAGAAACATCGACGCTCACATTGTTTTTATCCACAAGATTTTGATAAAAATTTGACATTGATTCGTTATCGGTAAATTCCATTTTTGTTTCAGTTGCATTTATAACAACTCGTTTTATGTTCAGTTTGCCACACAAATTTTTCAGTAATGCAACTTTGACTAGATTTTCAGCCTCTTGACATACTGGTCCAATCTTTTCGTTCATTTTATCTATCATGCTATCATAATCTTGCTCGTTAGACACTTTTGCAATTTGTGAATACCAGTATATTCTCTCGCTCTTGCCGGACACATAATATGTAGGCAAATAAGCATTGATGTTTGTAACAATCTCACAATCTGTATGTGGTGTATAATGTCCGCTCATCTCATCTATGCATTCTTTTAGTAGTGTTACATACATGTTGTATCCAACCTTTTCCATGTGTCCCGATTGTTCTGCACCAAAAATATTCCCAGCACCTCGTATTTCTAGGTCACGCATTGCAATTTTGTAGCCTGAACCCAAATCACTGTATTCAAGTATGGCTTCTAGTCTTTTATAAGCAGTCTCATTGAGTTGGACTTGGTCATCATACGTAAAATACGAGTACGCCTGTATACCACTACGACCCACTCTGCCTTTTAGTTGATATAATTGAGCAAGTCCCAATTTGTCGCTATCAACAATAAATAGTGTATTTGCATTTGGCAAATCTACACCATTTTCAATAAGTGTGGTTGCTACCAAAATTTGTGTTTGACCATCATACAATTTGGATATTTCACTAGACAATTCTTTTTCTTCCATTTGACCATGAGCCACTCCTATTCGTATCGAATTGTCATTAACAAGCATTTTGACTTTTTGTGCAAAAGCATATATGCGTTCTACACTATTATTTATAATCAGCACTTGTCCACCTCGTGATAGTTCACGACTAATTGCATTTTTTAGCAATTCATCACTATATCCAACCACATTAGTTATGACATTCAACCTATTTGCTGGTGGCGTATTGATAACAGAAATATCTCTTATTCCCACCAAAGACATATGCAATGTCCTTGGTATTGGAGTCGCAGACAATGTAAGAACATGGATATTCTTTTTCATATTTTTTATTTTTTCTTTATCGCCAACGCCAAATTTTTGTTCTTCATCTAATATGAGTAGTCCCAGTTTTGGTACAACCAATTCTTTTGATAACAAACTGTGCGTTCCACACACGATATCAATTTTGCCAGATTTTAGTCCACTAATGATTTTTTGTCTATCTTTTTGAGAAACAAAACGATTGAGAACTGCGACATTTATCCCATATTCTTTTAGTCGACTTAAACAAGTATTGTAGTGTTGAATTGATAGTATAGTCGTAGGACACAAAAACATCACTTGATATCCTGCCATTATCATTTTGTATATAGCACGGATTGCAATCTCCGTTTTGCCATATCCAACGTCACCACACACAAGTCTATCCATTATTTTACCACTTGCCAAATCATTGTAAACATCTTCTATTGCGCTTTCTTGGTCAGGGGTTGTTGTGTATTCAAATGATTTTGCAATCTCATTTTCAACATCACTATTCCTTTTTACTAATATGCCTTTACTGTCCAGTCTTTTCGCATACAATTCTTTTAGGTCAAATGCCAGTTCTTTTAGCGAGCCTTTGACACTCTCTTTAATTTTTAGAAAGTCACCAGAACCCAGTTTGCTCTCTTTTGGTTTTTCTCCAACATACTTGGATATCTTGTCCATGTACTCACATGGCAAATATAGTTTGTCCCCACCCTTATACTCAATAACAAAATATTCTCTACTTGCGTTGTTGTATTCAAGCACGACACTCTCAACATATCGTCCAATACCATAACTCTCGTGGACAACATAATCGCCAATCTTTGGTAATTCAACAATATAATCATTATTTATGTTTGACTTTTTGTCATTAAGCAACATATTGGTGCCAATAACCAAAATCTTTTCGACATCAAACACTGCACTTAATGGAAGATATTTTGTTAGTATATTTATCTTATTCAAATCAATTTTTGTTGTACTAGCAACCAGTTGGCTTTCCATTCTTTCTTTGTGTAGGCTGTCTACAAGTCTTTGTCCAAACTCTTTACTACCAGCAAAAAGTATTATTGTGTAGCCACTGCTAAAATATTTTTTTATGTCATAATTTAGTGCCGTTAGATTGTTTGTGTAGTTTATTATTTTGCTTGTTTTTATATTAAACACTTTGGTAGTGTCGTACAGATGATTGACGCTTGTGATAATACCAAAAGACAATAACAAAAAGTCGTCCCACATTTTTTTTAGTTCGTCCAACTTCCATATTGCTTTTAGATGAGCTTCACTAGATAAGGCCCATTTTATATTTTGTTTTGTTTCAGTTACAAATTCTTTTTCGTTTCTTACAAATTCTTCATAACATTGTTTGTAATCATCAAAACATATCATTGTATCTTTATCTATAAGGTCAAAAATGCTATAAATTATTTTGTCATTGTATGGGAAAAGATAAGAGATATCTTTTGTCTTTGACACTTCTAATAAATTGATGTTGGTTACTAATTTTTCATACTCATCAATTTGTGAACGTTCTTTTAGTCCTTTTGATTTTGTTTGCAAGTCTTTCAAGAGTTGTTTTATATTACAATCATCTATACTAGAAAAACAATTTGAAGACAACACAATGCTATCTGCATTATTGAGTGTTGCAAAAGTATCTTTGTCATAATAATAAATTTTTTCAATTTCATCGTCAAAAAATGATATTCTTGCACATTTGTTTTGTTCAACACAAATATCAAGGATGTCTCCTTTTAGTGTATAATCGCCAACATCACTTATACTATCTTGTCTCAAATAACCAAGCGCATTAAGACACTGTATCAATTCTTCTCTATTATATTGTTTGTTTGTTTCTAATTGTTTTGTATTACTAGACAAATTTGGATATTTATTTTTTAATGCGTCTATTGGCAAAACAATACAATCAAGTTGATTACTATTAAAAGACAAAAGAGTAGACAAATTGCTCACACACACTTTATTTTGAAAAGTAGAAAAATTGTAGTCAAAAGGAAAAAGTGTGCCGACATTGTACCCTATTTTTTTGAGTTTGTCTGCCACCTTGTTGGCCGACAACAAATTGTTTGTGATATACAAAAATTGTTTATCTGTTTCTTTGAGCAACAAAAATCTTGCGTCTTGGTCCAATCCAAACGCAGTAATGTGTTGACCTTTATTAAGACTTGTCAACAACTTTGATATCAAACTGTCACTTACTAATAATCTTTGTAACATAATAACCTATATTTGTATTTTTTCTACATCTCCACCATTTTTTATAAACTTGTCCAACGCCACATTTATTCTTGGCAGTTGAGCCACAATCTTTTCTTTGTCATCATCGCTTACTTTGGACAAGACAAAATCGACAATCGTGCCATGAGTACATTTGCCAATACCAATTCTAATACGTGCAAAATTCTCTGTTCCCAATAGTTCAGTAACATTTTTTATACCATTATGTGACCCTGGTTTACCTGCTTTTCTCATACGAAGCACGCCTACATCAAGGTCCATATCGTCATAAATTATACAAATGTGATTTAGTGGTATTTTATATTTTTGCACAAGTGGTACTACACACTCGCCCGATTTATTCATATATGTAGTTGGTTTGACCAAAAGAACTTTACTATCCTTTGTCGTGTATTCTGCAATCATTCCATTACATTTTGTTTTATTGAAATCAACCCCCAAATGATTAGCATATTCGTCAATTGCCCAAAAGCCCATATTGTGATGAGTATTTGCATATTCATTACCAATATTGCCAAGCCCTACAAACATAAAAATATCTTTCATAAGCTCTCCTTATCTTTTTGTAATTTTATTTATCTAACTATCGAACCATAAGACAAAGTTTTATTGCTTTCGACTGTGCTGTTCTCAATCGCACAAAATGGTTGAACCACAACATTGTCTCCAACATTAGATACACTAATATAACTATTTTTTATATCACATTTTGAACCTATCACACTATCTATGACTGTACTGTTTTCAATATGCGTTGCGTGTAGCACTCTGGTTTTGCCACACAATTTTACATTGGGTCCAATGGTCACTCCACTGTCTATTTCGCACTCACCTTCAATATATGCAGTGTTTGGTTGCAAAAAATTGACTCCTTGTGCCATATGATATTTTTTGATTTTGTCATCAATAATATGTCTAATATAACCCAGGCTCTCAAAATCTTTTGCCACAAAAAATTCTTCACTATGTAGTGGAACAATTTGCATATCATATATTTTCTCACTCATTTTCAAAAAATCAGTCCTAGCAATGTATCCACGGGCAAGTCGAATAATATTGAGATTTTTGTATGTAATATAATCAAGCAATTCTGCTATTGCATCACTAGACAACAGTGGCGTGTCTGCAAAAAGCAATGCTGTATATTTGGTATCTATAAGATGTGCTTTTATATCATCCAAAAAGTCTTTATCACTGCCCACTACAACACATTTTGTTCTATATCCTTTGGTTGCATCTACTACCCAGTCGCTCATTTTTTTGCCATATATATCAAAAGTATAACTTGGGATGAGCACACCAAACGCTGGGTTGTTATACAGCATAACAATCACAGACATAGAATTATCAATACTTTTTGTCTTTTGCCTTTGAGCCGTCATCGTTTCTATCATTTGCTCTTATCTCCTTAAAAAATCTTGTTAGTAGATTGCTACACTCATCTTTTAAGTATCCACCATAAAAATTTGTATGATGATTTGTAGTAAATTGTGATAATTCTTTTACTGTGGAAAATCTATTGTCATACGTACCAAAATAAACGTCTTTTATTCTCGCTCCTATTATCGCACCTGCACACATTAGACATGGTTCAAATGTAACATACATTTCACATCCTGTAAGATTTTCGTTTTTTAGTTTTCTATTTGCTTTTTTGATTGCCAAAATTTCTGCATGAGCAAGGCTTGACTTCTTTGCTTCTTTTTTATTGTGTGCCACACTTATTATCTGTTTATCACGCACAATAACACAACCTACTGGCACGTCTTTGCTCTTTTTACATTTTTCACTTTGCAAAATTGCAAGTCTCATAAATTTTTCATCATACATAAATTCACCTATTTGTGATAAGTAATGTTATTGGATATGGTAAAAGCACGATAAATTTGTTCGAGTAGCATTACTCTTGCCAACTGGTGTGGAAATGTCATTGGAGAAAAAGATAGTCTCAAATCACTATTTTGTTTTAGATTTTCACTGACACCATAACTGCCACCAATAACAAAACTGATTGTACTATTGGTCTGCTTGATTTGTTCAATCTTTTTACTGAATTTTACGCTATCTAGCATAGTGCCGTTTATGTCCAACAATACAAAATATCCTTCTATTTTATCTTTTAGTCTAACACTTTCTTTTTCTTTTACTAATTCTATATCACTATTTGAATAGTTCTGTGGTAATCTTTCTTCTTTCACTTCGATTATTTCGCAATTTGCAAAACGTGAAATACGTTTTTGATATTCTATTACTGCATCATGCAAATACTTTTCTTTTAGCGTGCCTACACACACAATATTTATTTTCATTAGAAGAACCCCCAAATATATGTAGATAACGTCACAAGCACACCAAGAGTAATGCTTGCATACAAAAACACACTATATATCCAAGTGATTTTCCCACGTTTTTTATCTATTGGCAACACCATATCTATTGGATTTTGTACATAATCAAAGTCAGTGTTTAGGGTACAATTTGTCACGAGCATTTCTTCAATGACTTTACTGCTCTCTACTCGTATTGGACTATTGTCGTCCGGCACTTGATTGTTTTTATAAACTTGTTCAATAGCCTTATCCACACTATTGAGTGTGGTATATTTGAATAGTTTTGCAATTAAATATATAAGCAGTACAACAACAATTATTAAGAATATAAAGCAAGCAAGGAATGTAAGCATAGTATTAGTTGATGTCAAAAAGTTGTTGAGCCAATCGTAGAATTTGCCGCCAACCCAATTTTTGACTGCTGCAAATTCAAGATAAACATTCAAAAAGTTATTTACAAAGTGAATAATGATTGCAGGCACTATACTTCGTGTTGTCACTGCAACAAAGGCGATGAGCATACCAAGAATCATTGTGTAAAACACCTTGTCTATACTAAAATGCAATAGTCCAAATAATAATGATGAAATAATAATTGCTTTTTTGATGCCGATTCCACGCACTTCATAAAGTAGCAAACCCCTGTGCATATATTCTTCACATATTGCAGGCAATATAGCAGTCATAACTACTTCAAACCAAAATGCTCCCATCGAATAATCATGCGCAAGCCCATCACCCAGTCCTACTGCTGGTTCATATCCGGTAAATGATATAATCCCACCAAAAAGTGACGCTACTGCAATATTTAAGAAAAATGCAATAACACCAATGACTAAACAGATGAGAATTGACTTAAAATTAATTGCTCGCACTTTTGCTTTTTGCATAAGTTTCTTTGGTCCTTGTCCCAAAATGAGCCAAATAAGTACAGAAGGCAAAACAATCATTATACATATTTGTATCAAAAATGTGTAAAATGTCTCTTTTTCATAATAATTGTCAAAAGCAATCAAATTTCTATCAGACACAATACGGACAACACAAAAAGCAAGCATACATAAAAAGTATACAAAATAAGTCCAAAATATTTGACGTCCTGTTTTTTTATCTACCATATGAATCCTTTTTTATAAAAAATCAACAACAGTCATATATATCCACATAAATAGTGCAAGCGCTAGACCAAAAATAAGATAAAATATCTCTTCTTTACTTAACTTACGTGTTTTATTATCTACCACTTCATCATTTCTTGCATAAATTTTTTTAAGCCACATTGTAAAACCAAATAATATTGCAAGCCCTAATATAAATAGCCCCACAGCGAGTACTACTTGCCACCATACGCCAAAATCAAAAACCATGGGATTGCCTGTTGCAGTCAAAATATATTCAAGAGTGACTACAATAAAGTTATTTACAAAGTGAAATACCATACAATAAACAATGTTGTCAGTATAGAACATTATAAAACATAGGATTATACCAATCAAAAATTGATACACTGATTGATTAAGACTGCCATGCATTATCATAAACAAGAACCCACTAAACAAAACAGCAGGTATTAGAGTGTATCTTGATTTTATACCATTAAAGACAACACCACGATAAATTAGTTCTTCAATAAACGCAGGCAACACTGCAAGCACGAACAATAAAACTAAATAGTTCCCAAAATTATCAAGTGGTAGCATTGTGCTATTGTCTGGATGATATCCAAGTTTTGCAAATGCTTCTGCCAAAAGATTGATAAACATAACACAACAGGCAAAAGAAACAATTGACATGACAAGTACAATAAAAAATGTTTTATAACTAAACTCTTTTTTTATTTTACTTGCCTTGAAAACTTGTATGTTTGATTTTTTGTTGTAAAGTATGTAAAACAAAAACAAAGCAACATTCGACATGATATTGATAAAAATCAAAAACCATGCACTCTTGCTCGTTGCGTCCATATTGCCCCCAGCCAGTCCAATAATGACTAGTGTGACAATCATAAGCGCAATCATTGCCACTTCTGGTATTAGCAAAGCATAAAAAAACGTCCTTACACTGTCCAAAAAAGTGTAGCGTTCTTTGAATACATTATTTTCATTGTTAAAGTCTTGTTGCATATTCTATCCTTTTTACTTTTTTAGTATACTCTATTTTTATGTTTTGTGTCTACACAATTTGGTTAATATAAAAAACACTACATAGTAGTGTTTCAAATTTTTCTATATTTTGACTTGTTTTTATCTATTTACAACATTCAAAATGACATTTTTTTGAGTGTTATTGCGAGTGTATTGTATGTTTAATACTTGACCTGCTTTGTATTTTGCAAGAATATCAATCAAATCACTTTCCTTGCAAATTTTTTGTCCGTTTATTTGTGTTATGACATCACCCACTTCAATCCCTACTCGACTTGCTGGACTATCGCTATCAACACATGCAACATAATATCCTACACCATTTATCGCGACACCATTTTGTTTTGCAATCTTACTGTCAAATCCCATTATACCAATGTATGGCAATTCATAATTGTCACTTTGTATAAGATTTTGGATAATTCCCTTTACATTACTTGCAGGTATTGCAAAACCCAAGCCTTCATAACTAGACACTTTTAGCGTATTTATTCCAATTAGTTCTCCCTTTCTATTTATTAGAGCTCCACCACTGTTGCCTGGGTTGATGCTGGCGTCATGTTGAATAAGTCCTTGCATATAACTGACGCCACCGTCTCCCGTCACTTCTAGACATCTATCAAGAGCACTGATGATACCTTTTGTAAATGTGTTTTGAAAAGTCATTGTAAGTGGTGTCCCACAGGCAATAATCTCATCTCCGACACACACCTCGTCAATATCACCAATAGATAAATATGGAGAGTTGACATTTATCTTTAATATCGCAATATCTCGAACACTATCTCGATATACCAAATTAGATTGTGTACTTGTACCGTCACTAAAATATACTGTGTTGTCTGCACCATTTAGCACAACGTGACTATTGGTCAAAATATGACCATACTGCGACACACACACTCCACTACCCAAACTTTCTTCTTGATTTGTCGCAGAATACACTGTAACAATCGCACTGTTTACATCATTTGCAATATCACTAAAATCATATTGTGTGACAATACCTTCTCTTGGCTCAACTAAATATGTAGACGCAGAATTTTTGCCACATCCTACAAACATAAATCCTGATAAAAAAATCGCTAACAAAACAGATGCTTTTTTCATAAATCTCCTTTTGATAGCGATTGTTCTATTTATTTCAAAGTAAAGAGTGTGCTTATGTCATGTGCTTTTGCAATGTCAATCATAATATTGACACCAGGTGTTACACCTTGACTTGCCACTCTGTCACAAACACTCTTATAACACAAATCAGGTGTATTGTTCTCTTCGCTCAAATGTGCAAGTAATATTTGCTTGACCCCAGCGCATGCTAGTTTGCAAATAACATCAGCACTATCTTTGTTGGATAGATGACCAAATCTACCACCAATTCTATTTTTGAGTGCAAAGGAATACTTTGTAGACTCTCTCAACATTTTTTCGTCATAATTTGCTTCGAGTATGACCAATCTGCTACCAAAGACATTTTTTATAATGTCATCATTAGTATATCCCAAATCAGTCATAATACTTATTTGTTTGTCATTTTCTTTTATGGTATAGCCAACACAACAAATAGAGTCGTGTGGCAACTTAAAAGCATGGATATGATAGTTGTCAATCGCAAAGTCAGAAAAGTACTCAACAACGAGATTTGTATTCACTTTGCCAATCTTTTCAAGAATAGCATCAACTCCGTCAGCATGAGCATATATTTTTGTCCCATACTTTCTGGCAAACATTCCCACTCCTTTTGTGTGGTCGCTATGTTCATGGGTGACAAGTATTGCAGATACACTGTGTGGGTCGACCCCAAGAATCTCCATCCTGTTTTCTGTCTCTTTTAATGAAATACCACAATCAATCATAATGGCAGATTTGTCGTCCCAAATTAGAGTACAATTTCCTTTGGACGAACTTGCAAGCATACAAACTTTCATACTCTCTCCTTGCATTCATTTTAGCACATTTATACTATTTTGTAAAAAGGTATTTTTTGCCTATTTGCAATTATGATATTTTGCCAATAATGACTTTGCCCTCTATCCAACTATCAAAGAAAGACCCCAGTTTTGTATGACTTGCATGTTCCATACTTGAAAGCAAATTTGCAGGCGTTGCAATCTTATAAGCATTTTCTATATAATAATCTTGCAACCCTTTATAAAATTTGTTTTTGCCAATAACATCACGTAAATTGTCAAAAAATAACATTCCTTTGACGTAAGTCATGTATACATATTCGTATTCTGTATCATATTTGTTGATTGGTCTAGACATTGATGTATCGATTGTCCCAATCACTTCTTTGTACAAGTCCACAAAGGTCACGTAGTTGTTTGTGGCATTTTTTATAATTTCGTTGTAGTCTATGTTGTAATCTGGATTTTCTTCATAAAATAGCAATGTACTGTATTCAGTGAGTCCTTCGTCTAACCAAGCGTAGTCATATTCGTTATTGCCCACAACACCATACCACCACTGATGTGCAATCTCGTGAATTATTACATTATTATAGTTTTCTACCCCTTCAACTTCGTCACTAATATATACAAGATTTGGATATTCCATACCACCATGAACGAAGTTGCTTCTTACTACATTGAGCGAATCATATGGATATTCTCCAAACAATTTTTCAAATGTAGACAACGCATCTGTTGATGTTTTGAGATAAGCTTCTGCATTGTCTTGGTCGTAGTAAAAATAGTTGACTCTTGTGTCTCCCACGTCTTTACTCACAACAGAAAATTTGTCGCTCATAACAATGGCAAAATCTCTAACTGCTTTTGCACTCATATCCAGAATGGTTCTATCTCCCAAATTTTCTTTATTTGTTTCATATCCCGTATGAGCGACGGTATAATTACTATTATATTCAAGTGTTACATTATAATTTGCGACATCACTATAAAATGGGTCACCATTGGCATCATATGGGCTTGTATTGTATTCCCCATTTTCATATACGCAAAGTATAGGATAAAAATTGGCAATATTTATAGTATTATCTCCATATCCAAAACGGTGATTGACTCGTGGCATATCTATTTCAAACTCAATACTTATTTCTACTTTGTCATATGGTTCCATTTCGTATTCTATTGTCAAAATATCATTGTCTTGTCCTTCATATTGTGGAGTTACAACGTTATCATTTAGTGTAATATTCTCAATTTCGATATCTCCATAGTCAACTCCTTGTGGATAAGCATTCGCTTCATTTAGTTTACTTACTGGCCTATTGACAGCTGTTTCACTAAAAGCTCTTGGATACAAATGCATCTTTATATTTGGCAAAACAGCATCATATCTATTTGTAAACTCAATTGTCTCTGTACCCGAAATCGCATTTTCTTGATGATTGTAGTCTAGTAAGATAGAATATTCGTTCAAATCTTGTGACACTTTTTCTATTGTGCTCAATTTTTTACAACCAACAATGGTAAACGCTAGTCCAATACATAATAATATAGCAAAAATTTTCTTTTTCACAATAAACTCCTTTTTTATAGTGTAATATATGTTGCAAAATGGCAATTTAGAAGTATGTGTTATAAAAAGAAAACTTATTGATTTTTTGTATTAATCTAATGTATAATGAAATGAAGTAGTATAGGCAATAGAATTGCCAAACAAGGAGTTTGTATGTCCTTTTGTAAATTTTCTAGTGAATTTATAAGAAGCAGTCATGTCGAATTGAGTAATGATTTTATAAAAGAATTTTTGCCAAGCGCTCCGGATTGCTGTGTCAAAGTCTATTTGTATGGGCTCTATCTTTGCAGTGAAAATTTGGATTATTCTATTGAAGATATGGCAGCAAATTTGCACGAGAGTGTAGAAGATATCGAAAGCGCATTTTTGTACTGGCAAGAACTAGGTCTTGTACAAGTGCTATCTACAACACCTATCGAAGTGAGATATCTACCAACTAAATTTGGTAGCCATTCCTATAAAAAATATAACAAAGAAAAGTACTCATCTTTCAATATTGAATTGCAAGAAATATTAAATGGCAGACAAATTACCCCAAATGAATATAATGAATACTATTATTTTATGGAAACATATGGTTTTACTCAAACAGCACTACTGATGATTGCAAGATATTGTGTTTCTCTTAAAAATAATAAAATAAATTATCCTTATATAAGCAAAGTCATTCGTGATTTTATTAATGATAATATTTTTGACGAAAAAGGTGTAGAAGAGCGCCTTGCTGAACAAGAACGTGCAACAAGTGATTTGAAACTAGTACTAAAAGCGCTCAAAATATCTCATAAGCCAACTTTGGAAGAATATAATATGTATCTGGATTGGACCAAAGATATGGAAATGGAATTATCCACTATACTTGCAGTTGCAAAACATATAAAATCTGGTGGTATGAGCAAATTAAACTCACTCCTTGAAAAATGTTATAATGCTAGATGTAATACTGCAAACGAAGTGGAAACATTCTTTGATAACCAAGAAAAATATATAGATATTGCAAAAACTATTTGTAAAAATTTGGGTGTTAGATATGAAAGTCTAGATAATATTATTGAAAAATATATTGTCACTTGGTCTAATATGGGATATGACAAAGACACATTAGTCGAACTTGCCGACTATTGTTTTCTAAAAAGCATAAGAACACTTGAAGGTCTCAATATGTTGGTACAAAAGTTTTATAATTTAGGACTTGTAAGCCTTGATTCCATTCATAAATATATTGATGAACAAAATGCTATTGATAGCAAAATCAAAAGCATTCTTGAAAGTCTTGGCATTTCTAGATTTGTCACAAGCGATGATAGGACAAAATACAATTTGTGGCAAGAATGGGCAATAAGCGATGAACTTCTCGATTACGCTATTCAAAAAGCAAGTGGCAAGGTGTCTGCAATGATATATTTGCACAAAATATTATCATCATTTCACTCGAACAACATAACGACAGTTGAACAGGCAAAGAAACAAAATATTTCTTTTGATACCCCAGAGACAAATAAATCAACCATGCCAATGCGCGCGTACAAAAAAGAAGAACTCGCAAGTTTGTTTGATGATATAAAGAAGGTAGAACTATGACAATAGCCGATTTTCGAAAACAAGTCCAAAACATCATTGTCGAAAGAAAACAATATGCCGATTTTGTCGCCAAACGAAATATGGACAAGATGTTATCAAATCAAGAATGTAACAAATTGTACTACATAATACGTTCACAAGAAATACAACTAGCAAAAGACAAATATGCCAATAATGACACTGCCAAATTAGAAAAAGAAATCGAAACAAATAAAAAAATATTAAAACAAAAAATCATTCAAATGGGACTTAAAATAAAAGATTTAGTCCCACAATATACATGCAAACTTTGTGGAGATACAGGACATTATCAAGGTAAAAAATGTAATTGCTACAACAAATTACTCTCAACCATACTAACAAATAACGCAGGCATAAAAGAAGAAATATTACTTGCGTATCCTACTTTTGATGATGTCAAATTTGACAGTTACAAAAAGGAAGAAAAAGAAAATATTGTCGCTCTTTATGACTTAATGAGAAAATATATTAACGAACTAGATACAACAAAAAAGTTTGTCATTACAATTAGTGGTCATACTGGTGTTGGCAAAACGTCATTGTGTGGCACAATAACCAAATACGCTATCGAAAAAGGAATTTATACACTATTTACTACATCGGTTGATTTGAACAAAAGTATGCTCAACTATCACTGTGCACTAAACGAAGACAAGGCAACTATACTAGAACCATATTTGTCTTGTGATTTACTAATAATAGACGATTTGGGCACAGAACCAATGCTAAAAAATGTCACAAAAGAATATCTATATATGATTTTGACTTCGCGTATTTCAAAAGGCTTACACACAATTATCAACACAAATCTCGACCCCGATTATTTACTTTCTCACTATGAAGAAAGAATATTTTCAAGATTGTGTGCAAAAAACAATGCTGTCATTCTAAATATGCAAGCTCATGATTTGAGATTAAACAAAAAATAAAGGCATGACGCCTTTATTTTTTTTACTATTCTTTTTCGTTTTCATCTTTCTCGTTTTCGCTAAGATACTTTCTCATATATTCCATCAACGCTTTTTTATCGCCTTTGGCATTGATTAGATTTTCTATAAGTTTATCTTCATCTTTGCTTGTGAGTGACTTTGCAGAATAAATACTGTTTTGTTTTGTCAAAATTGGAGTTGTATATCTGGTAATTTTATGTTCCGTCACTCTATTAACAATTCTAGTTGCTTTGAATGTATTTTTGACCATTCCCATGTATTTTTTTATGTCATCCAAAACATCGTCAAAATTGTTTTCAATGCTTTGAGCAATTTCGTCTACTCTATAACCACAATTATCAGTCAATATTCTTACCATTCTTTCAAATCTTTTATTTGTAGGTATTTTGATTGCGTTGTTGCAGTTGTACACGACATCCAAAGCGTCATTTCTAGAAATATCAAGTGTTTGCAAAGCATTGAGTTGTCTTTCTAGTTTCATAAAATTAGACTCGTACAAATATTTTGGGTTTCTTGCCAAGAAATCTAACGTCTTTTGCTTGTTGTATCTACTATTCAATGTTTCAAAAGAATTAGCAAGACTCCAAGAACTGCCTTTGCTAATGAGTAATGGGTCAATACCTAAAAATGTTCTCACATTGCTTTCGCTAGTCAATTCTTCTAAACGATTATAAAAATCTATAAAATCTTCAAAACTTGACACTCTCAAATTTGCCTTGTTTGCACAGAACAAAACTGCATTGTCATAACCTTTGGATTGCAAATCATCACTGACTTTGGCAAGAGCATTTGCGTTGCCGTTTACTAAACAAGAAGAATAAATAGCCATCAAATTGACAACATCCACAATCTTTTTGCCATCAATCCCCTTAATATTTGACACCGTCTTTATCATCTCGTTGAGTTGTGATAGTGATGCAAGACCCAATGTGCTACACCTTTCAATCAATTGTTTTGGGTTGACTGATATGCTGGACTTTTTCGCATATTTACCGACCACGTTGTTTACAAATTTGTCAAAATTATCAATTGTTTCCAATTGTGGTTCGATGACCAACCCTTGACAGTTTTCGATTAAAACACGTACGTTATAACCATGTTTGTCACAGATTTCTATCAATTGTTCAAGTGCTTTTGGATTGCCTTTTGTAAGAGCTCTATGTCTTCTTATAAAATATACATTTGGGTCAAGTCCAATGCTATGAAATATTTCGATAAATCTTTTGAATCCGTCGACATCATTACTCCAATTGTAAATAAGACCACCCATACAACTGTTAACTATTGATTTGTTGAAATTGATTTCTTTCAAATAATCTAACAATGCTTTTATATTTTTCAAATCATATTCTTTACCGTCTTTCAATATAAGTCTACGACTACCCAAATGTGCAACTCTTCCAACATATCCATAAGAAGCAATCAATTCTTTTATCTCATCTTTTTGTAAATCTTGCAAACTTTTCATCATTTTTCCCCCATTACTTTTCGATTGATTATAACATAAAAAAATAGGTATTTCAATACCTAATTTTTATTTCTTTTTACCCTAGCTCCACAACTTGGACATTTGCTCATATTGTCTTCCAATTCTTCCCCACAATATTCACAAATATTTGCCTTTTTTTGCTCTTCTTTTTGTTCTTTCAAATTCTCAATAATAGTGTCGTCTACCTTTTTGTCTTTTTTGACACCTTTGACAATAGCATATATTATCATAACAATGACAGCGACAGTAATAATAGTAGAGACGACCCAAACAATTATACTAAAAACGTTCATGTCGTCTATCATGTCTTCAAAATGTTCAAATCTATCTAAAAGTAATCTCATGTTTTCCTCTAAATTTATTTTACTATAAAGAAATAATATTGGCAACAAAAAAAAGTTAGGATATATCCTAACCTTTTTTATGATTATTCATTATACTCATAATGGTAACGAGAACTTTGTGTTGGAGGCATTTTTTCGCCTTTTTGCATGTCGACAGTATATTGTCTTGTGCCGTGCTCGTCTACCACGTCATATGTTCCAGTTTTTGGAGCATATTCTCCTGATTCTAATCTAATCATATAACACCTCCTTCGTGTTTAATTTAATTTGTGTAATATTGAACAAAATATACATTTTTGATTAAAATTTTTTATCCCAAAAGTACTCAATTTATTGACACCTTTTTTGCTTATTATTATACTTTTAATTGTACTCTATACACAATATATTAATTATTTACATATATAAGCAATGTTGATAACAAATCAAAAACATTAGGAGATAATATGCTAAAATTACTAAAATACTTTAAGCCAATAGAATGGCTAATGATTGTTTTGACTGTTGGACTTGTTGTATTACAAGTCGAACTTACACTGACTATTCCAGAATATTTGGAAGATATCATTGCATTAATTGGTCAAAGTGCAACGTCAGGAGAAATTTGGAAAGTGGGTGGCATAATGATTGGACTTGCAGCATGTGAGGTTGTAGTCATTATTGCAATCAACTATCTTACAAGTCACGTCGGCGCTGGACTAGCACGAACTATAAGACGTAAAGTGTTTGGTCAAGTTGAAGATTTTTCTATGCAAGAAATTTCAAAATTTTCCACATCTAGTCTTATAACTCGTTGCACAAATGATATAAGCCAGATTCAAATGATAATAACAATGTGTCTGCGTATGTTAATCACTGCCCCAATAATGGGTATAGGCGCAATATTTAAGATTTTTAATAAGAGTAAAGAACTGTCTCTTGCTACTATGGTTGCGATTTTTGTTCTTATTATTTTGATTATCACAGTCAACATTATTGTTGTTCCAAAATTCAAATTATTACAAAAATCAACTGATGACCTAAATATGATTACAAGAGAAAATTTGTCTGGACTCAAAGTCATTCGTGCATTTAATACCGAAGATATACAAGAAGAAAAATTTGATAAAATAAACAAAAGAAATGCAAATCTCAATATTTTTGTCAATCGCGTCATGTCTCTACTATTCCCTGGTATGAATATGATAATGAACCTTCTAACACTATGTATTGTGTGGATTGGTTCCATTCTAGTAAACAAAGGGACGTTAGAAATTGGAATACTGCTCAGTTTCTCACAATATGCAATGCATGTATTATTCTCATTTTTGATGCTTTCGATGATGTTTATCATGATACCACGTGCAATGGTTTCTGCTGGAAGAATAAACGAAGTCATTGCAACCCCAATTATAATCAAATCTTCGACAACAACAAGCACAAAAACAAACAACGGCACAATCAAATTTGACAACGTATCATTTGCATATCCAAAAAGCCAAGAAAATGTGCTTGATAAAATAGATTTTGAAGCAAAACCAGGAGAAATAGTTGCATTTATAGGCTCAACTGGGTCAGGCAAAAGCACTCTTATAAATCTAATCCCTAGATTCTTTGATGCGACCGAAGGAAATGTATTAGTCGACGGAGTCAATGTCAAAGATTACAAATTATCATCACTACGAAACAAAATTGGATATGTCCCACAAAAAACATTATTGTTTAGTGGAACAATAAGAGACAATTTGCTAGATAGTAATCCAAACGCAACAGAAGAAGAAATGTGGAAAGCGCTAGAAATTGCACAAGCAAAAGAATTTGTACAAAACCTTGAAGGTGGTCTTGACTTTGTCTTATCACAAGGAGCGACAAACGTCTCGGGTGGCCAAAAACAAAGACTGTCTATTGCAAGAGCAATTATTCGTCATCCTGAAATACTAATCTTTGATGATTCATTTTCAGCACTGGACTACAAAACTGACCAATTACTTCGTACAACTCTTGCCAAAGAACTGAACCATATAACGACTCTCATTGTCGGTCAAAGAATAGGAACTATTATGAACGCAGATAAAATAATAGTGCTTGACGAGGGCAAAATAGTCGGTATGGGCACTCACAAGGAATTGATGAAAAATTGTCCAATTTATCAAGAAATAGCATATTCACAATTAAGTAAGGAGGAATTAGAAAATGCCTAGACAACCTAGAATGATGGGACCTGGCGGGGTTGAAAAAGCAAAAGACTTCAAAAAAAGTTTTAAGCATTTATTTTCATATATCAAACCTTACCTATTATCAATCATACTCGCTCTTACGATGACGACTATTGCCACAGTGCTTGTACTAGTTGCTACAAGAATGCTTGGTAATATCACAAGCGAAATCCAACTAGCGCTCAAAAATAACCGTGATATTGATTTGAAAAAAATCAGCAGCATTGGTATTATAATTGGGTGTTTCTATGTCATCAATTTTGTATTCCATTATATACAAAACTTTATAATGACTGGCGTCAGCCAAAAAGTTGCATACAAAATGCGTCAAGAAATATCAATAAAAATCAATAAATTACCACTCAAATATTATGACGGCGATTCTATTGGTAACATCCTTTCAAGAATAACAAACGATGCTGACACAATTTCTAGTAACCTATCAAATGTCATCAACCAGATTTTTCACTCACTTGCAATGTTACTCGGCACTATTGTTATGATGTTCACAATCAACGTGCCTATGACATTTATAGTGTTTGCAAGCATACCTCTTAGTGCCTTAATTATGGTAAGCATTGTCAAAGGCTCACAAAAATATTTTAGACTACAACAAAACGCTCTTGGCGCTGTTAACGGACAAATAGAAGAGATGTTTACCAATCATACTGTCGTCAAAGCATATAGCCTAGAAAAGAAATCTCTAAAACAATTTGACGGACTCAATCAAACATTGTATGTTTCTGCTTGGAAGAGTCAATTCTTCTCTGGTATCATACACCCTATGATGAACTTTGTTGGAAATCTATGCTATGTGTTTGTTGCTATCATTGGTGGAATATTTGCTATCAAAGGCAGTTTGCTCATTGGTGATATACAGAGTTTCATTACCTACACCAAACAATTTAATCAACCAATATCACAGTTGTCTAGTATATCCAGCAGTTTACAAAATATGGTGGCTGCTAACGAAAGAATAATGGAGTTTTTGCAAGAAGAGGAAGAGCCTGTTGACACTGATACTGTTGAATTGCCAAATAAAATAAAAGGTGACGTCGAATTCACAAATGTTTGTTTTGGTTACGACCCAGACAAAGAAATTATTCATAATTTTAGCGCATCAATCAAAGCTGGTCAAAAAGTCGCTATTGTTGGACCAACTGGTTCAGGAAAAACGACACTCGTCAGTTTGCTTATGAGATTTTATCAAATAAACAGTGGAGATATCACAATTGACGGCACTTCAATATACAAAATGAAAAAGAGTGATGTTCATAGCCTATTTGGAATGGTTTTGCAAGACACATGGTTATTCAATGGTACAGTTAGAGAAAACTTGACTTATGGCGCAGATATCTCAAACGAAAAACTAGAAGAAATTTGTAAAAAGGCAAAAGTCGACCACTTTATAAAAAGTTTTCCAGGTGGATATGACATGGTAATCACAGAAGAAAACGCCATTTCACAGGGTCAAAAACAATTACTAACAATTGCTCGTGCAATGATACAAAACAATCCAATGCTCATACTAGACGAAGCTACAAGCAATGTTGATACTCGTACAGAAGAGATTATTCAACAAGCAATGGATAAACTAACCGAAGGCAGAACAAGTTTTGTCATCGCTCATAGACTGTCTACTATAAAAAATGCCGATTTGATTCTCGTTCTTAAAGACGGCAATATAATTGAGCAAGGTAACCACGAAGAGTTATTAAAAGCAAATGGCTTCTATGCAACGCTCTATAATAGTCAGTTTACAAAATAATATTTTTGATTGGATTGGTTGAAATTTTAATCAATATTTGAGTCAAATATATTCGCATAAATAATGCTATTTTTAGCAAAAGAAAAAGACTACCCTGGTAGTCTTTTTTTGGAGCTTGTGGGCGGGCTCGAACCGCCGACCTGCTGATTACGAATCAGCTGCTCTACCGACTGAGCCACACAAGCACAAATAATATTCAAGTGCCCAAAACTTTGCTTTACTAATATACTATGTTATGATAACGCAATAGAAATTGTCAAACAAGTTATGCAATTACATAATACCATGTTTTAGACAATATGACAATAAAAAAGGCATATTTCTATGCCTTATTTTTGTTCATTTTGAGTTTTCTTTTCGTCAATATATGATTTTATTTTTTTATATTCATCATATGGATTTTTGATATTACTAAACATATACATTGTATTTCTCATTGTATTGCCAACAGGTGACGACGTTGAGCCAAACAATATTGTTCCTGTATTTGTACGGCAGATTTTGTCTAATAGTGTTACGTTGACGTTCACTGCTCCTATCATTTTCATATCAAGCGACTTAAAGTCAGTACCAAACACTCCACGTCTAATTAAAACTCTTTGGTCAGTTACTGCATAAAACACATTTCTGTAATAAAAGATTGAATAAATAATGTCAATAATATACACTAACGCAGAACTTCCAGCAAATATCGACCATATAACAACAGCAATATCTGTCGTCATCGTTTGTTCCTCTATCATACCAAAAGATGCAACTAAAAATATTAACAAATAAAATAATATAAATAATGTAACATAGACAATGTTAGACACCCAAAATTTCAATTTATTTGGTTTTAATACACTTTTGATTGTTTCACCTTTATCTAAAATTGGTTCAAACTGTTTTTCAAGTTCCATAAATACCTCCATTAAATATAATGCACTACAAAGAATGATAAAAATATTGCTATACATATAAATATGATGTTTACTGGTTGTTTAATGAAATTTATTACATTGCCAAGTTCTGGAAACCAATAAACGACTTTGCCTGCAACTTGTTCGACTGACCTATATCCGTCTCCATCTGGGTCAATCTCTGCACTTGTAGCGTCTCCTCTCGTATTGATTGTGCCATTTTCTCTATTTACATCAATTATTCTATGTGTAAGATATGTGCCCGAGCCTAATTTCATAGTAACAATATCTCCTACTTCTAGGTCGTCAATATCAACATTTTTGTATATACAAACTATTGTCCCCACTTTGAGTGTTGGTTCCATAGAATATGACACAATATTGAGGTATTGGAAACCACTCAAAAGAGATATAACAAACGTCACAACAACGCCAACAAAAAGATTGCGAAGTATGGCAACTATCCAATATTTTAGTGGGTCTTTTTGCTTAAAAATATTTTTCATTTCTTATCCTTTTCTATCTTTTTTAAGTATACCAAAAGCCAAAATTTTTTCCAAATACTTATATTATATTTTTTGTACAAATAATAATTATATCCAATAAAAATTGTACAATATTCAAATTGATTAATGTACCATTTTAATTATTTTGTATTGTCCATATCTCAACAAAAAAAGGAAGAAAACTCTTCCTTTTTTATCTATTCGATTTCCCAACTCAAAATGTAAATATAATAAGTCGTGTCATTTACTTGTATCATTGATTTGGTCTTTTCGAATACGCCACTTGACTCAATCATTCCTTTGATCTGTCCGTCTTCACTTTGTTGAGTAAAGTTTGTAGTATTAGTTATACCATTGCTACTACCACCCACACCTGTTCCAGTGTGTGAATATGTCTCTAATTCTTGATAATATACTTGGCTAAATCCACCACCATTATTTTGAGCGACAACTAGTCCAATATTGTATTGTCCTGTTGTGTTCTTTGTAATATTATCAACAATGACATAACAATTTGTAATTGATGAGAGTGCACTTGTTCTATTTGAACCAATGAGTCCACCAAAATAGATTGTTGCATTTGAACTATTATTTGTCAAACTAACATTTTGTAGTACAGTATAACTATTTTTGAGTGTTGGAGTGTATGACTGACTGCCGTCAGATACATACATTATACCGACCAATCCTGCAACTGTAATATTTGCATTATTTCCAGTTACAACAATAGAGCCCGTATTATAACATGAGTCAACAATACTATAATTGTTATACACTAATCCAGCAATATTTGCATATTTTGCAGTAATCGTGCCACTCGTGCCACTATCCACCACACTACCATAGTTGTAGTTGACAAGCCCAGCAATAGTAATCGTTCCATTTTGAGAAGTGTCCGAAGTAATATTTGCTTGTGATACAACACGACTGACAAATCCACTTGTACCATTTCTATAACTGACAAGAGCAATATTGACATTTCTTTGTGAAGTCACTTTGATATTTCCAGTAATATTAATATTGGAAATCGTTCCGTCATTTCTATTAGTCAATACACCAATTATCAAAGACTCTGTACTACTACAATTTATTTCAAAATTGTTGAGTGTGAGATTGATATTATTGATTTCGCCTGTATTGTTACCAAATAGAGAGAAGTTGGAAGTGAGTGATGATACTTTGCCTTTGACTTCGACATGCAAGTCACGAATGTTACCTGCATTGTTTACAATAAACTTGCTTGCATAGTTTGCATCATAGATAATATTACCACCATATATTTCACCCGTACTATTTAGTGTTATAAATGTACTAGATGCCATATACGTTATAGTATTGCTGTTTAGATTCAAATATCCGTCAAAGTCATCTATTGTAGTCCAACTACTCAATGATATGTCTTGTGTCAACATAAAGTAATATTTGCCTGTTGCAAATTGTCTCATATTTTGAAGTTGTGTTGCATTGCTAATTTGATAAGGATTGTTTTCCGTACCATTACCAGCAGCAAATACACTGAGTTGTGCACTTTGTGTTGCTGACAATTGAGATTTCTCATACGTATCAGATTCACTGTACATAGCAATCTCACTATAACTACCAATATTTGTTAGCCTATACTGCGTGTCACCTTTTTCGAGTCTCATTGTGATTTTGACTGAAATTGTATCTCCGCTATTTGGATTGGTCCATTCGTCATCAGTATAACTTACTTCGACTTCGCCAATTTTTCTCACAATGTCAAATTGTGTGTAACCAGCAGATTCGACTCTACTTACGATATTTTCAAACGAATTGTAACTATCGTTTACATTAATATTCATTGTGTAATTAATATATGGTCGATAATCATCACGAACGTTTGTCCATGACACATAACCCGTAGTCGAATCAAATTGGATATTGATTGGTGTTTGTGGTACAGCTGTATCAACGACATTACTAAATGCCCCAGACACATATTTCGTTCCCGATTCAGTTGCAGTTGCTGTGCTTCCTAGCACTCTTACTTGACTACGATAATTTATATTGCCTTGTGGCAATCCTTGATTGATATTTGCAGTAAAGAAACTGAATGTAGATGTTTCGCTATTGTATGTCACAACACTTGCAATATTGGCTATTGCTTGATTTTCTTTGTTTGCAATCCAAGCATTTGATGCAGAGTCAAATGTATACTCTGAATATACTACACTATTTATCACAGCACTTCCAATATCTCCTGCTGTATAAATGTTGTAAACATATTTTTTGACAAACTGTTCTGTTTGTGTGCCACCTTCGTCAGTCACAAGGTTGAATGTGGTTGATACCAATTGATAACCCACTGCATTATTTGCTTGTGCAAAGTTGAGTGTCGCATCACTACCATTTTGTCCGTAATCAAGTGTAGTCGTTCCCAAATATTGTACAGTCATTGTTGCTGTTGTACTACTTATATTGAGAGTGTCTGGTTTTGCCACTTGATACACTTCGATTTGGTATGTGTTCCCTTCTACAAACAATGGATTGCCTTCTTGGTCAACTTGGTCAGCAAATACAAATGCACTGTGTGGATATGACATATCTTGTTCAAACAATACATTATCATTTTCTCTTATAACAACATGGACATTTTGTCCTTCAACATCGCTTGTGTTTGCCAAATCCCACAACACATCACCGTTATTGAGTCTCAGTGTTGGAGATGCCAATTTGTGAACTGTTGCAGTAGATGCAATACCAATAATATGACTTTCGCCAATTGTCCTTTGTGCTCTCACACTTATGACATAGTCGCCTGCTGGATACAATTCGTCATCTTCAAGACTGTATTCTGTACCACCATTGACTTCAATAGTTGTTTTGTTGTTGATTGTGATTTCGTATCCGTTGACGAGTTCGACACTATCCCAAACAATATTAAATCCGTCAACTCTAATATTTTCCACACTGTCAAATCTTGTATATGCTTGGTCATCAAGTGTCATTTCTCCAACAATTGCCATTGGAGAATCTTCTGTTGGTGCGTCTTGTACACCTATCTTATAATAAATTGCTTTGCCACTATCGTCAAATGCAGCATAAGTTTGTGGCAATTCAAATACAAACTGTGTTTCGCCTTGCGATTCTTTTTCAATATAGTGCACACCAGCTTGTTCAAATGGACCGTTTATACTGCTTGACTTATAAACTGTAATTCTAGCAGCATTGATACAACTGAATACGTATCTGCCTGTTTGGTCAAGAGTGATATCACTAACAGAATTGCCAAGTGTCACAAATGTTCTCTTTGCAGATTCTTGTGCCGTTATTGTATTTATTCCATTGCCGTATTCTTGAATAGTCAAATCATAGTATTCATTCTTTGCAAGCACTTGACTAGAAAATTCACTTGTTTTATTTGAAGGCAGTTTGATGCCACCACCATACAAAACAGTGTCAACATTTTCGTTAGTCAAATTTGGATACATTTCTTTTGCCACATCACGAAGCAAAGCTGTGTCAATGAGTTCGCCGTCGCCGTTTCTATAAATTCTTAATACTTGGAAATATGCAATACTACTTGGTGCCCATGCTACTTGTCCGTCTTTGATTGAAAGTGTTGGACGAATAAGCACTTGCACACTGGTGTTGTCGACATAATTGCTACGCAAAGCAAATACATTGTCTACAACGCTTTGTCCAGCACTATCTACTGTACCCAACACTCGCACTCTTACACTAAAAGATGTTTGTGTAGGCAAATTGAGTGCTGTAATAATATCTCCAAATGGTACACAACCATAATGTGCTGATTCGTTGTCTGTACCGTCTTTTAGGTAACCACTATCCGTTTCGACAACAAATTCTTTTGATTGTTCGACATTATTTTGAATATATTTGAGTTCGATAACATAATTTGACTCTTTTTCAACGCCTTGTGGGTCGGTGTAGAATACTCTATTAAAGTATACGTTGTTGTTGAAAGTATATCCTGTGATTTGTTCGCCTTCAAGTGTAACACAAGAAGGTGCAACTGCTTTGTAAACAGTATATTCTTGCAACATATTACCAGCAATACGGAGTGTATATTCACTCTCTGCATTACCAGAGTTGCCCACATTGCCAAATGCAATCTTGTAGTATCCCTCGCTTGACTCAAAATCATATATCAAACGTATTGCTAAACTGTCACTTGCTGTATCTTCCGTATTATAATCAAAGCTTGTTACAGTTTGATTGTTTATTTTGTTGTAATAACTTGCACTATCTCCTGCTGTTGAAAGTGCAGAATATTGTACATTGATTGTTATCAAATGTCTAATAGCATTAAAGAACTCCTGTTCTGAACACACAGTCACAGTCTCATCGTCTGGACCTGTTGCTGTAATATTTTGTTCAGTCGACAATTCGTCGCCTTTTATCACCTTTCTTGTAACATCTCTAAATAATGACAAGACTCTGCTATCTTCAAGATACTCACTATTTGTCATTTGAGCCAAACAATCTTTAATGTCTTTTAATGTAATTGTCCATTCAAACACACCGTTTTTGATGCTGACCTTTTCATTTGTGATAACGTCATCTTTAATTAGTCCAGCAAGTATAGTTGGATTTGAATTTGAAATATATCCTTGATTACCATTGATATATCCCCAAGCATAGACGTAGACATCAAATTCGCCATTGGAGACTACGTTATCAAATGAATATTCAGTGCCCGTTACATATTGTGTATCAACAGTACTATCATCATTTGCATTTTTGACAACAACTTTATATTGTGATGCGTTTTGTAGAGCATCCCATTTGAGTTTGCCGTCTTCTAATCTAACATTTTCGACTTGACCTAATGTATTGATAGTGACTTCGTCACTGTATTTGCTATTGATATATCCGTCTATTACTGCATCATTTGTGTTTGGTATTACAGTGTTTCCAATTGCTATAATTGCAATATCAACGCTGCCAGACAAAGAGTCAATATTTTCTATATCATAACTGTGCAAATCTTTGCCAATTACATCAATCACTATGTTTGTAGGTTCGCCATTTTCAAATACTACAATTTTATATCCAGTAGCATTTTCCACAGCGTCCCATGACAATCTTGTTATAAGACCAGCGACTTCCTCATTTTCAGTAATTGATTCAATTTTAATATTTTTAACTGTATCCAATCTTTTTACTGTGAGTGGTAAAGAAATGTTACTATCAACAAATCCGTCTTTTGATACGTACAACGTGTAAGTGTATGTTCCTAGACTTTGCATAGAATCATCAATATAAATTGTGCTCAAATTGTCTTGCAAAGTGACCTCGACGTCGCCATTAAACAAATGATATGCGTAGCCCGTTGTGTTGTCTGGTCCTACAAAATTGATAACACCATTATTGAGTGTTACAGCTGGTGTCAACAATTTTTCTACTCTAAAATATCCTGTTACACTAGAATCAAGTATGTCTGCATTGTTGCCAATGACTTGGAGTGTAACATAATAGACCCCACCTTCATACTGGCTAAAATCATAACTTGTCAAGTGTCCCATGTTGTATTCGCCCAACTTGCTATACATTGTGCCATTGCCTTCACAATCAATCGTTCCGTCTGTGTCTCTGCCATAGACCGTCAACAGATAATGATCAAAATTGATATCTGTTTCAATATCTTCCCAAGATAATTTTCCACCACTTACAACAAGTGACCCTGTATTAACAGTTGGCAAAACATCAATTGTCAGTCCACTGCCTGCATTACTTGTCACATATCCCGAACTGGTTGCGCTTGTGCTACCCACAGCAATTACAACATAACGATAAGTGTTAGGTTCTGTTTTATAGATTTCAAAGCTATAACTACCTGCACCAGTATTTTCTATTGTTTGAATAAGATTATTGCCTTGTTCTGTAATCTCATATACTTCATATTTTGAAGCATATTCAACATCTCCAATCTTTGGTGCGACAAATGTTATTGTATTGTTTGCAATAGACATTTCTGTAATAGTAGGCAATTTTTGTAGAGACAATGTTGTGCTCTTATTTGATGAAATATTGTTTGGACGTGTTACAACAACGCTCAAATTATACACTTTGCCGGCAACTAGTTCGACAGATAAATAATTATTATTTGTTGTTTCAAGTATCACATCTCCGTCATACACTTGATAAGTCATTCCGTCCGTCTTTGTCCAAGTAAACTGACCATTTACAACAGCAAGTCCTGTGGCATCATATAGTTTGTTGAATGACAAATCGGTAGACATATTGCTATCTATACAATTATTGTTTTCGCTCAATGCAACTATTGTTATCTTGTGGCTACCTGCTGATACGCTTGCAGGCAGTGTATAGTTCGTTCCAATAATTGTTTCTGTATTAGATTTTATTTCATCAACATAGACATCATATCCAGTTGCTTTTATATTGCCAACACTGGACTCTTGCCATACAATTTTTGAACCAGATGCTTGTGGTACAACAGTTGGTAGTTTGACAAAAGTAAATGTTGTAGACAATTTGCTATCAACATATTTGCCTGTGCCCAATGCTTTGAGAAGCACAGAATATGTTCCAGCCTCTAATGTACTGCCGTCAATTTCTCCACCAAGGATAGCATCTTCAAGAGAGACGACTTTGTTTTCACCATCCAAGTCTGTGTGACGCACTTCACAATAATAGCCATTTGAATTTTCGTCTCTATCAAATGATATGGTATATTTGTCTATTGATTTTTCAACCGTCAGTTCTTGTACTGTATCAAGCATTGTAAACGTACAAATGTTAGACAACTCACTTTCGATATATCCATTTTGATACAAATATATTTGAACCGTATGCTCGCCTGCAACAGTTAGATAATTTGCAATATCAATGACTCCTGCTTCTTGTGAAACTTCAATAGGATTATTTTGATTATTGTCAATTATTGCATAAATTGTTGCATTGCTAATATCATCTGTTGACGTAAAATACAATTTACCATTTTGTGTTTGCAAATTACTAATTTTATCAAATGTGTCGTAACTATAAGGTTGAGAAGACAAACTATTTATTGAACTGCCGTCCACACTGCTTACGCTATCTTTACCAAGAGCAACTACGGTAATTGACGTACCTACTCTTTGCACTTTATACGTAGGACTTGTTGTAAATGTTGTGACATCTCCTTCGGTTACAGCATATCCAACAGCCCCTGAGACAGCACTCCAACTAATACTTTGAGTAGTTGAATTGATTGCAAAAGTGGTATGGTCAACTTGTGCCAATTTTGTGAATGTATAACCATTTTGATTTTCGCCAAACACATCAATACTTGAAATAGTGGTGACACCATCGCCAACTGCTCTCACAAATATTTGATAACTGCCTGCATCTAAATCGCTTGGCAGAGTATATGAATAACTAGACCCCGACAATTGATACTCGCCATTGTCACTTTCAAGTAATGTGATTTTCTTGTCTGTCCCTTGTAAATATACAAAATACGTGACTTCTTGTTCGAGTTTTGTCCAAATGATTGTAGAGTTACCTAACACAATATTTGACACATCACTTATGATATTATTATTTTTGAGTGCTGTAATTTCTACTTTTGGCAAAACATCAAAACTAATATCACAATTTAGTGTATTACTTGTTGCATATTCGCCATTGTCTTGACCTAATGTTATGATATTTACGCTATAATTACCAGTCTTACCTTTTAGAGTGTCATACAAAGATATTGTAGAGCTAGAAGCCCCTGTCAACTTGTATTGATACACTTGACCATCAGTGTTATTCATAAACTGAACAGTATATCCCGAAGCATTTGCATTTGCATCAAACATAAGTTTGCTGTCCTGCACTTTGACACCTGTAACAGTAGCAAGTTTTTCAAAGACAAAAGTTGCTACATCACCTTTTATTTTGTCGTCACTCAAAGGATAAACCTGTGCAGTATATTGACCTGCATCAAGGCTCGTCAAATCAAATTGTGACTGACTCAAAGTAAATTGTTGTTCTCCAATTTTTAGTGCATAAGTGCTTGCCCCACTAATGTCTGCCCAATCAAGCAATGTGCCATCATTTGTAATGTGCAAGTCGTTAATAGTACTCAATTTGCTCACAACATAATCGTAGGTCGAGAATGTGTTGTTTTGATAGACATTATCAAGTGTGGATTGTGGAATGACTGTTACTTCAAATTTCGTAGCGTCACTTGCTCCTTCAATGCTACTCAAATCAAATTGCAAAGGTTCAGTAGCATCAACACTTGTTTGATAAGTCTCTGTGCTGTCTCCCCTCAATGTGTATCTCACATAAATATTATAGCTAGTAGCATTCTCCACTCCTTGCCAAGACAAGATATATTCATCATTGCTATACTGTGTCACTTTTGGCAAATAATAGAAGGACACTTCACTTGAATATTCACTATCCACATATGCTTTGCCCACACCTTTTGCCATAACACTTACAGTATATTCTTTGCCCTCTTCATAATCGTCAAAGGTATAACTATTGGTGTCTTTTGCAATGTCTATAAGAGTATCTTCTTGTCCATTATTTATTTTTAATGTATATCCATTGTTTCCTACGACATTATCCCAAGAAATATTTTCATCATCATAAACAACATTAGTTGGTGCAGGTAATTGCACTTGTTGTACTACTTTTAGAGTCAAAGTTGCTTTGTGCTCACGGTGTACCGTTGAGACAGTAATTGTGACTTCTCCAACACCAACTGCTTCGACATAAAAAGTGTCATATCCTTCTGTGCGTTCTGGCGCTCCTTCTAGTTCAACAACGCCAGTTTTATCAAAAGAAATAACCACATCATCATAATCTGCTGATGTGTTTATAGGGTCAACTTTATATGTTATGCCTAGTCGTTCACCGATTAATAATTCGTTATTGTCTTCCAAATAATCTTGTTGTGGAAGAATGATATAATTTGGCAAAACTATTGGTGTTTGCGATTTTTTGTCATCACAACCACAGCCAGACAACCCGAGCGTTCCCAACAACGCCGTTGATACAACTATTGCTTTCCATTTTTTCATAAACTACCTACAATCTCCATTATACTAGTTATAATGATTATACTAGAATTTATAATAACGACAAACTAATTTGACGATATTTGTCAAACAATATAGTTATTTTGAGCAATCGCATTTATATTTATATAAATGAAATTTTTTCCTATAAACTTATTATGAGTAAAATTGTAGACAAAATACAAACAACACATTTTATGTTTTTTTGACTTTTATACACAAAAAAAGTGATAAGATTGTCTTACCACTTTTTGTCTTTATAGTTTGTTTGCAACTTCCCACGCTCTCCAAATAACTGTTCTCAAATTGCCAACCGTTTTGGCGTCTCCCACAATATGGACATGTCTGCCTTTCTTTACAAGTGGCGCTGGTGTATATCCAATAGCAAGGATAACATTGTCCACATTAACTTTTGTAGTTTTGCCCACTTTATCTTGAATAATTACATAGTCATCTCCAACTTCTGTTACAAAACTTTCTAGATAAATAGGAGTGTGTTTATACTTGAAATAATCTCGCAAGTAAGATGAATTTGCAAGACTCAATCCCCTAACTGCCATAAGGTCATTTTTTGTTTCAACAATTATTGGATTTTTGCCCTGCAAAATCAGGTCATATGCAATTTCGCATCCGGACAATCCACCACCAATTATTGCGACATTGTTGCCAACTTCCTTTGTTTTATTTAGATAATCAATTGCTGAAACAGTTTTTTCTACACCCTTAATGTTCAATTTCTTTGCTACAGCACCCGTAGCAACAATAATTTCATCAGCATCAAGAGTTGAAATATCATTGATTTCAGTATTCAATTTGACTGTTATTGGCATGCTTGCAATTTGCCTTCTATACCACTCAATCAGTTCTCTGTCCTTTTCCTTGAAACTTGGTGCAGCAGCTGGAATAAACACTCCACCAAGCCTGTCAGTTTTTTCATAAATAGTAACATCATGACCACGTATACAAGCAATTCTTGCTGTTTCCATTCCACCTATTCCACCACCAATTATAGCCACTTTTTTGTGTTTTTTAGCAGGTTTGATATCAAATCTATGACCATTCATCGTTTGTGGATTTAGTGCACATCGTGACATATGTTTTGCTTCACTAAACGACTCATCATTTGCGACCCCTTTATAGTGCGCAAGAGCAAAACATCCATTGTGACAACATATACAAGGCTGGATATCTTCAAGTTTGTTTTCCATAAGTTTTGTGACCCAACGTCTGTCTACCAAAAACTGTCTTGCCACTCCCATTGCATCAATCTTGCCCGACTTGATTGCCTTTGCACTCGTAATAGGTTCCATTCGACCAGCACAAACAACAGGGATATCTACAAATTTTTTTATATGAGCCACGTCATCTAGATTGCAATTTTCTGGCATATATGTAGGAGGATGTGCCCAATACCAAGCATCATAAGTACCATTGTCAGCATTTAGCATGTCATATCCTGCATCTTGCAAGTATTTTGCAGCTTTCTCGCTTTCTTCCATATCTCTGCCGACTTCTGTGTACTCTTCGCCAGGCACTGCACCACTGTCAAATCCTTTTGTTTTGCTAACAACAGAATAACGTAGTGAAACAGGATAATCTTGTCCACATTCTTTTTTTATCGTTTTTACAATTTCGCAAGCAAATCTATATCTGTTTTCAAAACTGCCACCATAATTGTCTTGTCTACTATTTGTATATTTGGTTGCAAATTGGTCTAGCAAATACCCTTCGTGTACAGCGTGCACTTCGACCCCGTCAACACCTGCCTCTTTACATAGTTTAGCCGTTTGACCAAACGCATAAATTATTTTATCAATTTCCTTTTTTGTCAGTGGCCTACACATAACATCTTCTGCCCACCTTGAAGGCAGTGCGCTTGGAGATGCACAAATGTAGTCAATATCCACAATAGGCTTGACTAAGGTTTTCAAAAATTTGTTTTTCTTTAATTTTACAAGAGTGTCTGTTATGGCAAAAGAACGTCCAAAGCCTGCTGTTAGTTGTACAAAAAGTTTTGCTCCTGTTTTGTGAAATTCTTCCATATATTTTTTTAGTTTTTTGAACATCCCTTTGTTTTGATACATCCACCTATTCAGTATCAAGTCTTTTACCGGCGCAATACCAGGAATAATAAGTCCAACATTGTTTTTTGCAATATCCAAAAACATATCTGCACTTTCTTTGTTGAAACTACTAGGTTTCATCCAACCAAAAAGCGAAGTCCCACCCATAGGACACATCACAATTCTGTTTTTTATTTCAAGATTGCCAATCTTCCAAGGGGTAAATAGTGGTTCAAATTGTTTATCCATTTTCTTCTCCTTATAAACAATGTATCTAAAAATAATTCAAATGTCAAATATCTATCAAAATCAATTAAAACAAAAAGTCATATCTAGCATTTAAGTTGCATAAAATAAATTATGAAAAATTTTATAAAAAACAATTCAATTATTATTTCAATTTTGTGTGTCCTATTTGTCGCTATATTAGGTAGTATTTTTGTCAATCTTGGCATGGACTGGTTTGACACACTCACCCGTCCTACACAATGGATTCCTAATATTGTGATACCAATTTGCTGGACAATAATATATGTATTATTTGCAATTATTTTGTCCCTCTTATTCAAAACAAAACGCATTACTACAAAAATAATTATTTTGAGTATTGTAAATGGTATTTTGAATATACTTTGGTGTTTAGTTTTTTTCACATTACACCAAACGTTACTGGGCAATATCATCATCATACTAAACACATTCTTTGGAGTGCTACTGCAAGTACAATTAGATAAAACTAATATATGGTATACAAAACTAATGTGGATATATCCAATTTGGCTATTTATAGCGACATCTTTGAATAATTGTTTGTGGATACTAAACTAAAAAAGAGAGCCTCTGCTCTCCTTTTTATAATGTGACAGTTTTTGTATAAGTCATATCACCCATGGTATATTTGTACTCAACTGCACTATCTTT